>NZ_CAMPFU010000001.1:85000-408075 GCF_946848805.1 Deinococcus sp. Marseille-Q6407
CCCCAGCAAAAGCCCTGGCACGTTGGTCTGGCGGCCCCACTGGAAAGCCTGCACCGGGGTGAGGTCCAGCCCCAGCCCGGGCGCCTGGCGCAGCACCTGTGCTTGCTGCCTGGACGGCCAGTAGGCAGTGAGGTGCAGGCCACGCCCCGGCGCTGGGACAGTTGCTCCCAACGCCTGCACCTGTGCCAGCAGAAAGTCGTGCCGCGCCGCGTAGATACGCCGGGTGCGGGCCAGGTGGCGGGTGAAGTGACCTTCGGCCATAAAGCGGGCCAGGGTGGCGCTGTCGTGCAGGGAAGAGCCGCCGTCCATTGCCTGCTTGACAGCGGTAAAGGTGCCGGCCAGATGCAGCGGCACCACCAGAAAGCCCAGGCGCAGGCCCGAGAAGAGGAAAGCCGAGAAGGTGCCCAGATGAATCACCCGGTCGCTGAGGGCTTGCAGCGGCGTCAGGGGAGGACCAGCGTAGCGGTATTCGGAATCGTAGTCGTCTTCCAGAATCCAGCCGCCCTGCTCCTCGGCCCAGCGCAGCAGCTCCAGCCGCCGCCCGGGGCTGAGCGACACGCCGGTGGGGAACTGGTGGGCCGGCGTAACCCCGACCATTCTGAGCCGTGGCTGCCGCCACAGCGCTGCCGGGTCCAGGCCAGCTTCATCCACCGGCAGGGCCAGTGGGCGCAGGCCGGCACCCAGCATGGCCGCGCGGGTGCCAGGGTAACCCGGAGATTCCAGCGCCACCTGTTCTTCCTGGTCCAGCAGGGTCCGGGCGGCCAGGTCCAGCGCCTGCTGGCTGCCGGTGGTGATGATGACCTGCTCCGGCTGGCAGTCCAGCCCACGCTCCCGGCGCAGATAGGCGGCCACCTGTTCGCGCAGCGGCGGCCACCCGGCGGCCGAAGAACGCCGCGCCGGCGCCCAACTGGCCTGGGCTTCCAGCCGGGCCCAGGTTTTCCAGGGAAAGAGCCGGGCATCTGGCTGAGAGTGCCGCAGAGGGCGTGGTGGGCCGCCCTGAGTGGAAGGGGAGGCCAGAACCGGCAACTGCGCCAGCGCCTGTGCACGGGCTGAGGGCCGGCCCCGGTCCCGGCCAGCTGCTGGCAGCGCCCGGACGAAGGTGCCGGCCCCTACCTGGGCTTCCAGATAGCCTTCGGCGCACAGGGTTTCAAACACCTCGGTCACGGTGCCGCGCGAGATACCCAGCGCAGCGGCCAGCTGCCGGGTGGGAGGCAACTGAGCGCCGGCCGGCAGCTGGCCGCTGGCGCTCAGACTACGCAGCCCCGCCGCCAGTTGACGGGTCAGTGGAACCGCCGCGCTGCGGTCGGGCTGTAACTGTTCCAGCAAGGTCAGCGAGGACATTGGTCTACTCTAGCGTTCAACTATTGGCTCTGTTCTTGGACCAATCCGGCCGGCATCATGGCGGGCATGACCAGCCAAAATGCAGCGAACGAGCAGAACCCCCAGGGGCAGGACGTGAAAAAAGTGCAGCGCGGCTTTGCCGAGATGTTCAAGGGCGGCGTGATCATGGACGTGGTGACGGCCGATCAGGCCCGCATCGCCGAGGAAGCTGGGGCCACTGCGGTCATGGCGCTGGAACGCGTGCCGGCCGATATTCGCCGGGACGGCGGCGTGGCCCGCATGAGCGACCCCAAGATGATCAAGGAGATCATTGAGGCGGTCAGCATTCCGGTGATGGCCAAGGTCCGGATCGGGCACATCGTGGAAGCTCAGATTCTGCAGGCCATCGGCGTGGACTTTATCGATGAATCCGAGGTGCTGACCCCGGCCGACGACCAGTTCCATATTGACAAGCACGCTTTCCAGGTGCCGTTCGTCTGCGGTGCCAAGAACCTGGGCGAAGCGCTGCGCCGGGTGGGCGAAGGGGCCGCCATGATCCGCACCAAGGGCGAGGCCGGCACCGGCAACATCATCGAGGCGGTACGCCATGCCCGCACCGTGCTGGGCGAAATGCGCCAGATTCAGGCCCGCCCGGTGGAAGAACTGATGACGGTGGCCCGCGACCTGAGCGCGCCCTACGACCTGGTGCGCTACGTGCATGAACATGGCCGGCTGCCGGTGGTGAACTTTGCGGCCGGCGGCGTGGCGACCCCCGCCGACGCGGCCCTGATGATGCAGCTGGGGCTGGACGGCGTGTTTGTGGGCAGCGGGATTTTCAAGAGCGACAATCCCGAGCGCCGCGCCAAGGCCATCGTGCAGGCCGTAACCCATTACCAGAACGCCGAACTGCTGGCCGAGCTGAGCGAGGACCTCGGTGCCCCGATGACCGGCATCAACATTGACGAACTGCTGCCCGAAGAGCGGCTGGCGGCCCGCGGTTGGTAAGCGGAAGGCAGGGGAAGTCCCGCCGCGCCGGAGCGCCGGCATGACGGGCGCACTAACGGTGGGTGTCCTGGCTTTGCAAGGTGCCTTCCGCGAACATGCCCAGGCCCTGGGCCGGCTGGGCGCTGGGGTGCGGGAGGTGCGGCTGCCGGCCGACCTGAGCGGCCTGAGCGGTGTGGTGATGCCTGGGGGCGAAAGCACCACCATGCGCCGTCTGCTGGCCGCCACTGATTTATTGATAACGGCGTAAGTATGCGCTGCTAAACTCTAGGGACCGTGGAATGGCAACCGAACCAATATTCTCGTGCCCAACTTGAGGAGCGGCGTCTGGCTGCTACCGAGTGGCTGCAGCAAGGCAGCCACACACACCGCGAAATTGCTGCTCACTTCGGCGTCTCCGTGCTCACGGTGACTTCTTGGAGTGCTCGGCTCAGAAAGAAGGGAAGCTTGCAAGCGACGGTCAGCTCTGGTCGTCCTGCTCGGCTGACTGAGTCTCAGCACGACCAGCTTCGCACCCTCCTGCGGGAGGGTGCTCTGCAGCATGGGTTTCCTGACGAAACTTGGACGACAAAACGCGTGGCAGAGCTGATCGGGCGGCACTTCGAGGTGTGGTACCACCATGATCACGTCCGTAAAATCCTACGAAAGTTGGGGTTCAGCCCACAGATGCCAGATGGGCGGGCTGCTGAGCGGAACGAACTTCGGATTGCATCCTGGCGGGAACAGGTGCTCCCGGAGTTGGAAAAAAAAGGTCGCTGGGGGAGCCACAATCATCTATCTGGATGAGGTCGGATTCTCGTTGAAAGGCGTGCGAAGGCGAACGTGGTCACCCAGGGGCGTCACGCCCCTGGTCACGCTCAGAGCGAACTGGGAGAAGCTTTCGACGATTGGGGCGATCACTTCAGATGGACGATTCTTCCAGCACACAACATCCGGAGCGATCCGCAGTGGAGAAGTCATCCGATTCTTTGGGCACATCCTGCGCCAAGTTCAGGGGAACATCGTCGTGGTGCTGGACAATGCGAGAATTCATCACGCGAAAGTGACCCAGGCGTTCGTGGGTTCCCACGAACGCCTCTCTCTGATCTTTCTGCCTCCGTATGCTCCAGAGTTGAACCCGATCGAGTTGGTGTGGGCCTACGTCAAGCGCAATGTGTTGGGGAACTTTTGTGCCCACTCCATCAGAGCGCTGAAAAAGAGGCTTGTCACCGCCTGGCAGCGGGTCCGCTATATTCACCTGCCCCGTCAGCTTATGGACGCCAACTTACGCCGCTATCAATAGGCGACGCTCTGGGGCAGTTCCATGCGGCTGGTGGCGCCCTGTGGGGCACCTGCGCCGGGGCCATCCTGCTGGCCCGCGACATTGCCGGCGATTCGGACGTGCCGGGGCTGCCGCCGGCGCTGGGCATGCTGGATATCGCGGTGCAGCGCAATGCTTACGGCCGGCAGGTGGATTCCTTCACGGCCCCGCTGGAGGTCCAGGGCCTGGAAACTCCGTTCGAAGCCTTCTTTATCCGGGCACCCGTTATCACGCGGGTGGGAGAGGCGGCCGAGGTGCTGGCCGAATACCGGGGTCAGCCGGTGTTGGTCCGGCAGGGCCGGCTGCTGGCCAGCACCTTTCACCCCGAGCTGAGCGGAGATGACCGGCTGCATAGGCTGTTTCTGGACCTGCTGACGAAACAGGACTAAGGTCAGACCAGAGCAAACATCAGAACAGCAAAGCGCCGCCGGAAGAAGTCCTCCGGCGGCGCTCTTGTTTAACTCTGGGTGGGTTGGCTAGGTTCCTGACCTCAGAGCAGGCTGGGTGCAGCGGCAGTGCTGTAGCCGGGTTGCAGGTAGCCACGCCGGTTCAGCACGGCCGCCACCGCGCTGCGCAGGTCGTCCAGGCCCTGACGCTTGGCGGCGCTGATCACCACGGTCTGCGCGCCGGCCTGTTCCAACCGTTCCTGCAGCCGGGCCAGCTCGGCGGGGCGAGCCCGGTCGGCCTTGTTCAGCGCGACCACGGCCGGCAGATCGGCCAGGTCCAGGTCGTCCAGAATGCGCATCACAGCTTCAAAGTGCAGCTCGGCAGCGTCGCTGCTGGCATCCAGCACATGCACCAGCACGTCGGAGTCGCCGATTTCTTCCAGGGTGGCCCGAAAGGCGCGGCTCAGGTCGGCCGGCAGGTCGCGGATAAAGCCCACGGTGTCGGTCAGCACCACCTGGCCCACGCCGTCCAGGTAACCCTGGCGGCTGGTCGGGCGCAGCGTGGCGAACAGCTTGTTCTCGGCCAGCACACGCCGGGGTTCCTCGGCGGCGTGGGTCAGGGCGTTCAGCAGGGTGGACTTGCCGGCGTTGGTGTAGCCCACGATACCTACTACCGGCACGTCGTTGCGGGCGCGGCTCTTGCGGCGTTCCTCGCGGCGCACCGCCACCTCGCGCAGCTGCGCTTCCAGAAAGGAAATCCGGTCGTTGATGCGGCGGCGGTCCAGCTCCAGCTTGGTTTCACCGGGGCCACGGGTGCCGATGGCGCCGCTGGCCGCACTGCCGCCCGACGCTCCGATACGCGAAAGTTGCGCGCCAGCGCCCAGCAGCCGTGGTTTCATGTAGCGCAGCTGCGCCAGTTCCACCTGCAGGCGCGATTCCTGGCCCTGTGCATGCTGAGCGAAGATGTCCAGAATCAGCTGGGTGCGGTCAATGACCTTGAGGCCGGTGGCTGCCTCAATTTCACGGGCCTGGGCCGGGCCCAGTTCCTGGCCGAAAATCAGCAGGTCGGCGTCCAGGTGGTAGGCGCGCGAGGTCAGCTCTTCCAGCTTGCCGGCCCCCACCAGTGTTCCGGCCTTGAGGTTGCGGCGGAACACCAGCTCACGCCACACCACGGTGGCCCCGGCGGTGCGGGCCAGCTCGCCCAGCTCTTCCAGGCGTTCCTCGGCATCCACCTCGCCGGTGTCGATCTGCACCAGAATGGCCTGTTCGCTGTCTTTGGCGGCCTCGCGGGTGCGGGTAGCGCGGGCAATTTCCTCTTCCAGCGCCGAGACCTGCGCGCCCAGATCGAACTCGTCAATCTGGTAGCTGGGCACTGGCGGCAAGATGCGCCAGTCCTCTTCCTCGATAGAGCTGCCAGGCGGGGTCAGGTGCGCGGTATGCACCCGCCCAGGCCGGCCGTCGCCCTCGACCTCAATGGCGCTGACAGCGTCCAGCCGCTTCATGAACAGGGTCGAGAGGTCGCCCTTACTCAGTTCGCCGCCGCGCGGATGGGCGTGCAGCAGATGATAGCCCGACAGACGGTTCTCGCCCTGGCGGGTTTCGGGCAGCTGGGCGCCCTTGGCGTCGGCCACGCTGACGCTGAGGACACGTCCACGCCGGTCAATCAGCACGCTGACCTCGCGGCGCACATCGGCCGACAGTTCGGCCAGGTTGCGGGCCAGTTCAGGCGAGCCGACGCGGCCAGGCTCGATGCGGCGGCGGTAAAGATTTTCCAGTGATTTCAGCTGGGCTTTTTTCAGGCCCGAGGTGTTTCCATGAACCTTGGTAATGGTTGCTTACCTTCTTTCCGGGTTGCTCAGTGAATGCTTGGTCTGCTTGGCATCGCTGCCCCACAGGGGCCAGCCGGCAGAGATCAGTTCAGAAAAAACAAGCGAAAAATAAGTTGACGTCACCGACTTTTATTATCGCAGGCGCCGCTTCAGGGAACGTGAGCAGCGGGTTGGGCCAGTGCCCATGCTTGAGCTTGTCAGTGGTGCGGACCTGGCAGCCCGGAATAGCAGTGCTGGCAGGGTCAGGCACATAAAAAAGCCGCCCTCTTCTAGAAAAGGGCGACTCTGGCAACTTGTGCTTCTGGCGGAGAGGGTGGGATTCGAACCCACGGTACGGCAGGACCGTACAACGGTTTTCGAGACCGCCCCATTCAACCACTCTGGCACCTCCCCCCGCCGGACCACGGGCCCCCGGGTTGACCTGGTATCTGGGCACAAGTGCGCTGCGAAGTATAGCAGGTCCGTTCCCGCTTGGCAAAAAGGGGTAGAAGGGAGAGCGGACAGAATAGGCACAGCAAAATCCCCCGCAACAGGGCGGGGGAAATAGTGGTGGGTTGTGTAGGGCTCGAACCTACGACCCGCTGATTAAAAGTCAGCTGCTCTGCCAACTGAGCTAACAACCCAGGTCTTTTGACCAGCCGGGAAGGCCGGAAAACAGCGAAAACAAAGATAACATGGCGTGTGACGGACTATGTAAGCCACGCCACATCATCCTGCCGCTGTTCTGCCATCCGGCTCTGGCGAGGAGCTTCAGCGGGGGCGCAGCGCCAGGGCTGCTTCAGCTTCCTCGGTTTCGTTCCAGGGAATCGTTTCGGTGTCGCGTTCCAGGGTGTCTTCGGGGCCTTTGCCGGCCAGCAGTACGGTGTCGCCGGGCTGGGCCTGCCCCACGGCAAAGCGAATGGCTTCCTGCCGGTTGCCGATGGACCGGTAGTTGCTGAATCCGCCCTCGTGGGCGCCGCGCTCCATCTCGTCCAGAATGTCCTGCAGGGGCGTGTGGCGGTGGTCTTCTTCGGTAAAGATGGCCTGGTCGGCGCAGCGGGCCGCCACCTCGCCCAGCGGCGCCCGCTTGAGGGGATCACGGTTGCCGCCGGCCGAGCCCAGCACCACCCACAGCTGTCCTTCGGTGGTGCTGCGCAGGGTGTGCAGGGCCTTGTCCAGGCTGGGCGGCGTATGGGCAAAGTCCACGATGACGCGGGGCTGCTGTTCGCTGGGCAGGTCAGGATCACGCACCAGCTGCATGCGGCCCGGCACGCCCCCGAAGGAAGCCAGTCCGGCTTGCAGCTGCTCGGCAGTGGCGCCCAGCTGCGCGGCGGCAGCCATGGCGCCCAGCGCGTTGGCGACGTTGAACACACCAATCATCGGCAGGGTCGCGCTGAAATCGCCCAGCGGCGAGTGAACCTGGAACTGCAGGCCCTGCCCGCTTTCCTGCACCCCGCTGGCCTGCCAGTCGGCCGGGCGGCCTTCGGCGGAATAGGTGACCTCGGCAGGGGCAATGCCGCGCAGGCGTTCGGTCCAGGGATCGTCGGCGTTCAGGACCGCGAAAGGTGACGCCTCAATCAGGCGGCGCTTGTCAGCGAAATACTGCTCCACGCTGCCGTGGAAATCCAGATGCTCGCGGGTCAGGTGGGTCCAGATGGCGGCGTCCCAGGCCACGCCGCGCACCCGGTGCAGCGCCAGCGCATGACTGCTGGCTTCCAGCACGGCGGCCTGCGCGCCCTCCTGCACCATCTCCTGCAGGATGCCTTGCAGCTGCGGCGCTTCGGGGGTGGTGAAGTGGGCCGGGAACTGCCGCAGCCGACCGTCGGACAATTCGTAGCCGGCGGTGCTGAGCAGGCCGGTGCGCAGGCCGGCCGCCCGCAGCAGATGCCGGGTCAGCCAGGAGGTGGTGGTCTTGCCGTCGGTGCCGGTCACGCCGACCACCTTCAGCTCACGGCTGGGGTGTCCGTGCAGCTCGGCGGCCAGGTCGGCCAGCGCGGCGCGGGCGTCGGGCACCTGCAGGTAGGGCAGCCGGGTGCCGACTCCTGCGGGCAGGCCTTCACCGACCACCGCCACGGCGCCGCGTTCTTCTGCCTGCTGGATAAAGCTGTGACCGTCGGCCCGCGCTCCCCGCACCGCCACGAACAGGCTGCCCGGCTGTGCCCAGGCGGCATTGTGGGTCACGTCCGTCACCTCAAGGCTTAGGACTTCTGGACTCTGGGAGGACGCGGGAAGGTTCAGGGCGGCAGCCAGTGCAGCGAGCTTCATGGGCAGCAGTGTAGAGCAGTTGCCCGCATCCCTGGTTGCCAGCATCCAGTCACCGGTGCCTCTGATTGCTGGCAAGCACTGGCCCGTTCAGAAGAAAAACAGCGCCCGCCTCCAGCCGGAAAGCGGGCGCTGCCTGCACAGGCAGAGAGGAGGCTCAGTCCTCGCTGATTTCGTCGTCCTCTTCCATGCCGCCCAAGTGGGCGTGGCCGTGTTCCAGCTCTTCGGGGGTGGCGTCGCGCACGTCGCGCACCGTCACTTCAAAGTCCAGGGTTTCGCCGGCCAGCATGTGGTTGTAGTCCACTTCGACCTTGCCGTCGTTCAGGCCCAGCACGGTAAAGGGCACCAGCTGGCCGTCGTCGGTTTCGCCGAAGTAGGTGGCGCCGACTTCCACGTCGTCATCAAAATCGGCCAGGTCCAGCAGGTCGGTGTTTTCTTCGTCGTAGACGCCGTAGCCTTCTTCGGGGGAGACGGTCACCTTGACCTGGTCGCCGGCGCTTTTGCCTTCCAGGGCGTTTTCCAGGCCCGGAATGATGTTGCCGTGGCCGTGCAGGTAGGTCAGCGGTTCGCCGTCTTCGCTGCGGTCAACGATTTCACCCTCCACGCGCAGAATGTAATCGATTTCGGCCACTTTATCTTTGGCAATTTGCATGTGATGCTCCTTCTGGCCCCCGGCCTCGCGGGCGGCACTGAGATGAGAAGAAAAGGGAAATTGTTTGCTCGGGCTGCCGCCTGAACCCGCCTTCACGCTGTGGCTTTGTGGCCGGGGCAGCGCTTCAGTTTAGCGGCCTGCCTGCCCCGGGGGGGCACGCGGGGAGTTAGCCTAACGTTGATGACCCATGCTTCATCTGATTTTGCCCGCTTCGTCTCTCTGGAAGAGGCTCAGGCTGCCGTGCGCTCGGCCCTCCCACAGCCGGCAACCGAGTGGGTGGCCCCTGAGGCGGCGTTCGGCCGCCGGCTGGCGCAGGCGCTACCGGCGCAGGTGGCCCACCCCAGCGCCACCGAAAGCTCGCTGGACGGCATCGCCGCCCGCGAGGCCGACACCCTGGCCGCCGCTGCCGGCAGCCCGGTCACGCTGCAGGTGGTGGGCGAGAGCCGCGCCGGTGAGCCTTACGCAGGCGAGGTAAATGCCGGCGAGTGTGTGCGTATCTACACCGGCGCACCGCTGCCACCCGGCACCGATGCCATCTGCCCGGTTGAGCAGCTGGAATTCGCGTCTGATGGAGGCAGCGTGCGTCTGCTGACCCCGGCCCGCCCGCAGGACGTGCGGCACTTCGGGGACGATTTCGCCCCCGGCGATGAGCTGCTGCCGGCCGGGGCCCGCCTGACGCCGGCGCGGGTGGCGCTGGCGGTGGCAGGCGGACATGACCGGCTGCCGGTGCTGCGGCGCTGGCGGGTGGCGCTGCTCAGCACCGGTGACGAGGTGCGCGCGCCTGGCACAGCCCTCAAGCCCGGCGAAGTGTACGACTCGAACCGCTACGGGCTGCACGGCCTGCTGCTGGAATGCGGCGCCGAGGTGCTGGACCTGGGCCACGCTCCCGACGATGTGGATGAGCTGGCCGCCCGGCTGAGCGCGGTGGGCGGCGCCGACTTGCTGCTGACCAGCGGCGGCGTCAGCATGGGCCGCTACGACTTTATGCGCGATTTGCTGATAGAACGCGGCGAGGTCACCTTCTGGAAAATCCGGCTGCGGCCCGGCGGCCCCACGCTGCTGGGGCGCTGGAACGGCCTGAGCGTGCTGGGGCTGCCGGGCAATCCGGTGAGCAGCCTGGTGGTCTTTGAGCTGCTGGTGCGCCCGGCGCTGACCGGCCAGGGCCTGCGCGTCACCCGGCTGCGGGCCGGAGCACCTTTCGGGACAGCGGGGCAGAAGACCGCCTTCTGGCGCGGCGAGCTGCGCGGCAGCGAGGTGGTGCCTTACCCCAAGCAGAGCAGCGGGGTGCTGCGTTCGCTGAGTGACGCGCGGGTGCTGGTGCGGGTCGGTCCGGGGCAGCCGGTGGCCGCCGGTGATGAGGTCGAGGTGCTGTGGCTGGACTAGAACTGGGCCAGGCTGTCAATCGGGCGGCCCGCTGGCCCGCTGGCCTGACGTCTCCGGCGCAGAAACACCCGGGAGGTTTACAGGATGCAGCGGCTCCGCTAGGCTGCGGCATGACCGACCTGACTCCCCAAAGCCCGCAGCCCGAAGACACCCTGCAAGAACTGCGCGATCAGGTGGACCAGCTGAACAATCAGCTGCTTGATTTGCTCTCGCACCGCGGTGAACTGGTCGCCGAGATCGGCCGGATCAAGTCCAGCGAGGGTGGCACCAAGTTTTACGACCCCAAGCGCGAGGAAGATCAGCTGCGGCTGGTGCGCCAGGCCAACAAGGGCCCCTTTACCGACGCCGCCGTCAGCGCCATGTTCAAGGAGATTTTCAAGGCCAGCCTGGCCCTGGAAGAACACCGCGAACAGCGCAAGTTGCTGGTCAGCCGCAAGAAGCACCCCGAAGACACCGTGCTGACCATCGGCGACGTGAAAATCGGCGGGCAGGAGGCCCCGGTGCTGATTGCCGGGCCCTGCGCCATCGAATCCGAGCAGCAGATGGACCGCACGGCGCAGCTGGTGGCCGAACTGGGCGGCAAGATTCTGCGCGGCGGGGCCTACAAGCCGCGCACCAGCCCCTACGGCTTTCAGGGCATGGGCGTAGAAGGCCTAAAGCTGGGCCGGCAGATTGCCGACCGCTACGGCCTGCAGTTCATGACCGAGGTGATGGACACCCGCGACGTGGAAGTGGTCAGTGAGTACGCCGACATCCTGCAAATCGGCGCCCGCAACATGCACAACTTCAGCCTGCTGCGCGAGGTGGGCGCCACCCGCCGGCCGGCCCTGCTCAAGCGCGGCCTGAGCGCCACCATCGAAGAATGGCTCTACGCCGCCGAGTACATCCTCTCGGGCGGCAATGAGGATGTGATCATGTGTGAACGCGGCATCCGCACCTTCGAGAAGTGGACCCGCAACACCCTGGACCTGAGCGCCGTGGCGTTGGTCAAGCAGGAAAGCCACCTGCCGGTGGTGGTGGACGTGACCCACGCCGCTGGCCGCCGCGACCTGCTGCTGCCGCTGGCCAAGGCTGCGCTGGCCGTGGGCGCCGACGGTATCCACGTGGAGGTGCACCCGCAGCCTGCCACCGCCATGAGCGACAACGAACAGCAGCTGGATTTCGATCAGTTCCGGCAGTTCGTGGCCGACCTGAAGATCTGAGCCTGTCTGCCACTGGTGCTGGCGCCCCGCCACTCAGCCTTCGGGCTGGGCCGGGGCCGTTTCTTCCTCGGGGTCGGTCAGCGGAAAGGTGTGCAGCTCAATCACCTCGCCCTTTTCCTCGATGGTCAGGCTCAGGACCGAGACCCGGAAGCGGGTGACCGGCAGCTCCATCGCCTCCACCTGTGCCCAGAGCTCGTCCTCGGCCCAGGGCAGTACCCCCAGCGCCACCGTCAGGTGTGGAGCGTAGGCTTCGCCGTCGTAAGGGCCACGGGTGGAGGGACCCACGCTGAGCGCCATCAGATGCAGATACAGCAGCCGGGCGCTGGCCTCGCACTCCAGAAAGATGACGCTCTTGTAGCGCTTGAAGCCCTTGAGTGTCACCTCGAACGACCCGGCGCCTTCTAGCACGTCGCGGAACTGGGCGATCAGCTCAGATCGGCTCAGCTCGGTCTGAAAAGGCGCGCGGATATTGATGTGCGGCACGCCAAAGCCGCTGACATCCAGCTTGATCTGCATGCGGCGCAGCCAGGCGTCCAGTTTGGGCGGGGGCCAGGCCACCAGGCTGTAGGCTCCGTCGGTGATGCCCGAGTTGGCGGTCTGTGCGGCAGCTGGGCCGGGCTGAGGCACCAGCGGCAGACCTTCGGCAGCGAATTCGGGCGGGGGAGAAAAAGACACAGGCAGGGACCTCAGAAACGTTCGGGGCGGCCGGCCGTGGTGGCCGAATCCGGGCGGGAAGCTGCCTCAGCGGGGCCGCTTTTGCTGATGCGGTAGCGGCACTGGCAGCCTCCGCTGGAAGCGCGGCTCTCGCAGGTCACTTCGGTTTCCAGGGCATCGGCGATCATGACCTGCTCGGCCAGACACACTTCGTTGAATTCGCGCGCCACCGCCAGGTGTGGGCAGTTGCAGTGCGTCAGGGTATAGGCGTCGCCCTCGTCGGCCTTGACCGAGCCGTAGCCGGCGTTCTGAAACTGCTGGGTCAGCTGTTCCAGCCGCTGCTCCAGCGTCAGTCCAGGGTCCCAGTCGGCCCGCAGCTTTTGGATGGCGGTGCGCGCCCGCGAGTTCATGACCCGCTCGACCGCCTCGGCGCCGTACTCCACCTGCAGGTGACTGAGGATATCCACGCACAGCGAGGGGTAGCTTTTGGGAAAGCGGGCTTCGCCCTGTTCGGTCAGCAGATAAACCTGCTGCGGGCGGCCCCGGCCTAGTGGCCGCTCGGTGCGGGCTTCAATCAGGCCGTCGGCCGTCAGGCGGCTGAGGTGCCGGCGAACCCCCTGTTCGGTCAGACCCAGGCGTTCGCTGAGTTGCCCGGCGCACTGCGCGCCCTGCTGCTTGAGCAGGGCCAGCAGGCGGTCACTGGTGCGCTCGGCCGGTTTGGCTCCGGCAGGCATCGGCTGAGAGGACATCGGGTTAGAGCACCGGGAGCGGCTCGAGGTTGTCCGCCGAGAAATCACTCAGGGTTTCCACGCTGATCTGGCCGGCCAGACTGCGGGCCACCTCACGCAGAGCCTGCGCAGCAGCCGAGCGTGGGTGAGCCACCACGGCCGGCACGCCCCGGTCGGCGTCCTGGCGCACTTCGGGGTCCAGCGGCACTTCGCCCAGCACCGTCAGGCCGCCCAGCTTGTGGGCTCCGCCCCGGCCAAAGATGTCGTAGGTGTGGCCGGTGTCGGGGGCCACGAAATAGCTCATGTTCTCGACCACGCCCAGCACCGGCACGCTGGCTTTGCGGAACATGTCCACCGCGCGGCTGGCGTCCAACAGGGCCACGTCCTGCGGGGTGGTCACGATCAGGGCGCCGGTCACCTTCACCGACTGGGTGATGGACAGCTGCACGTCGCCGGTGCCCGGCGGCAGGTCAATAATCAGGTAGTCCAACTTGCCCCAGTCGGCATCTTTCAGAAACTGCTGAATGGCGCTGTGCAGCATCGGGCCGCGCCACACCAGCGCCTGTCCGGCGCGGGTCAGGTTCGCCATCGAAATGAACCGCACCCCGTGTGCCTCAATGGGCATCATCTGGCGCTGTTCGTTGGCGGTGATGCGCGCCTCGCCCTGGCCCAGCATGTGCGCCACGCTGGGGCCGTACACGTCGGCGTCCAGCAGACCCACGCGGGCGCCGTCCTGCGCCAGCGCCGCTGCGACATTCACCGCCACGTTGCTCTTGCCCACGCCGCCCTTGCCGCTGCCTACCAGCAGCACGTGCTTGACCCCCGGCAGCGGGGGCTGCTGCGGCGCCCGCACCTGCGCGCCGAAAGTCACCTGCACTTCCTCGATGCCCGGCACCTGCAACACGGCGCGGCGGACATCGTTTTCGATGGTGGCTTTCAGTGGGCAGGCCGGCGTGGTCAGCTGCACCTTGATGGCCGCCACGCCGCCTTCTACGACGACGCGTTCGATCATGCCGAGGCTGACCAGGTCCTGGTGCAGCTCGGGATCGTTAACGGCCGATAGAGCGGCCATGACTGCTTCTTGCATAACCTCTTCTTTAGCGCAGAGTTAACGGAGCTGGCAAGGGGCAGCGTTACAGTAAAGTTTTGCCGGATATGGGCCTCTTTCCTGAAAAAGTCCCGCCAGGACGGGCCTCAGAGCTTTCCGCACGGCTGCTCCTGCCGTCTGAACTTACCGACCGGCCGGACCGGGCACGTGCTGCAGGACTTCGGCGGCGCTGAGGGTCACGGCGGCCGGGTCCTCTTCCAGATGGAGCCAGTGGACCCGGCCGTCCCGCCCCACCACGAAGACCGCGCGCCGGGCGCAGCCCTGTTCCGGCGCGGCCACGCCATACTGTGCGGCCACCGCCAGGGTCAGATCGGCCAGCAGCGGCACCTGCAGCCGCAGTTCGCGTGACCAGGCCCGGTGGGTATAGACCGAATCACGGCTGATGCACAGCACGTCGGCGCCGGCAGCATCGAACTCCGCGGCCCGGCGGCTGTAGTCGGGGACCTGTGCGGTGCAGGCCGGGCTGAAATCCAGCGGGTAAAACACCAGCACGGCCGCCCGCCCGGCTGCGGCGTAGCTGCTGAGGGTCACCGGTTGCCACGCCCCACCCGGCTGCACCGCATTCAGGGTGAAGTCGGGGGCGGGCTGATTCAGCAGGGCCTGGGCAGAAACACTCACGCCCGCCATTCAAGCACACGCTTCTTGGCTGGGCCGGGGCAGATGTGCTGTTTAGCCTTCCAATACAGAAAAACCCCCGCGGGGGCCGGAACGCCTGCGGGGGACTGTCAAAAAGATGCGTGCTCAGCTGCGGGTGCCGCGCACCACATGCACGATAGCTTCACCGTACTTGCTGACTCGGGCTGGGCCCATGCCTTTGACGCTGCGCAGGTCCTCGATGGTGTAGGGCACCTGCCGGGCGATTTCGGCCAGGGTGGCGTTGCTGGCCACGATAAAGCGGCTGATTTCCTGCCGGCTCGCCTCGGCGTTGCGCCAGTCGCGCAGCCGGGCGAACACGGCGCTCTGCTCCTCGGTCAGGTCGGCGGTGGGATCGGGCTTGCCGCTGCCGGCCTGCGCCACCGGCAGGTCGGGCGGCAGCAGAACGGCATCTTCTGCCGGTCCCTGGCGCTCTCCCGCAGGCGCCGGGCGGTGCCGGCCCGGCTGACGGTCTTGCTGCTGGCGGCCGCTGCGGCGGTCCTGCGAGCGGCGCTGGTCCTGACGTTCCTGGCGCGGCTCGGCGGCTGGAGCAGGCGTCTGTTCCGGCTGATCAGCCGGCGCAGTGCCGGTGGTCTGCTCCTGCTCTGGCTGCGGCATGTCTCCCTGCTGTGGCGCCGGAGTTTCCGGTGCCTGGGGCGCGGTGTTTGCCTCAGGCTGAGGTGCTTCAAACACGAAACGGTCCAGTTCGCCCTGCTGGCGCTCGGGACGGCTGCCGCCAGCAAAACGCTCGCTACGCTCGAAGCGGCGGTTTCCCTGCTGACCATTCCCGCGCTCCCGCGAATCGCGGCGGTCTTCACGTTTTTGCTCACGGCGTTCGTGCGGGCGATGCTTGGAGAAACGCGGCTCCCGCTCACGTTCGGGGGCCGGGTTGGGGTTCACTTCGGCGGCCTGCCCTTCCAACTGCTCCTCACGTGCCGGCTGGGCCGAACGGGTGTTGTCTTCCTGCGCTTCGTAGCGGCGCTCAGGGCGAGTGTCTGCCGGCTGAGTCACGGTTGCCGCGCTGCCTTGGCCGGGTTGCTCAGTACTGGCGACTGTTTCGGCCGGTTCGGCCGGGCGATCCACTCCGTGCAGCAGCGAGCGAACCTGACGGGCGTCGGCCAGACCCGGCGTCAGAAGCATGCCGCCCTGCACCGGCTGGACTGCCGGCAACACGCCGCCCAGCGGCGCAGGGGTGGCGGCCGCCGCTTCGGGGGGCAGCAACAGGGCAGTGGGGCCCAGCGGCAGTGCCCGCCCGGTCAGCTGATTGGCCAGGGCAGCGGCGGTCTGTGCGGCGCGGGCCAGGCGCAGCGGCAGGGTCGCCACGTCACGCAGGGCCAGTGCGACGGCCAGGTCGGCGGCCGCCGGGGCAGCCGGCTCCGGGCGCTCGCTGCTGCCAAACAGCAAGGCCAGCGCACCGCCACTGCTGCCGTCCGCAAAGCCGGTCAGGGCCGCGCCGTGGTGGTAGGTCACGTAGCGGGCGCCAGCCGCCAGCCAGTGGGAGCCGGGCGCCAGTGTGGCGTCCACGATCACCGGCACGCCGGCCCGGGCGGCCCGCTGCAGTTCCTCGTCGCTGGGTTCCAGCAGCCAGACGGCCACCGCGCCGCGCCAGTCGCCTTCCAGGCTGGCCGCAGCCAGGCCAGCCTCGGCCAGCAGGTCGCGCCGCAGTGGCAGGTGGGGGTCCAGCCGCAGCACACCGGCGCCCAGCAGGGCACGCAGCTGCTGAGCCAGCGCGGCCTCGCCGGCCAGGGTCAGGCCCCAGCGGGCACCCTCAAGGGCGGCCAACGCGCTTTCCAGGCGGCCGTGGGCGTCACCGCGCTCGGTGTGCAGAGAAGTCAGGCGGGTGTCGGGGCGCTGCGGCTCACCGGCAGTGCCCGGCCCTGCCGCCGCAGGTGCAGGAAAAGAAGAACCGGAAGGTTGATGGGTCATGCGTCCTATTGTGCCGCATGGCGCGGCCCCTGCGGAGAGGGGCGGACGCTCTGAATCTCTAAATCAGGCGCGAAAGGGCAGGGCTTACTCGCGCCGGCGCCGCACCCGGTAGGTCAGCAGGTCGGCATACATGCGGGTGCGGTACATCACGCCTTTGACCAGGCCGCGTTTTTTCTCCTTGAGGACCTGTCCCATTTCGGGCAGCTCCACGTAATCCCAGCGCAGGCCGGTGTGTTCCAGATGTTCGGTGATGGCCGGCTCGGGCCAGCGCTCCTGCTGCAGCCGCGGCACACTCAGCAGCCATTCGCGGCTGCAGGCCCGCTGGCCGCTCAGCTGTGGGGTCAGGCGGTTGCCCCACTCCGACATGAATTTGCCGCCCTCAAAGACCCCGATGGTCATGTCCAGCTCGCCGCTGAGTACCGGCTGGACCAGCGTCTCCAGATGCTGCGGGGTAAGACCGATCAGGTCGGCGTCCAGCATGATGACCCACTCGGCCTGCGCCGCTTGCAGCCCAGCGTAGAGCGCGGCGCCTTTGCCGGCATTGGGCTGCAGGTCCAGCACCCGGGCGCCGGTGGCCTGCGCTGCAGGGACGGTCAGGTCACGGCTGCCGTCAGACACCACCACCACCTCGGGCGTGAAGTTCAGGGCCACCCGGGCCACCTCGGCCACCGTGGCTTCCTCGTTGAAGGCAGGGATAATCACGGCCACCTGGGCTGGGGCGAAGGACCGTGGCTGCGTGGGCTGGCTCATCGCCGTCAGTCTAGCAACTGCGCTGCCCGGGCTCCCGTGCCGGGCGCAGGCAGGCTTATAAACTGGAGGACTTTCAACCGGCAGCGGCCAGACCAGCTGTCTTCTCTCATCTCATGAAGCCTACTTTTCATTTTCTCATAAATAAGAGCTGACCTGGCCCTGAAACAGGCGGACGTGCAGGACGGAATTTCCCGGCTCCTGCTGCTACATGGTGAGCTGCCAGCAGGCAAGAAACCCTGCTTTTGCTCAAATGTGTTTGCGTTTCTCATGGAAACTGGCGACAGTATAACAATCATGAAGTCGCGTGCCCTGTTTCTTTCCATGCTGGTCGGCAGCGCCGGATGGGCTTCGGCGCAGACCGATCCTTTCCAGCGCACTGGCCCCTCCACGGATTATCCGGCGTTCGCCGGCAATGCCGCTGCCTTCGGAGCTGGCGGCCAGTCACAAGCGCAAGCGCAGCCGGCCGCCGCGCAGACGGTGGCCCAGGCACGGCCTGCCAGCAACGTTTTCGGGTCGCCCCGCTTCAGCTCGCCGGACGGCATCACCAAAGTGGTGTTCGACCTGCCGGCCGGCGCACACTATGTCCTCAGCCCGGCCGAGATCGGTCTGACTGTGCGTGTGGAGGGTGCTCCGGTGCAGCCGGAAACGCGCGGAGCGGTGGGCCCGGCCGTGACCGGCTATCAGGCAGGTGGCCGTCAGGCCGTCCTGAGCACGCCTTTTCCCCTGGGTCCGGCCAGCGGCTGGCGGGCCAGCGAGGCCACCATCGCCTCGGGCAACCGGGTGCTGATTCTGGAAATCGGTGAATCGGTGCAGGGCGGCGTGAGCGGCGGCGGCCTGCGGGCCATGGTGGGTGGCAGCGCGGCGCCGGCTGCTGCGCCCGCCCGCGCTGCAGCGAATGCTTCAGCGGCCAGCTACGGCAACTCGGCGCTGTCCAGTACCACGCTTTCGCTGAGCGCCATGCCGCTGGCCCGTTCCTCGCTGGACCGCAGTGATAACCCCTACCAGCTGGCGCAGGTACCGGTGCAGCCCGCTCCCGCTCCCCTGGTGGTCACGCCGACCTACACGCCCCCTGTCCCCGCACCCCGGCCGGCGGCGGCTCCAGCTGCCATCCCGGCGGCTCCGGGCGGCACCGCGCCGGGAGACCAGGTCGTGGTGTCCAAGCCGCAGCCGCTGCCGCCCGAACTGGCCGACGCTCCCGGCTACACCGCCAACGGAGACCTGAGTGGGCGAGTGCCCGGCTCGGCCGGCAGTGGCACCCTGACCGAACCGCGTATCGGCAAGAATCCCGGCATCACCCGGGTGGTCGTGGACCTGCCGCCGGGGTCTTCCTACAAGATCACCCCGCAGGGTGACGGCCTGAGCGTGGCCATCAGCGGCGTGCGGTCGCAGGGCGGCGGCGCTTCGGGCGTCAGCCCCGAGCTGGCAGCCTGGGCTTACCGGCCCGGTGGCAACGCCGTGAACCTTAGCCTGCAAACCGGCAGCCCCACCACCTCTTCGCGTGGCTGGCGTGCTTTTTTCCTGCCGCCGGTAGATGGCGGCACCGACCGCTACCGCCTGGCCATCGACGTCTCGCCGGCGCTGGCCAACCTGCGGCCCCTGCCGGCCCAGGAGCGCCGCCTGAGCACCATGGCGTCGCTGCCTGCTGCCGGCGGCCTGGCCTATGCCAGCGCTGTCAAGCCGCGCGTGGTGCTGGACCCCGGTCACGGCGGCAGCGACCCCGGCGCCATGGGCAGCGTGCAGGAGAAGAAGCTGGTGCTGGACGTGGCGCTGCGCACCCGGCAGTTCCTCCAGGCCGCCGGCATCGACGTGATCATGACCCGTGACCGCGATATGGAACTGAACCCCAGCAAGGTCACCGACCTGCGGATGCGCGGCAACATGGGGGCTTCGGGCAACGCTTTTGTCAGCATTCACGCCAACGCCATGCCCACCCAGAGCGCTCTGAAGGGATACGGGGTGGAAACCTGGTACAACGGCAACCACCGCCTCTCGCCGGCGCTGGCCACCATCATGCAGAAAAACGTCGTGGACACCAGCGGCGCGTTCTCGCGTGGCATCAAGAACTATCAGTCGCTGGCCGTGCTGCGCAACAACCGGGTGCCGGCGGTGCTGGTGGAAGTCGGCTTCGTGAGCCATCCAGTGGATTCGATCAACCTGACCGACCAGAACTACCTTGACCGTGTTGCTCTGGGCATCGCCAAGGGCATTCACGAATCGCTGCGGACCGGCGTCCGCGCCGACTCCTCAGAAGCGGTGGGTCAGCTGCCGGGCAACCCGGCCGACTGAGCACCGGGCTGGCTGCACGTTGGGCTAGAGACTACACAGTAAGACAGAACCAACCGCCGCCACGCGAGAGTTATGGCGTGGCGGCGGTTGATTGTTGTCACGGGATGCAGCGACCCCGAAAAAATTCAGAAGAGGTTCAGATAGAGAGGACTGTTCAGAACTGCCCGACGCGCTGCGGCAGTGCCTGCGCTCTTCGTGCTGGGCGGCCTCCCGGCAGGGCCGGCCGCGCCGCGCTTTCTTCCAGCGGCTTGGCATACCAGGTCATCACCGGGCGGGCGTCAATGGCGAAGTGATAGCCCAGTCGCTCCCAGAAACGGGCGCCAGCGGGATTCTCGCCCAGCACCGAGGCCATCAGGCGGCTGGTGCCGGCCGACAGGCGGCTTTCGAGGTCCCACATCACGCGGCTGCCCAGGCCGGCGCCGCGCTGCGCCGGGTTCAGCAGCAGCAGATTGACGGTCACGTCCTGCGGCTCGGGATAGGCTTCCTTCCAGTCCAGCACGCCCACGATTTCGCCTTCGTGTTCGATCAGCTCGACGTGGCGGCGCCGGTCCATCAGTGCCAGCCCCAGTTCCAGCTCAACTTCGCTGGCGGTGGGAATTGCGGTGCCCAGCATCCGGAAATAGTCGGGCGAATTCCGGTAGGTGGTGTACAGGGCCTGTGCATCACCCAGGTGGGCCGTTTTGATGTTCAAAATAAGCCTCCTTGACCCCGGCCCATACGGCGCTGAACCGTTTGCCGCAGCGGGCGGGAACAGCTTCAGGATACCCGCCGCGCCCCTGTCAAACCCCTGACGAAGCTGGGCTTTTCCTAAAGCCTGAAGGAAAGGGGCCCCACGTTCGGGACTGCTTTGCTGAAGCCTGGCGACAAGGCAGACACCGGCTGAGACGCGGCCATTTCATTTGCCGTGCCGCAAATGCATTAGGGTACGGAACGTGAGTGGGTTTTACGCTTCCCGTCTAAGTCGCCCCGGCGCGGTACTGGCCCCGATGGCCGGTTACAGCGACGCCCCCATGCGCCAGCTGGCCGCCGAGCAGGGGGCGCTGTGGACCGTCAGCGAGATGATCAGCGCCCGTGGCCTGATGGAACACGACGGCCCCGACCTGACCCTGGGCCGGCCCTACCCCGGCGAAACGGGGCGAGTGGTGCAGCTGTTCGGGGCCATGCCTGAGTATCTGGCGGCCGCCGTGCAGCGCACCGAGGAATGGTTTGCGCCGGCCGCCATTGACCTGAACATGGGCTGCCCGGTGCCCAAGGTGCACGGCAAGGGCGGTGCCTGCCTGCTGCAAACTCCGGAAGTGGCCTATGACCTGATTCGCGCCATGAAAAGCGCGACCGACCTGGACGTGAGCGCCAAGATTCGTCTGGGCTGGGATGAGGACCGCAGCGTGGAAGTGGCCCAGGGGCTGGCTGAAGCTGGCGCGGCCATCATCACGGTGCACGGGCGCACCTCCAAGCAGCGCTACACCGGCGAAGCCGACTGGGACGCGATTGCCCGGGTGGCCCAGAGCGTGGATGTGCCGGTGATTGGCTCGGGCGATGTCACCACTCTGGAAGTGGCCCAGCGGCGGCAGAGCAGCGGCGTGGCCGCCGTGATGATCGGCCGGGGCGCGGTGGGCAACCCCTGGCTTTTTCAGGCCCTGGCCAGCGGGGACGGACTGTACCCCAGCGCGGCGGCCCGCGCCCGCACGGCGCTGCGCCACGCCGAATTGCAGGCCGAGTTCTACGGCGAGGACCGTTTCGGGGTGCGCTCGGTCAAACCGCTGCGCAAGGTGCTGCCCAAGTACCTGCCCGATCACCCCGAGCTGCGCGACGACCTGGTGCAGGTGCTGACGGTGGACGACGTGGCCCGGGTGCTGGCGCCGCTCCTGGAAGGGACCGAAGAAGCTTAACAGCGGCCTGGAGCGCCCTGGCTCCCGCTTTCAGACCCGGATGTAGGCGAAACCGGCCGCCTGCGCTTCAGCCAGGGCCACCACCCCGGCTGGCACCACAGTCACGCCGCTGGGCAGACTGGCCTGGTCTATCTCATAGGCTTCTAGCGCGTTGTGGCAGGCCTGAACTTCCAGGCCCTGGCGGGTGGCTGCGGCCAGCCGTGCCGTCACTTTGTTGTGGCCCTGCAGCGCTGTGACCGCCTGTCCATTCAGAACCAGGCGCGCGGCAGCGCCGGGGCGGGCCGCCCACAGATTCTCGGCGTTGGCCAGGGCGTGGTTCAGGTTGGCCGGGTCGCTGACGTGCAGCACTACTTTCAGGGCAGCTTCGGAGGAGGACATGCGGCCAGTTTAGCCGCCCGCTGCGCTGCTGCCGCAATTTCTTCCTGCAATTCCAGGGGGCTGTCGAGCCTGATCTCGGCGTCCAGTGTGAGCAAACTGGCGGCCAGCAGGCACAGGTCATGGCGTCCAGAACGTTGGCAGCGCAGGCGAGTCCCATCCCCTTCTGGTGACAGCTCGGTGCGCCAGCCCAGTTCACTGGCCTGTCTGACCTCAGCCGGGGGCAGGCTCAGCCACACGCTGACCTCAAAAGGAGCCGGCAGATGCGGCAGGGTAGCCTGAAGGTAGGCCAGAGCGTCGAAGCCGGCCGGCGGTTCGAAGGTTTCCGGTGTCACAGCCGCCGCCGCAATACGGTCTACCCGGAAACAGCGCAGCTCGCCGCGCAGCAGGCACCAGCCCACCAGATACCAGCGCTCCTCGTAAAAGGCTGTGCCGTAGGGCTGCAACTTGCGGCAGGTTTCGGGGCCGTCGGTTTTGCAGTACACCGTCTCCAGCACCCGCCCGGTGCCCAGCGCCTCTATCAGCGCCGCCCAGACGCTGCCGCCCAGTTGCACGGTCCAGTCGCCGCTGCCCACCCCCACATGCCGCTCCAGCGCCGCCAGCTGCTGACCCACTTCCGACGGTAGCACCCGCTCCAGCTTGGCCCGCGCCGAGGCGGCGGCTGGAGCCAGTGCTCCCAGCCCCAGCATGTTGAGGGCGCCCAGACCTGCACCCAATGCCAGGGCTTCCTCGGCGCACAGTGCCAGCGGCGGTAGCTCGGCCGTGTGCAGGCGGTAAGCAGCGCCGCGCCCCCGTGTGCTGGTCACCGGAAAGCCCATGTCCTGCAGCCGCGCCACATAGCGTTGCACGGTGCGCGGGCTGACTTCCAGCCGGCGGCCCAGTTCGGCAGCACTCAGCTCGCCGCGCAGGTGCAGCAGGTTAAGCACCGTCAGCAGGCGCATGGTGGGGTCGTAGGTCATGGTTCCAGGCTAGCGGGGAAGAGCGACAGGTTCTGACGGGTTATGCCCATAACATAACTTCAAGGAGGAAATATGAACCAAATGACCAGCTTGGAAACACCCCTGCTGACAGCTGCTCGGCTGCTGACTCACTGGCAGGGCCACCGTGACCTGACCCGCCGCACCATCGAGGCATTTTCAGAGGAGGGCTTCGAGCAACATCACGCGTCTGGCATGCGCTCTTTTCAGGAGATGACACTGGAAATTCTGGGCATGATGGACCATCAGCTGAAGTGGTTGCGTAGCGGCCAGCCCCAGTGGGACGGGGCTCAACCCGGCCAGCAGCTGCCCAGCCGTGCCGAGATACTCAGGCGCTGGGACGAACAGACCGCTGAGCTGGCGCAGGTCTGGCCTACAGTCAGCACTGAGCTGTGGTTGACTCCTGTGGATACCGGCTGGGGCAGGATGTCGGCTTACAAGAGCGTGGAATACCTGATTGAGAACGAGATTCACCACCGCGCCCAGGGCTACGTGTACTTGCGCGAACTGGGGACCGAACCTCCCAGCTTCTATGAGCGCAGCGACGTGACTGAGGAGTAAATCGGAGAGATTGCCGGGCATGGTAGCCTGACCGGCAATCTTCTCCCAAATATTCCTGAGTGACTTCACCAGAGCTGCCCCGCAGAACTGGCAAACTGCCCTGCACCAGCCTTACATACCAAGGAGAAAACCATGACTTTGCCTCTTCCTGACCTGCTGCTGGAATCCTTCCGCCGCAATGTCCGTGTCAATAACATGCTGCTTCAAGCCATCACCTCCGCCGATCTTGACCTGAGCGACGGGCGTGGTGGTTGGACGGTAAGCCAGCATCTCGGCCACCTCGTTCACTTTCGCCCCGCCTGGCTGAGCATGCTTTCGCCTGCCGACGCGCAGGGGCTGCCCGAAGTCATCGAGGGCGAAAGTTGGCAGAAGTTTTCCCTCTCCGAGCGTGACCCCGCGAAGCTGGCCGAAGCCTTTCGGCTGGGTGACGCCGCCGCTCTGAAAGCTGTGGAGGCTGCACTGAGTGAGGGCCGGACCTTTCCCGACCCGCATGGCGAAGGCAGTTATCAGTCCAACCCGGCTCACTTCCTCCAGCACATCATCGTCCACGACAGCCACCACCGGGGCGCAGCGCCGAGGAAATGGATGCGTTGGACGGGCACTGGGCCATCTGGCGCGAGTAGGCCTGCGGGCGGGCAGAAGCTGCCTCTATACTGAGGGTTATGCGTACGGTGACCGTCGGAACTCGTGGCAGCACGCTGGCTCTTTCCCAGACCCGCTGGGCAGTAGAACGGCTCAAGGAGCAGTGGCCCGAGACCGAATTCAGAATTCAGACCATCACCACCAAGGGCGACAAGAACCGTGCCAGTTTGCAGAGCATGGCCAGGGCCGGCGACAAGGGCTTTTGGATCAAGGAGATTCAGGACGCGCTGCTGGCAAAAAGCATCGACATCGCTGTGCACTCGCTCAAGGACCTGCCCACCGAGCAGACCGAAGGTCTCGACATCGCCGCCATTCCCAAGCGTGCCGACGCCCGCGACGTTCTGGTGGGCGCCGAAGGCTTCAAGGTGCTGGCCGAGCTGCCCGAAGGCGCCCGGGTGGGCACCAGCTCGGTGCGCCGCCGCGCTTTCCTCAAAGCGTTTCGGCCTGACCTACAGGTGATTCCGGTGCGTGGCAACATCGAAACCCGCATGGCGGCCGTGGCCACCGACGATTACGACGCCGTGATTCTGGCCGGCGCCGGGCTGATCCGCACCGATCAGCGCCACCGGGCCGATGAATTCATCTCGCCTGAAATCCTGCTGCCGGCTCCCGGTCAGGGCGCCCTGGCACTGGAAGTGCGCGCCGACGACGACCTGATCGCGGAGGTGGCCTACGCCATCAACGACGCCGTGACCGATGACCGCATCACTGCCGAGCGCGAGTTCCTGGCGGGGCTGGGGGCCGGCTGCTTGGCGCCGGTGGGGGCCTTTGCCACCGTCAAGGGTGACCTGCTGACCCTGGAAGGCTGGGTGGGTGCCGTGGACGGCTCCAAGGTCATCAAGGCGACCACCAGCGGTGACGCCAGCGAGTGCGCCGACCTGGGCGCCGAACTGGCTGAGGACATGCTCGGTCAGGGCGCCGCCGAGCTGATCGAGCAGGCTTCTGCGGAATAAATAGGTGGGTGAAGGGGAGAGAGGAGCGCTATTCAGCGCTCTTTTTTCGGATGCCCCTTGCCAGCTTCGCCTAGAGCATTTGACAAAGAGATGGCACAGCTTTTTGGCGAGCGGACTGTTACAGCTCGCAGAGAGCGAGTGTAAAACAGGGAGCAGGACGAGCTTGCAAAGCTGCGGAGCAGAGAATGGAGCAGGTAGCAGTGCTGTGCCGACGCACGCGTCATTCGGAGAGCTGCTCTAGACTGCGGCCATGCCCTCCGCCCAACCTTCTGGCCCCGCCGCATCCGAGCCGCCTGCCCGGCGCCTGACCGTGATTCATACCGGCGGGACCATTGCCAGCCGCCCGCAGGCTGATCACCGGCCGGGGGTCACGCCGCAGGGAGCGCCCAGCTTGCCGGAGCTGCGCGGCACCGAGGTGCGGGACCTGATGCCGTTTACCCTGCCCAGCCCGCACATCAAGCCGCACCACATGCTGGAACTGGCCCGGCTGATTGAGCGGGTCGCGCCCGAATCGGACGGCATCGTGGTCACCCACGGCACCGACACCCTCGAGGAAACTGCCTACGCACTGCACCTGCTGGTAGACACCCCGGTGCCGGTGGTGCTGACCGGCTCAATGCGGCACATGGAAGAAGCGTCCTGGGACGGCCCCGGCAATCTGCTGGACGCGGCCGGCGTGGCGCTGGACCCCCAGACCCGGGGGCGCGGGCCGCTGGTGGCTTTTGGCGGCGACATTTTTGACGCCCGCACTGTGACCAAGGTGCATTCCACCGCCATAGACGCTTTTGGCGGCTACCCGGGCCCTATCGGCCGCATTGACCGGCTGGAGGGCCGCAGCTACGTGCGTTACTTTGCCCGCCCCGAGGAGCGCCCGGTGTACCGGCCGGAAGCCTTAGACGCCCGGGTCGAGATTCTGTACGCCTACGCCGGCTGGGAGGGGGAGGGCTTTGCCGAAGCTCTGGCCCGCGCCGACGGTCTGGTGATTGCGGCGCTGGGGGCCGGAAACCTGCCGGCCGAGCTGCTTCCCCTGATCGAGCAGGCGCAGGCCACCGGCAAACCCATCGTGATTGCCACCCGCACCGACGCGGGCGCCGTGATTCCGGCGTATGGGTACGCCGGCGGTGGGGCGACCCTCCAGGCTGCCGGGGCCATTCCCGCCAGTTTCCTCAACGCGCACAAGGCGCGGATTCAGCTGCTGGTGATGCTGAGCTTTAAGCGCTCGCGCGACCAAATAGCTGCTGTATTTTCTGCAGGAAACCTGTAGGCCGGTTCTCGGCGGGGGCTTCGGAAAGCAGCTGATCCAGCGAGATGTTCAGGCCCCGGCGCAGGTCTTCCGGGAGGGCTTGCTCGAACCAGAACCCGCCGGCCCGCTCGCTGAACTGCCGGCAGAGCAGGCGGTGGGCTTCTTCGCCGCAGCGCAGCGGGCGGCCATTGACGAACACAGCCTGAACGCGCGATTCGCTGAGGTGCACACACAGCCGGGCGCGGCTGGCCAAGTTGGTAAAGGCCAGGATGCCGGTCTGAGCTTTGACGTTGGACAGGGCCTCGGAGAAGTTCTGGTGCTGGAAGTTACCGACTAGGGTCATATGAAGCCTCCTTCATGTGGCGGGAGAAACCTGTCAGATCAGACCCCGTAACTGGAATATTTCCAAAATTTACGGCTGAAGCACCTGTGCCAGATGGTTTTCTTACCTCTCCCTTTATCTGGGCTTTAAGAATACAGAATATAGGCCGTATCTTTATGCAATCTAAACGACAAAACATAGGTTCGGGTGATTCGTTCCAAACATTTCCAAACTTGCTCTTGGTTTTTACCGTCTGCTCTGACAGATTTCTGGCGGCTGCCTGGGCTGCTTCTGCTCAGTTTCCCGCCACTTCAGGCAGCCGGATGCCGTAAATCCGCTCGGCATTGCGGTCGGTCTGCTGTTCTAGTGCGGTGGCTTCTAGGCCGCGCAGAGCAGCCACGAACTCCAGGGTGTGCCGCACGTAGCCGGGGCGGTTGGGCTTGCCACGCCGGGGCACCGGGGCCAGGAAAGGAGCGTCGGTTTCCAGCAGCAGCCGGTCAAGTGGCACCTCACGGGCCGCCGCCTGGATTTCAGGGGCGTTCTTGAAAGTCACGTTGCCCGCGAACCCGAAATAGGCTCCCCGCTCCAGCCCGTAGGCCAGCAGGTCACGGTTGCCGGCAAAGCAGTGCAGAATCAGCGGGATATCCTCCCAGCCGGGCAGCACCTCCAGCAGGCCACGGTGCGCGCTGTCCTCGCCTTTTTTGTCGCGCACGTGAATCACCAGCGGCTTGCCGGCGCGCCGGGCCAGGTCCAGCTGCCACTCCAGCGCTGCTCGCTGCTGCGGGCGCTGCTCCGCGTCCCAGTAGTCGTCTAGGCCCGTTTCACCGATGCCTACCACCCGTGGGTGCCGGGCCAGCTGCTCCAGTTCGGCGCGGTGCTCGGGGGTGTCGTCTTCTGTTTCGGTCGGGTGGATGCCCACGGTGGCCCAGACATCCGGAAACTGCTCGGCCAGCGCCACGGCGCTGCGGGCATGTTCCAACCCGGCGCCAATGCAGACCATGGCGTCCAGGCCCAGTTCGCCGCGGGCCGAGGCCGGATCGTCGAGGTAGTCGAGGTGGCAGTGGGTATCAATCATGCTGCTCAGGCTAATCCCGCCGGGCTCCCGGCGCCGTAAGCCGGGCCGGCTGGCCGTGAATTCTGGCCAGCTGCTCCTGAGGAAATGCTAGTCTGATTTGCAACCACCTACGGGAGCACCCCAATTCGTTCTGTCCGCATCCTGCGAGATGCCCCGCCCGCTTTTTCCTGCATGTGCATGAGAGGCCGGGGCGGTAAGTCCGTCCGAGAGACGGCGATGGAGGCTTTATGAACCAAGCAGCCCCACTTTACGAAGGCAAGGCCAAAAAGGTCTTTGCCACCGAGAACCCCGCCGAATACGTCGTGCAGTACAAGGACGATGCCACCGCCTTCAACGCGCAGAAGCGTGGGCAGTGGGCCGGCAAGGGCGCCACCAACAACGCCATTACCGCGCACCTCTATCCCTTGCTGGAAGGGGCCGGGATTCCCACCCATTTCATCGAGCGGCTTTCCGAGACCGAGCAGCGGGTCAAGGCCGTCAAGATCGTGCCGGTGGAAGTCATCGTGCGGAACCTGGCGGCCGGCAGCTTTTCCAAGCGCCTGGGCGTGGATGAAGGTGCCGCGCTGGAGCGGCCGGTGGTGGAGTACTGCTACAAGTCCGACGCGTTGGGCGACCCCCTGATCAACACCGACACCGCCGTGGCCCTGGGCTGGGCCAGCGAGGCGGACCTGGCCCGCATCCGCGAGCTGGCGCTGCAGGTGCGCGATTTCTTGGTGCCGTATTTTCAGCAGCGCGGCGTGACCCTGGTGGATTTCAAGCTGGAATTCGGCAAACTCCCGGACGGCGAAATCGTGCTGGCCGACGAAATCAGCCCCGATACCTGCCGCTTCTGGGACATGGCGACCGGCGAACGGCTGGACAAGGACCGCTTCCGCCGCGACCTGGGCGGCGAGGCCGAAGCCTACGCCGAGATGCTGAAACGGGTCACACAAGAGGTTTAAGACCGCAGCGGGCAGGCGGGCTTTTCCCGCAGCCCGCAGAGAGAGCCTCCCAAGCCGGGACGATTCACAACGCAAGCATGCGCCGGGGCCTTCCTCCCGCAGAGGACGCGCGGCCCCGGCCCGAGGAGCCTTTAACCATGTCCAACTACCAAGCCAAAATCTATGTGACCCTCAAGCCTTCTATCCTTGACCCGCAGGGCCGCACGGTGGAGCGGGCCCTCGCGCACCTGAACCACGCCAATGTGGGCGGCGTGCGTATCGGCAAATACATTGAGCTGAACCTGTCGGGCGAGCGCTCCGAAGTGGAAGCGCAGCTGAAAGACATCGTGGAAAATGTCCTGAGCAACCCCATCATGGAAGATGCCCGCTGGGAGCTGGCCGAAGCGCAATGAAAACCGCTGTTATTCAGTTTCCCGGTTCCAACTGCGATACGGACGCCCTGGAAGCCGCCCGGCTGCTGCTGGACGACGGTGCCCAGTTCGTCTGGCACACCGAAAGCGCTCTGCCGGAAGGCACCGAGCTGGTGTTTATCCCCGGCGGCTTCAGCTACGGCGACCACCTGCGCAGCGGCGCGATTGCCGCCCGCAGCCCGATTATGAAGGCAGTGAAAGCCCACGCCGAAGCAGGCGGCTTTGTCCTGGGCGTGTGCAACGGCTTTCAGGTACTGACCGAAGCTGGCCTGCTGCCGGGCGCACTGAGCCGCAACCGCGAACTGCACTTTCACTGCGCCCCGGTTCACCTAACGGTGGAGAACGCCGACACCGCCTTCAGCCGCGCTTACAGCAAGGGGCAGGTTATTGAAATCCCCATCGCGCACGGCGAGGGCAACTACTACGCCGACGCCGAGACGATTGGCCGCCTGGAAACCGAAGGCCGGGTGGTCTTCCGCTATCAGGACAACCCCAATGGCAGCCTCAACGACATTGCCGGCATCGTGAACGAAGGCGGCAACGTGCTGGGCATGATGCCCCACCCCGAACGCGCCGTGGAGCTGCTGCTGGGCAGCGAAGACGGCAGAGGGGTGTTCGAGTCGCTCAAGCAGCAGTGAAGTGCTGGAGCGGGGAAGACGGCGCTTGAGCAGCGGCCCAGGGACTTTAGAAGTGCTTTTTTTGCGCTGGCGCTGGTCCCTCGCTGCCGCGTTTCTTCCCGCTTGGCGCTGCTGGCAGCCCTGAGCCGGCTGCAGCACGCTTCTTTCGTTTCTCCGGCTTTCGAGGCCCCAAGGAGTTCTCATGACCCAAGCAACCCCCTCCCTCCGTTCCCAGGCCGCCACCTTTGGCCTGTCCGAATCCGAATACGACATTCTCGTCGAGCGCATCGGGCGTGACCCCAACGCCCTGGAAGCCGCCATCGTGGGCGCGATGTGGTCCGAGCACTGTGGCTACAAGAACAGCCGCCCGCTCTTTAAGGCATTTCCCACCGAAGGCCCGCAGGTGCTGCAAGGCCCCGGCGAGAATGCTGGCGTGATTGATATTGGTGAAGGCTACGGCGTGGCCTTCAAGATGGAATCGCACAATCACCCCTCTGCCGTGGAGCCGGTGCAGGGCGCGGCGACCGGCGTGGGCGGCATCCTGCGCGACATCTTTGCGATGGGCGCGCGGCCTTTTGCGGTGCTGGACAGCCTGCGCTTTGGCGACCCCGAAAACCCCCGTACCCGCTTTCTGCTGAACGGCGTGGTGGACGGTATCTCGCACTACGGCAACGCGATTGGCGTGCCTACCGTGGGCGGCGAAACCATCTTCCACCCCAGCTACCAGGAAAACCCGCTGGTGAACGTGATGGCGCTGGGCCTGCTGCGGCACGAGGACCTGGCGACCGGCACCATGGGCGAGGTGGGCAACCAGATTATTTACGTCGGCTCCAAGACCGGCCGCGACGGGCTGGGCGGGGCCGTGTTCTCCAGCGCCGACCTTAGCGCGGCTTCGCAGGCGGACCGCCCCGCCGTGCAGGTGGGCGACCCCTTCATGGAGAAACTGCTGCTGGAAGCGACCCTGGCAGCCATTCAGGCCGGGCTGGTGGCGGGCGTGCAGGACATGGGCGCCGCCGGGCTGGTGTCCAGCACCTGCGAGATGGCTTACCGCGCCGGCCTAGGCATCAGCATGGACCTGAACGCCGTGCCTACCCGCGAGTCGGGCATGGTGCCGATGGAGCTGTGCCTGAGCGAGTCGCAGGAGCGGATGATTCTGGTGCCGGTGCCGGGCAAGGAGCAGGAACTCTACGACCTGCTGGCCAAGTGGGAACTGGACGTGGTGAACATCGGGCAGGTGGAGGGCCACCAGAACTACCGCCTGCTCTGGGACGGCGAAGTGGTGTGTGACCTGCCGGTGGACCTGCTGAACGAGGCCCCCAAGTACACCCGCGAGGGCGTGGAGAACCCCATGATTACCGCCCGGCGCGAGATGGACCTCAGCGGCACCGAGATGCCGGCCGACCTCGGCGCGGTGCTGACGGCGCTGCTCTCGCACCCCACCATTGCCAGCAAGCGGCCCATCTTCGAGCGCTACGACCATCAGGTGATGACCAACACCGTGGTGGTGCCCGGCGCTGCCGACGCCGCCGTGATGCGGGTGCGCGGCACCGGCATCGGCGTGGCAGCCACCAGCGACTGCAACCCCCGTTTCGTGTATCTGGACCCCTATACCGGGGCGGCTGCCGCCGTGGCCGAAGCGGCCCGCAACCTGGCCTGTGTGGGCGCGACCCCGCTGGCGATCACCGACAACCTCAACTTCGGCAACCCGCACGACCTGGGCGTGTACTACCAGTTGCAGCAGTCGGTCCAGGGCATCGCGGACGCCTGCCGTGCGCTGAACACCCCAGTGACCGGCGGCAACGTGAGCCTCTACAACCAGTATGTGGAAGGCGACGAGAAAGTGGCGATTCACCCCACCCCGACCATCGGCATGGTGGGCGTGCTGCCGGACGTGACCCGGCATGTGGGCATGCACATTCCCGCCGGCGCGCACAGCCTGTACCTGCTGGGCGAACTGGGCCAGAGCATCGGCGCCAGCCAGTACCTCGAAACGGTGCATGGCCTGGAAGCCGGTCAGGTGCCCGCGCTGGACCTGGAGCTGCACCAGAAAGTCATTGACGGCACCCTGGCCCTGATCCGCGAGGGTCTGGTCGCCGCCGCCCACGACGCGGCCGAAGGTGGCCTGAGCGTGGCTCTGGCCGAGATGCTGCTGGGCGCGGCAGGGCAGGGCGCCGAGATTACCCTGGACGCCCCCACCAGTGTCCGCGCCGACGCGCTGCTGTTCGGGGAAACCCACTCCAGCGTGGTGGTGGCAGTGCCGCTGGGCCAAGAAACGTCCGCCGAAACCCGCCTGGCTGAACTGGGCGTGCCCTGCCAGCTGCTGGGCACCGCCAGCGGCGAAAGCGGCGAACGCCTCACCTTCGCGCTGCCGCAGCATGGCCTAAACTTCAGCGTCAGCCTTGCCGCCTTGAAAGAAGCCCACAGCCAACCGCTGCGGGACATCCTGGCCTGAAGTTCCGGGCCCTGGCGGGCACTGGCGCCCCTTACCTCCGCCCGCCTCTCCCACCCTTCTCTGCGCTGCTACCCCCTTTCCAGTCCAGCCGCCCCGCGAACCAACCGACCCGGCCTGCCGCTTTTCCTCTGCCGGCAGGCCCCAGGCAGGAGCCCCAGCATGATTTTTGATTCCACCACCGACAAACCCCAAGACGAGTGCGGCGTATTCGGCATCTATTCTCCCCAGGCGCAGGACCTGGCCTGGATCACCTACCTGGGGCTGTTCGCCCTGCAGCACCGCGGCCAGGAAGCGGCCGGCATCTGCGTCAGCAACGGCGAGAAGCTGCATGTGGACAAGGACCTGGGCCTGGTGTCGCAGGTGTTCACCCCCGAGCGGCTGGCGTCGTTCAGCCTGCCGGACGCCCACGTGGGCATCGGGCACGTGCGCTACTCCACCACCGGCTCCAATCTGCGCTTCAACGCCCAGCCGCTGAACACCCGCACCAACAAGGGCATTCTGGGCTTTGCACACAACGGCAACTTCGTGAATGCGCTGGAAGTGCGCGCCGAAATGCTGGACGAGGGCGCGCTGTTTCAGACCACCAACGACTCCGAAGTGATGCTGAACCTGATCGCCCGCGAGAGCGGCAAGGACCTGATCGAAGCCACCGCCCACGCCATGCAGCGGCTCAAGGGCGGCTACGCCTGCGTGCTGATGAGCCGCACCCAGCTGATCGGGTTCCGTGACCCCAACGGCGTGCGCCCGCTGGTGCTGGGGCAGCGCGAGGACGGCGCCTACGTGCTGGCGTCTGAACCCTGCGCGCTGTACGCCGTGGGTGCCCGGCTGATCCGCGATGTGCAACCCGGCGAACTGGTCAGCATTGATGAAAACGGCCTGCACTCGCTGATGGTGGAGCAGGCCCAACCCACCCCATGCTCGTTCGAGTGGATTTATTTTGCCCGCTCCGACAGCCTGCTGGACGGCGTGGATGTCCACGAAAGCCGCGTGCGAATGGGCGAGCAATTGGCCCGCGAGAAGCCGGTAGACGCCGACGTGGTGGTCCCGGTGCCGGATTCCGGCATTGGCGCCGCCATCGGCTACGCCCGCGAGAGCGGCATTCCCTTCGACTACGGTCTGTACAAGAACCCCTACGCCGGCCGCACCTTCATCGCCCCCACCCAGGAAGCCCGCGAGCTGAAGGTCAAGATGAAGCTGAGCCCCACCTCGGCCATCCGGGGCAAGCGGGTGGTCTTGATCGACGATTCCATCGTGCGCGGCACCACCAGCCGCCAGATCGTGAACCTGCTGCGCGACGCCGGCGCTGCCGAGGTGCATTTCCGGGTGAGCAGCCCGCCGATTACCCACCCGTGCTTTTACGGCATCGACACCGCCGCCCGCAAGGAACTGGTCGCCTCCACCCACAGCGTGGACGAAATCCGCGACCTGATCGGCGCCGACACCCTGGCCTTTATCAGCGACCAGGGCCTGCGCGAAGCCATCAGGGGCCAGGGCCTGTGCGGGGCCTGCTTTACCGGCGACTACCCGGCCGGCGTGCCCATCCTGAACGACGTGGATAAGCTGGCGCTGGAGGGGTGAGTCGCAGACTATGAACCTTCTCCTCGTCCGTCACGCCCAGTCCGCCAACAACCTCCTCTACGCGCAAACCGGCAGCAGCGAAGGCCGCCACGCCGACCCGTCCCTGACCGAGCTGGGGTTTGCCCAGGCACAGGCGCTGGCCGACTTTGCCCGCACTGACGCCACCTGGCAGGGGGTCACGCACCTGTATTGCAGCCTGGCCCGCCGGGCGGTGCAGACGGCAGCCCCGCTGGCGCAGGCGCTGGGGTTGCCGGCGCAGGGGCTGGCGCAAGCCTACGAGGCGGGCGGCCTGTTCGAGCGGCAGGAGGACCGCACGCCCTACGCGGTGCCGGGCCTCTCGCACGCCGAATTGCTGGCCGATAACCCCGCGCTGCTCTGGCCCGCCGACCTGCCGGCCGCTGAGCCCTGGGCCGGCGGCTTTGAAGCTTACGAGGAACCGGGCGTGCTGGAAGCGCGGGCGGCGCAGGTGGTGGAGGTGCTGCGGGCCGCGCACGGGGAAGCCGACACGGTAGCGCTTGTCACGCACGGACACTTCACCCAGTTTCTGCTGCGGCAGTTCATTGCCCACGGCAACGCCTATTTCCGGGTGGTGAACACCGCGACCACCCTGCTCACCCTGCCGGGACCGGACGCGCCTGAGGGTTGGGGGCCGCTGGTGGACTGGGTGAACCGCTTCGACCACCTGCGCCCGGAGCAGGTGAGCCAGTAAATGGGGGAAAGCCAGTCAGCGGGAGAGGGGAGACCACGCGGGCCACAAGCCTAAGCGATAGGTTAATGTGGGGGGAGGGTTTGCCCTCAGGGGCGCGGCGCATACTCGGGGCAGAGCCACACAACCTGCCCCGAAATTCACTCCGGCTCTGGGAGACCCTATGAAACTGAAAGCTTCTGTTCTGATGTATGCCCTGGGCTACGCCTCTATCGCTGTAAGCGCCTATCGTTACTTCAGCACCGAAAAGAGCAGCGACGAGCGCGACGCGCTGTTTATGGGCGACTGGGCCCCCACCTTCTTCATCCTGGGCAAGGCCGCCGAGGACCGCGAAGTGCGCGGCCACAGCACCACCAGCCTCGACTGGGAAAGCTGAGCCGGAGTTTCCTGCTGCCCCCCACTGCCCCCGCCACGGTCGGTGGGGGTTTTTGCTGCACCGGGCCGTCTTGGCGGCGGCTCCCCAACAGGGCTTGAGCCTCCTCCCATCTGCAGGAGCCGCCCGGCAGCTCAGACTGGTGGCAGGAGGAAATCACCATGCCCAAAGCCTGGAGCAACAAGGACGAACGTCAGTACCAGCACGTCAAGGACAGCGAAGAGAAACGCGGCCGCTCCGAGGACCGGGCCGAGGAAATCGCGGCGCGGACCGTCAACAAGCAGCGCCGCGAGGAAGGCCGCACGCCCAACCAGCGCACCCAGGGCACCGGCAACCCAGACCGCCCGCTGGCCGACCTGACCCGCGACGAACTGTACAACCGCGCCAAGGAGCAGAACATCGCCGGCCGCAGCCGAATGTCCAAAGACGAACTGATTCAGGCGCTCAAAAAATAGGTTGCCTGCCGGGTACACTGCCGCTATGCCCCCGCTGCGTTCCCAGATTCACCCCGGCCTGACCGTCGACATCGTGCAGAAGCAGGATCAGCCCACCGGCAAGCTGACCCGCGGCGTGGTGGCGCAGTTGCTGACCCGCTCGCCCTCGCACCCGCACGGCATCAAGGTGCGCCTGACGAGCGGGCAGGTGGGCCGGGTACAGGCGGTGGTGACGCCCGCAGACAGTCCTCAGGTCGGCTCCTGAACCCGCCTGACCGGGCACCCCGGCCGCAGACCGGGTTTGCATTTGCCCGGCGGTGGCTGCGGCATACTGCCCCCATGCAAGGCCGCTTCTCCCTCTGGACCTCACTGCTGACGGCAGGGCTGAGTGCGCTGCTGGCTGCCGGCAGTGCGCCGGCCCTGGCGCAGACGGCACCCGTGGCGGTGGACAACATTCCAGCGCGGCCTCTGGGCACAGCGGTGCCGGCCGCGCCGCCCCTGAGCCTGCCCCCGTTGGCGGTGCCGGAAACCGGGAATACGCCCGCGTCTCCGGCTCAGCAGACGTTCGATCAGGTGGCCGGGCGGCTGCGTGATGACTATGCCGGGCTCTCGGCGGTGGACCGCGCCGCGCTGATTCAGGAGTATCAGGGGCGGCTGCTGGCCGTGTGCCAGAGCCAGGCGCTGAACTGCCCCGCCGAAACCGCCTATCCGGTGATCGAGGCGCAGCTGACCGCGCTGGGCGACGCCCACACCTTCTTGCAGTGGCCCGACGAGTACCAGGATTTCGTGAGCAGCGCCGTGGGCGGCGAGCGATTGCAATTCGGCTTCAAGCTGGCCGAGCTGGATGGTGAGCGCCGGCTGATCACCGAGGTGGTGCCCGGCAGCGCGGCCGACCGGGCCGGCCTGCGGCGCGGTGACGTGGTGCAGCGGCTGAACGGCCAACCCTACCGCTACGATGACCTGACTGCGGCCCGCGTGGCTGGCCGGCCGGCCACACTGCTGCTGGACCTGGACCGCCAGGGCCGTCGCCTCAGCGTCACGCTGACAGCTGCCCGCACCGCTGCCGCCGACCCACCGCGCCTGAGCTGGGTGGGGCCGGAAAAGGCTGCCCACCGCACCGCCGTGATCCGGATTCCCACCTTTCTCTCGGCCGGCGAGGTGGCCGCCCGGGTCCACGAGGAAGTGGGCCAGGCCAGGGCCAGGGGCGCGGGCGGTATCGTGGTGGACCTGCGCGGCAATGCGGGCGGCAGCCTGCTGGAGTGCGACCTGGCCGCCAGCGCTTTTGTGCCGGAATTTCGCCGTGTGGCCCACAGCGCCGGGCGCGAAACCCAGACCCGGGTGGCGGGCGGCAGTCGCTGGGACGACGGCGTGCTGGCCGGCCGGATCAGCCGCCCGCAGCTGTGGCGCGGTCCCCTGACCGTGCTGGTGGATGAAGGCAGCGCCTCCTGCGCCGAGTTCTTCGCCTACGAGATTCAGCGGGCTGGGGCCGGCGTGGTGGTCGGGGCCCCGACGTCTGGGGTGGGTAATACTGCCACCCGCGTCTTTCCCCTGACCGGGGGCGCCGGGTTGCAGCTGACCGTGCTGCACTACTCCAAGCCGGGCGGGCAGCCTTACCCCTTGCAGGTGCAGCCGGACCTGAAGGTAGAAAGCGGCGAAGCGTTCCTGCGGGCGCTGGCACAGGGCCGCGACCTGGCTCTGGAAGCTGGCCTCCAGGCGCTGCGCCGCCAGAGCCTTGCCCATGGCACCCTGCGCCCGGCTGAGTAAACGCTTTTCTCCCCGTTTGCCCTCGTCCGGCAGGCCGGTCAGCGGCCAGCGCAGGTCAGCGCTGTGGGTCGGCGCGGGGCACTTCCTTCAGTGCCCAGCGCAGTGCGAACACGGTCAGAAAGCCGGTGGCCATCAGCAGCAGCCAGGGCAGCTGTGGCTGGCCCAGCGCCGCGCCGAAATCCACCAGGCTGCCGCCCAGCACGTTGCCCAGCGCGCCGCCCACCCCCAGGCTGATGGCGCTGAACCCGAAATAGCTGCCCAGCAGTTCCGGCGGGGCCAGCCGCGACACCAGCGTCTGCTGGGTGGGGAACACCAGCATGGTGCCCAGTGAGTACAGCGCGGTGCAGCCCAGCAAGAGTGGGAAGGAATGAGCGAAGCCCATCAGCCCCAATGACACGGCCACCAGCGTCACGGCGGCGGTCAGGATGGTGCGGGCGCGGAAGCGGGTTTCGGCCCAGCGCAGCAGCGGGTACTGCAGCGCCACGGCCAGCCCAGCATTCAGCGCATAAAGCGGGCCGGTGGCGCCGGTGCCGGCCAGGTCCACCGCCTTGAGGGTCACGGCCACATTCAGCTGGCTGCTCAGCAGAAAGTAACCGATGAGGGCCAGCGTGAGGTTCACGAAGCGCCGGTCCTGCACGGCGCGGCGCAGGCCGCTGAACCCGCCGCCACCCTCCTGGGCCGGCTGCACTGCGGGCAGAGTCAGCTGCAAGATCAGCCAGCACACCAGATATGCGCTGGCGCTGATCAGGGCGGACGCAGTAAAGCCCAGCCCGATCATGGCGGCACCCATCAGCGGCCCCAGCACCATGCCCAGGTTGCCGGAGATGCTCAGCAGGCTGAACAGCTGGGTGCGGTGTTCCGGCCGGGTCAGGGCGGTCAGCGCGGCACTTTTGGGCGCGTCGAATAAGGCACCACCGGCCCCGGCTACCAGCCCCGAAAGCAGCAGGGCCACGAAAGTCTCCGAAAAAGCCATGCCGGCAAAGCCCACCGCACGCAGCACGCAGCCCCACAGAATCAGTTGCCGGGGGCCCACCCGGTCGGCCCAGGCCCCGCCGAACACGGTCAGGCCCTGCTGTGCCAGTTGCCGCACCCCCAGCACCGTGCCCACTGCGCTGGCCGCCCAGCCCAGGTTGCCCACAAAATGCACCGTTACCAACGGAATAATCAGGAAGAACCCGGCCCACATCAGGAAAGTGACGGTCAGCAGGCCCCACTGCGCCGGGCTGACCAGGCGCAGGGAAAAAGGAACGGGGGCGTCAGAGGCGAGGGTACCAGAGTCGGGGGCAGCAGACATCAGTGTTCTAGCCTACTCTGCTCTGCATGCGAGAAAGCAAGTGGGAGGCGGAGAAAAGTGGGCAGGGGGCCCGGGCCGGTTTTACGGATTGTTCTGAAGGGCTCTGGCCGGGAGGCCCGACTCGCTACACTGAGATCTGTGAGTCCGCTGCCCTGGTTCCGCCTTCCGGCCCTGCTGCTGCTGGCGCTGCTGGCCTATGTGTTGCCGGCGCCCGGCAGTGGGCTGAGTGGGCTGGGCGGACTGAGTGCCCAGGGCCAGACCGGCAGTGGACCGGCCGTCAGCTTGCCCCAGCGCCAGCCGGGAGGCGCGTCACCGGGTGCCAGGCCACCTGCCGGCGGCAGTCAGGCGGCCACTACACCGGCCCCGCTGCCCACCCTCCCGGCCGAAACCCTGCGGCTGTTCGAGCGGTCGCGTCCGGCGGTGGTGCGCCTGGGCAGCCTGGACCCCGGCGCCATGACCATGGGCCTGGGCACCGGCTTTTTCATCTCGCCTACCGGTCAGCTGCTGACCGCCTATCACGTGGTCAGCGAGGGCCGGCTGTTTCAGGTGCAGACCCTGGCGGGGCAGCGCTACCCGGCGCGGCTGGTGGGCTTCGATGCGGCTGCCGACGTGGCGTTGCTGCAGGTCGAGGCCAAAGGCCCTTTTCCTTACCTGGGCCTCTCGCCGCGCCCGCCACAGGTGGGCGAGCCGGTGCTGGCGATCGGCAACAGCGGTGGGGATTTCCTGCAACCGCGTGAAGGCCGGCTGCTGCGGCTGGAAGCGGCGTCGGGCCGGCCCGATTTTCCGCAGGGCACCCTGGAAATGGACGCCCGCCTGGCGCCCGGCGACAGCGGCGGGCCCATCATCAACGGACTGGGGCAGGTGATCGGGGTGGTCAGTTATATCCGCGTAGATGAGGCTGGCGCCACTGAAACGTCCTACGCGGTGCCCACCGTGGAAGGCAACGCCCTGATCACGGCCCTGAGGGGCGGGCAGCAAAAAGACCGCGGCGTGGTGGGGCTGGTGTTCGACATCTACCACGACGGCCTGACCGAAACGCCCGGCGGGGTGGTTTCGCGGGTGGCCCATGGCAGCCCCGCCGAGAAGGCCGGGTTGCGGGGTGCTGCCCGCGACCCCAAAACCGAGCAGTTGGTGAGCTTCGGGGACATCATCATCAGTGTGCAGGGCGTCCGCACCCGCAACGCCAACGAGGTGGTGCGCGAGTTGCAGCGTTACGGGGTGGGGGAGACGGTGACGGTGCGCTACCTGCGCGGCGGCAAGGAATACACGGCGCAGCTCAAGATGGTGCCCAAGCGGTCCATGTCCGACCTGTAGCTCCTCCCTCGGTGGGCAGAAACGGGCAGGAAGTGTAAAGCCACGTTTACTGCCCGCTTGACTGGCCGGCATTCGGCGCTCCTAGACTGAAAACATGTCGCGAGCATTTGTCAAAGAAGAAGCTGGCAGTGCCTGGGAACCGCCGGCCGAACAGTGCCGCTATCAGGTGGTGCTGCCGGGTTCCGGCCACCGCGAGGTGGTCTTTCAGGCCGATGATCTGCTGAAGGTGCTGCGCTGGATGTCGGACGTGCGCCGCCCTCACCTGGAGCTGCGTGACTGGGCCGGCGTCCTGCTGGCCTGCGTCTGACACCGATATTTCCGCAGGTTTCCCTATAGTTCAGCCGCCCCAGCAGGTGGCTTTTTTGCTGCCGGGGCGGCGCTGGTGCGCTCTGCCTCAGCGGCGGCGGGCGGCCTCGTAAATCAGGATGCCGGCTGCCACGCTGGCGTTGAGGCTCTGCACCTGACCGCGCACCGGAATGCTGACCAGGCCGTCACAGCGCTCGCGTACCAGCCGCCGCAGTCCGTCACCTTCCGAGCCGATCACCAGTGCCACCGGGCCGCTGAGGTCCAGCTGTTCGACCGGCTGCGCCGCCTCGCCGGCTGCGCCGTACACCCAGACGCCCTGGGCCTTGATGTCCTCGATAAAGCGCGGCAGGTTCTTGACCTGTACCAGCGGCAGGTAGGCAGTGGCGCCGGCGGCGGTTTTGGCGACCACCGCGCTCAGCGGCGCGCTGCGGCGTTCTTCCACCACCACGCCGTGGGCGCCCAGCACCTCGGCCGAGCGCACGATGGCCCCGAAATTGCGGGGATCGGTGATGCCGTCCAGCAGCACCAGCAGCGGGGCGTCGCCGCGTGACTCGGCCAGATCCCAGACGGCCTGGGGGTCCGACCAGCGCAGTTCTTCCGCCTCGGCCAGCACGCCCTGGTGCGCGGTGGTGCCGGCCAGCTGATCCAGCTCAATCCGGGGCGCCTGACGCACCCGCACGCCGGCCTGCTCGGCCAGAGCGCGCAGCTGCCGGGCAAAAGCTTCTTCGACTCCGTGTGCCAGCAGTACTTCCTCCACGCGCCCTTCCCTGAGGGCTTCGGTGACCGGGTTGCGTCCGTAAATCAGCATGGCTGGCAGTCTAGAGCAATGCCCCGCCCCCCGGTCAGGGCCCAGCGCCTTACTCCCGGTTCCTCAGTCGCCGCTGCGGCCTTCTGCTGCGCTCAGTGCGGGCACCTCCGGCGCAGGGACCCCGGGCGTGCCGGCAGGATGGTCCCGCAGCCAGTCGCCCAGTGCGGAAGCCCGCAGCGGCGGCGAGATGGCGTAGCCCTGCGCCTGATCACAGCCCAGCTCCCGCAGGGTTTTCAGCTGCCCGGCTGTTTCTACCCCCACGGCCGTGACCTGCAGGTCCAGCCGCCGGGCTAGGTCCAGCGTGGCGGCCACCAGATCGGGGCCGCGCCCGCCGCTTTCCAGCCCGGTAATCATATGAGGGTGCAGTTTGAGGCCGGTCAGTGGGAACTCGGTCAGCGAGGTCAGGCTCATGGTGCCTTCGCCGAAATGGTCCAGCCACAGCGCGGCCCCTGCTTCGTGCAGTTGCTGCAGGATCACATCGTCCTGCGCATGGAAATCCACCATGCTGGCGGCGCTGATTTCTATGTTGGGCAAAGGACTGCCCTGCTCTTCCAGCTGTTCGAGCAGTGGCCAGAGGGCACCCAGCGCTGCCGGCTGCCGCAGTTCTTCCAGGCTGACGTTGATGCCCACCCGGAAGTCGGGCCACAGTTCGTTCCAGGAGCGCTGCTGCTGCAAGGCTTCGCGCATCACCCAGTCGCTCAGCGGTTGCAGCAGCCGCAGCCGGGCGGCCAGGTCCAGCAGTTCGTGCGGCGAGAGCCGGGCGCTGATTCTTTCCCAGCGCAGCAGCGCCTCGGCGCCCGACAGTTGGCCGCTGCGCAGATTCAGGGTGGGCTGATAGTGCAGCTTCAACTGGCCGCTGCTCACCGAGTCGCGCAGCGACTGTTCCAGCCGGAAAGTTTCGGCCAGCTGGGTACGCAGTTCGTCGTGGTAGGGCGTCACCTGGCCGCGGCCACGGCGGCGAGCATACTGCGCGGCAATCTCGGCGTTGCCCAGCGCTGCGTCGGGCGTTTGGCCCCCGCCTGCCTCGGCCAGACCGGTGGCGAAAGTCAGCGCCGTGACGGCCTGACCAACCCGGAAGGTGCCCTGCGTTACCTGCTCGGTGGCCAGCTGGGCACGTTTCAGCGACATCTCCGGCAACCACAGCGCAAAGGTGCCGTCGCCCAGCCGCGCCGCTTCGCCCTGATGGGTGGCCGCCAGCCCACGGAAACTGGCCGCCAGCTGCATCAGCAGGTGGTTGATGGCGGTGGGTTCGGTGGCGGTGGTCATGGCGGCGTATTCGTCCAGTTCCACCACTACAGCCACGCCACTCTGGGCGGCGGTGCCCGGCTCGGCCAGAAAGCGCCGCAGCCCGGCCCGGTTGTACAGCCCGGTCAGCTGGTCATGGTAAGCGCCGTAGGTGGCCTGCGCCTGCGCCCGCTTCAGGTCGCTCAGGTCGCGCAGGGTGACCAGCAGCAGGTCGGCGGCGCTGCCGTGGCCTTCTGTTCCACCGGCGCCGCCCGCCGGTCCCACCGTCAGCGCCACCGGCCGGCGGCCCTGGGCCGGCGACTCCACGACCAGTTCGGCGCTGTGTGGCAAGGCCTCGTTCCAGGGGTTGAAGCGGAACGGCTCGCCCTCGGGGGTCAGCAGGTTGATGCCCAGCAGTTCCAGCTGCCGGCGCAGGTTCTTGCCCAGCAGCCGGGCCGCGTCGGTGCCGGTCAGCTGCGCCGCCTGATCATTGATCAGACGCAGGGCGCCGCTGCGGTCCACCAGCAGCGTGGCGGTGTGCTGCTGGTTCAGCACCTCCTGGAGCAGGGCCTGGTCCTCGCCGGCTGTGCCGGTCTTGACGGCGCCGGTAGCGCGGCCTTCGCTCAGCTGGGCCACCAGCAGGTCGGGGCGGGTGGGCGAGCGCCGCAGTTCCAGGGTAATCGGCTGGCCCCGGCGCCGCTCGGGGTGGGCAAGCGCCGCGCCCCCCTCGGCGGCCAGGGCAATCAGGCCCTGCACGGTGTGTTTGCCGGCCTCGCTGAACAGAGGCAGGTCCTGCAATTTCTCGCTGCCCAGGCTGTCCAGGCCGCTCAGTTCGCTCAGGGCCTGATTGGCCTGGCGGATTTCACCACTCAGGTCAATCACGGCGGCCGGCACGCCCAGCCCCCCCAGCAGGGTGCGCAGCCACTCGCCTTTCTGGCGTTCCTCGGTCACATTTTCCACCGTCCATAGCACACCCGACTGCTGCCCGGTAAAAAAGGGCCGCACGCCGGGACGCAGCCAGATGGTGCGGCCCGGCTGCCGTGGGTCCTCGGCTTCCTGATCAGGCCACTCGGGCTGGCGACCCTGCGTCGCCGTCTCCAGCGGCCGCAGGTCCAGCGGCAGGTTCAGCTGCCGGACGTTCTGGCCTACGGTGGCGCCGCGTTCCAGCGCGAACAGTTCCAGAAAACTGTGGCTGACTTCCAGCACCTTCAGTTCCATATCCAGCCAGACGGTCGGCTGGGGCAGCTGGGTCAGCAGCAGGCTGAAATCTGCGGCGGCTGCCCCGCTGCCCTGGGCGGCCAGCAGCCGGTTGAACAGCTCGCCGACCTCGGGCCCGATGCCCTCAGGGGACCACAGCAGGCCCAGCAGGTGGCCTTCCGCGCTGACCCAGTCCAGCACGCCCTGATCCAGCCACTCGCCGGGAGGCTCCAGCGCCTGCTGGGCCTGCGGCTCGATGCTCTGGGTGCTGATTCGCAGGTAGCGGCCGTCCAGCAGGCCCAGAAAGGAGGCTTGGGGCGCATACAGGCCCAGCAGGTCCTGAACGACCTGGGGCCACAGCGGACCGGACTGAAGCTTGGAAGCGGAAAATGTCATGTGATCACCGGAACAGGGGAAGATGGAGGTCGGGGGAAAAGGAAGCCGCCCGAGCAGCCTCCGGATGGTCTGGGAGCCCGCGCAAACTCTGCCTGGACTGCACTGACCATCATGTTCACTGTAGCTTCATTATGCGCGGGCAGGTCTTACCGCGTTCGTACACCTGCGCCGGTGCCGGCCCAGCGATGCCGCCGCGCCAGCAGCTACAGCGGCATCGGCCATGCCCGGGCTGCAAGCGAAACTGCTCTCCCAGGCTCGGCGCTTTAGCCCTGCCGCGCCTCACTGAGCATTTCAGAAAGCCGCGAGAGGCAGCGGCTGTACTTCTTGGCAAAGGCGCCCGAGCGGTAGCTCTCGTCAAACAGGGTTTCTAAGGGGGCGCCGGTAAAAGCGGCGTGCAGTCCCATGTCGTACACCTTGTCAATAAAGTGCACCAGCCGCAGCGCTTGGTTCTGGTCGGGCAGCGGGTGCAGGCCTGTCACCGCCACCGCCTCCACGCCTGAGAGCAGCGCTGGAAACTGGCTGGGATGCACCGACAGCAGGTGCCGGTCCAGGTCGCTTGCCGCCACCACACTGAGGGTCTGCGAGTTTTGCTGGGCCAGCCAGCGCTGGAACTCGGCCTCGTTCAGCGGTTGCTGCGGCGTGGTGCCGCGCTGGCGGTAGTCGGGGCCGTCCACCCGCTGTGACTGAAAATGCCCTGCAATTGCCTCGATCTGCCGCTGGAAGTCACGGGTGGAAAAGCGGCCCTCGCCCAGCGCGCCGGGAGCCGTGTTGGAGGTGGCGACCACATTCACGCCAGCCGGCATCAGCGCTTCGAGCAGGGTGTTGGCCATGTGGGTGTTGCCGGGATCGTCCAGCTCGAACTCGTCGATCAGCAGCAGGTCGTAGTCACGGAACGCCTCGATCGCCTGGGGCATTTTCAGCGCCCCGATCAGGTACATCAGGTCCTGAAAGCTCATCAAGGCCACCCGGCTGCCGGGGTTACGTTCCTTGGCGGCGTAATAGGTGCTGGCCAGCAGGTGGGTCTTGCCCACCCCGAAGCCGCCGTCTAGATAAAGGCCGCGGCCTTCCGGCGCCACCACGCGCTGAAAAGGCCAGATGCCGGTCTTCCTGGCCGGCTGCGGCTCCAGGAATCGCTGCAGGCTCTGCCGGGCCGCCTCCTGTGACGGGAAAGCCGGATTGGGCCGGTAGTTTTCAAAGCGGGTTTCCGCAAAGCGGGCGCTGGGCACCAGCGTCTCCAGCAGCCGGCTGCGGTCCAGTGAAGGCTGGCGGCTCAGCAGGTTGATGCCACCGCCTGCGCCCGCAGCAACCGGGCCGGTCATCAGCGGTGCACTTCCAGTTCCACCTTGTAGTTGCCGCGCCGGGTTTCGTTCAGTACCCGCCGGAAATCGATGCGGCCCAGGCCCTCGGCACTGAGGCTGTCGCCCTCGTGCACCTCGCTGCCGGCCCGCACCGGCTGGCCGTTCAGCCGCACCTTGCCGCCGTCAATGCCCTGCTGAAAATAGGCCCGGCTGACCCCGAAGCCTTTGGCGCCCACCACGTCGGCGCGCATAGACGGCACCACCACTTCGCGCACCCGGCTGCCCTTGCCGGAAGTTTCTCCAATTTCTTCCACGCTCACGTCCTGCCCGCCCAGCGAGGTCAGTGCCAGCAGGGCAGCGGCTGCTTTGGCATCGGCAGCCACCTGAAAGCTGCCGCGCACCTCGCGGATGTCGCCCAACGAGCCTTCTTCCAGGTCCAGGCGGCCCAGCTGCACCCGCAGGTCCTGCTCGTCCCAGGGAATGCCGCCCTGCTGGGTCAGCCCAATGACCTGCACGCCGCTGTCCACTTCCGGGATATGGGCCGGATAAAGGGTCAGCACCATCTGCCGGGCGTCGGGAAAGCCGCCTGAGAGACGGTAGCCGATCTCCGGGTCATCCAGCAGGCGGCGGTCCAAGCTACCGCCGTCCACGAAACCGGTCCGCACCACCCGGCCACCCCGGGCCTTGGCGACCAGGCCCTGCAACTCCTTGTTCGTCATGGTCATGGCGGGCAGCATAGCGCCTGTTCCTGCGCCCTGACGGAGTCCTGACAGCCAGAAGGCCGCAAGTGGCAAATTTCTCTAAAGCCCTTCTGAAGGGCAATTGGAGTCCGTCTAAATATCCCCGTCAGTTTGGCGGAGTAGCATAGCTCTCATGAAGAAGACCTTGATTGCTCTGACCATTCTGGGTGGCGCTTTTGCCACCAACGCTTCTGCCGCCAACTACGGTGGCGTTCACGCTGGTACTGGCGTAGGCGTGCACTACCAGACTGACATCGATGCCAACAGCGCTTACCGCGTGGGTGTGGGCTTCGAAAACGGTAAAGGTATCGGTGCTAGTGTCGACTACCTAAATCGCTTTGACCGCAACCCCGTGGGCAACGGCTTCGTGCCTTACTACGGCGCTGGTGTGGGCGTGGACTTCTCCGGCGGCGTGTCGGTGGCTCCCCGCGCTTTCGTGGGTACCGACTTCGTGGTGAACCAGAATGCCCGTGTGTTTGGACAGGTTGGCCCTCAGTTCAGCCTGAATAACAATGGTCAGTCCGGTCTGGGCCTGCACGGTAACGTGGGCGTGAACTTCCGCCTGAAGTAAGACCAGCCTCAGTTGAAAAAGCCAGCCACCCGGCTGGTTTTTTTTGTTGCTGCGCCAGCCTCGCCGCTTAGGCCATGCCCGTTACACTGCGCCTCATGACTTCTGCTGTTCTGTCCATTCGCCGCGCCGACCCCGGCGATCTGCCCACCGTGCTGTCCCTGCTGGAAGGTTCAGGGCTGTACACCAGTTCAGTGAGCCTGAATGGCCCTGTGACCTATCTGCTGGGCGAGGTACAGGGGCAAGCCGCAGCGGTCCTGGGCCTGGAGCACGGCCAGGACGCCTCGCTGCTGCGGTCTTTTACCGTGGCGCCCAGCTTTCGTGGCCGTGGCTGGTCGCAGAGCAGACCATGCTGGAAGCTGCCTACGCTGTGCTGCGGGAGCGCGGCGACCGGGAAGTCTTTCTTTTCTCGGCAGATGAGGGGGCGTTCTGGCTGCATCAGGGCTACCAGCGGGTGGCACCGGAAGAACTGGCCCAGCGGCTGCCCCAGACGCCACAGGTCCGCAGCGCCCTGGAAACCGGCTGGCTGGCCGACTCGCTGGCCTGGAAAAGCATGCTGCCAAAATAATGGGCCCGGGTGCTTTCCTGCCTGAGCCGGGGTGCTAAGCTGAAAAAAGAGTTGCAGGCCTTGTTCTGGGTCTGTTCCACCATGAATTGCGTCCAGCGAGGCGCGAATGGAGGTTCGTATGAGCATGATTAAAAAAGAACGTGCCCTGCTGGCCCTGGCCGACGGCACAGTTTACCGTGGCTACGCTTTCGGTCACCGCGGGGAAACCGTGGGCGAAGTGGTATTCAACACGTCCATGACCGGTTATCAGGAAATCCTGACCGACCCCAGTTACGCTGGGCAGATCGTCACCATGACCTACCCACATGTGGGCAATTACGGTGTGGCGATTTACGATATGGAATCCAACCGCCCATACGTACGCGGTTTTATTGGCCGTGAGTTCTCGCACGACTACTCCAGTTACCGTGCCGAACAGGGCCTAGAAGAGTTCATGCAGCGCTACGGCGTTGTCAGCATTCAGGGCATCGATACCCGCGCGCTGGTGCGCCGGCTCCGCTCGGGTGGGGTGGTCAAGGGCGTGATTGCGCACCGCTCCTTTACCAACTCGGCCGACCCTTACGGCGAGTTCTCGCCCGAGGAGGAAGCGGCGCTGGTGGCCCGCGCCCGTGATCACCGCGACCGTGACGGATTGGATATGGCTGCCGAGGTGACCACCGAGCTGCCCTATGCCTACCCCACCCTGCGCGAAGGCAAGCGGGTGGTGCTGGTAGATTTTGGTATCAAGCACACCATTATCAAGCGGCTGGCCGAAGTGGGCATTGAACCTATCGTGGTGCCGGCCCGCACCACCGCCGCCGAGATCATGGAACTCAGCCCGCACGGCCTTTTTCTCAGCAACGGCCCGGGCGACCCCGCCGCGCTGACCTACGCCCACCGCACTGCCTGGGAACTGATGGGCCTGCTGCCTACCTTCGGTATCTGCCTGGGCCACCAGATTCTGGCGCTGGGCGCCGGCGGCCAGACCTTCAAGATGAAGTTCGGGCACCGTGGCGGCAACCAGCCGGTCAAGAACCTGCTGACCGGGAATGTGGAAATCACCTCGCAGAACCACGGCTACGCGGTGGACATTGATTCCATCCCGTCGGGCCAGTTCGTGCCTACCCACATCAACCTCAACGACCAGACCCTCGAAGGCATGGCGCACAGCCGCTACCCCGTCTTCAGCGTGCAGTATCACCCCGAATCGGCCCCCGGCCCCCACGACAGCCGCTACCTTTTCGACCGCTTTATTGAGGAGATCAACGCCTTTGAAGGCGCCAGCGGCCTGCCGGTAGACCGCAGCAGCACTGGCCGCCTAGGTCTCTGAACCCACCCGGCTACCCCTCCTTTCACCCATTTTTTGCCCCCGGCCCGCCCGGGGTTTTCTTTTTTGGGTCTGTTTTGCCTGGGTCAGCGAAAATCTTCTTGATGGGGTTTTCTTTACCCTTAGTCCCAGAAGATTAAACTTCTGTCACAAGTTTGTGAGAAGAGACGAAATACGGGTTACCTGGCAGGTTCTCAACAGGTGACTGGAAATGGAAGAGGGCCCTGGAAGCTTGTTGGGGACAGCTTCTAGAGAAGACAGGTTTGAAATGCACCACCGCTTTGGGAGAACCAAGGCAGGTTCACATGCTGCTACACAGCTGGAATGCGATTCCAGGCCAAAAAGGGTAAGTGGGCGGTAAGAACGCCTGTCTTATCGTGGTAGCTGTCCTGGGGACCCGTCTGGTCGCCGGTCCCGGCCCACTGGCTGGAGTTCAGCTGACCACGGTCCCGCTTATGACCCCGTCCCAAGGAGAGAAAAACATGTCCAATCAGAAATTCCTGACTATCCTGGCTGCCCTAACCCTGGGTGCCGCTGCGTCTCAGGCTCAGGCTGCCCCACTGGCGCCCGCGCCCACCACCACGGCCGGCACCACCATCAGCAACACTGCTAGTGCGTCCTTTACCAACCCCGCCACCAATAACACGGACACCACGCAGTCCAACACCGTGACCACCACCGTGCTGCCCCGCGCCGGCTTCAACATCACCTACAAGGGTGGTGGTGACACCGCGAGCACCAATGCTCCTACGGGTGCGCCGGCCGGCTATCAGCGCGACGCCCTGCCCGGCACCGTTGTGTCCTTTGAATATGTGGCGGTCAACACCGGGAACACGGTCCAGACCATTGCCCTGACCAGCGAAGTGAGTGGAGCGGTCAGCAACGTGCGCTTCTTCCCCAAGGCGGCCGATACCAACAACGACGGCAGCCTCTCGGCCGAAGAAATCGCCGCCTCTTCCCCGATTACCAGCGTGCAGGTGGACCCGTCCGGCGACAACACCACCACCCCGGCCATTGAGAACAATACCGGCGAAACCAACTTCTTCATGGTGTACACCGTGGGCGCTGCTCCCCGCACGACCATCGGCGCGACGCCTATCGGCAGTGGCCAGCAGTACGACAGCGCGGCCGGCACCAACGTCAATGTCACCGAAACGGCCACCAACCTGTTCTTCCAGTACAACCGGGTCAACGTGCAGGATTCGGGTGCCCAGATTGGGCCTAAGGACGACGCCGACGGCAAGGGCGGCCCAGTGACCCCGGCCTACAATGATGGCGCCGGCAACACGGTGACCCCTGCGGCCGACGACACGCAGAAGGCCAATATCCGCGCAGGCGTGACTTCGGTAACCTTTACCAACACGGTGCAGAACAGTGGCCAGGCGAACGACAACTTTACTGTGTCGTCCAGCACCCCGGGTACTGTCTTCCTGACCCCGACCGGCGCGCAGATCACCACGGCGCCTACCACGGTCAGTGTGACTCCGGCCGGCGGCGGCACGGCCTACGACGTGACCTACACGCTCTCGGGCAACACTATGGTGATCACTGGTCTGCGTCCCGGTGACAGCGCTTCTTTCCGCAATACCATTCCCTTTACGGACGTGACGCCCGGTGCTTCGGACCTCCAGCGCACCACCCTGACGGTGGTCAGCGCCAACAACCCCGAGCGCAGGGACACGACCACCAACATCATCCAGGACCCGGGCCTGCAGTTCGGTGACCGCACCGACGCCGGCACGCCGCCCAACCCCGGCGCCAACCCTAATCCCACTGTGCGGCCCGGCGCCACGGTGACCTTCCCGATGGAAATCGTGAACACTGGCGGTGCTCCCGACACCTACACGGCCGGACAGACCAGCGTGACCTTCCCGGTGGTGGGCGGCGGCACCATAACCGTGCCGGTGGAATATGCCCCCGACACCAACTGTGACGGCACCCCCGACGGTACCGGCAATACCCTGACCCTGCAACCCGGCGCCCGTGGCTGCTTCGTGGCGACTGTGAAGGTGCCTGAAAACGCGCTGGCCGGCACCACCGGCTCCATCACCCAGACGGTGACCAGCAGCAGCGGCCTGACCGCCACCGACGGCAACAACACCATCACCGTGAACCCGACCAACCTCGGTGATCAGAAGAGCGGTGTGGCGCTGGCCAAGTTCGTGCAGGGCGGGAATGGCAGCACCAGCTACGCCGGCATCACTGCGCCGGAAGGCTACACCACCAGCAATGAGGCCCTGCCCGGCGCCGACCTCAACTACGCGATTGTGGCCAAGAACAATTTCAACGCCCCGGTCAGCAACTTCTTCGTGTGTGACCGTGTGCCGGCCAACACCAGCTTTGTGGGTGTAAGCGGCGGTGCCCTCTACAGCACCAACGGTGGCAGCTCCTGGAGTGCTGCAGCACCAAAGTCGCTGGCGGCCGGTACGCCCACCGCTCAGGGCGGTGAAGTGTGCGTGGCTCCTGCCGACCGGACCCTGGCTGCCGGTGCCACTCTGCGGGTGGACTTCAAGGTCCGCGTGAACTGAGCCCCTCCCGGCAGCCCCAGCTGCGCCGGACCCCGCGCGGAGTGCGCCCAGCCTGTGATGGGCGGGCGCACTTTTTCCACGCTGCCGCGTTTTCTCTGCATTTTTAACCTGCCAATACAGACGCCCTAACATCAGAACAGTTCTTTTTTATGCTTGTCACGCCGTTATTCTGGTCTCCAGAGGAGGAACCATGTTCCGCAAACTTGCTCTTTTCACCCTGCTGCCCGGTGTCCTGTCCGGTCTGGCTTCGGCGCAGCTGACGCCTTCGGGGACGCAAATCACCAACCGGGCCAGCGCGCAGTTCGATGACGCGCAGGGACAGCCGGCGCCCGTGGTCTATTCCAATACTGTGGTGACCACCGTACAGGACATCTGCGGCGTCAGCGTGCTGCCCAACGGTACTGCCGGCGCTCCGGCCATGACGCGCGAGGCGCTGCCGGGCGAAACGGCCGTGTTTCCCTATACCGTGACCAACACCGGCAATGTGACCGGGACATTTGCGCTGCAGACCCGGCTGGAAGCCGGCAGCCAGCTGCAGCCCGTACTGAGCGCTTACCTGGACCAGAACCGCAATGGCCAGATTGACGCGGGCGAGCCGGCGGTGCAGGAGGTGAGTCTGAAGGCCGGTGAGGCGGCGGCCGTACTGCTGCGCGCCGAGGTGACCTCTGCCACCCCTTCCGGGACCGCTGCGGTCAACTTGATTGCCAGCTGCGCCAACGAAGGGCAGTTCGACGATGACAATGTTTCGCTCCTGACCGTGGGCGTTCCACCTGAAATGCGTGTCACCAAGACCTTCGAGCCACAGGTGATCGTGCCCGGCCAGGAGACCAAAGTGCGCCTGACGGCAACCAATGCCGGTGCCCGCGACTCGAAGCAGGTGCAGCTGACCGACCTGCTGACCGATCAGCTGTCGCAGGGCCTGGAATTTATGCCGGGCAGCGCCAGCAGCGCCGGCGGCCGGATCGAATATTTCGACGGTGACCTGTGGCAGAGCGAGCCCCCGGCTCAGGTGCGGGGCCTGCGGGCTGTGGCTGACGGTGGCCTGGCGCCCGGCACCCAGCTTGACCTGACTTTCAAACTGCGGGCCCGTGAGGTGGCCGATGGCCGCGCTTTCCTGAATGTTGCCACGGTGCGGTCCAGCGGCCGCGAAGCCAGTGCCAGCGCCACACTCAACGTGCGTTACAACCCGGCGGTGGCTCTCGGCCCGGTGGGGCAGTCCACTGCCGAAGAAGGCAGCGCGGCGGACAGCCAGACCAAGGCTTTTGCCCGCGCAGGCCAGGAGGTCTGTTTCGACCACACCCTGCGCAACACTGGCGACGTGGCCGACCTCTTCACAGTCACGGTGAATTATCCGGCCGGCCGCGCTCAGGCAGTGCTGTACGGTGAAAATCGCCAGCCGCTGGCCCTGCCGGTTGCGCTGGAGCCCAAACAGAAGACGCTGGTGCAGGTCTGTTACACCATTGCCAACAACCAGCAGCCGATCACGGCGCTGATCACGGCGACGGGTGAGCGTGGCAGTTCCAACAGCACCACCGATTACCTGCGGCCCCTGCCGCAGCTGGTCAAGACGGTGGTGGATCCCCAGGATTCCAGCACGGTGCAGCCGGGCCAGCAGGTGACCTATCAGCTGCGGGTCACCAATATTTACGGCACCGCGTTGAAGGACGTGCGGATCAGCGACCCCCTGCCGGCGGCGGTGGACTACGTGTCCTCGCAGCCGGGCGGACAGGTGCAGGGCGTGCCCGGCCAGCAGGTGGTGAACTGGGACTTCGCCACCTTCGCGCCGGGAGAGACCAAGGTGCTGGAACTGACCACCCGCGTCAGTGACCGCGCCCGGATGGGGGAGAGTATCGTCAATGATTTTAGCCTGGTGTCGGGCGAGTTGCCGGTGGTAGACGGTGTGCCCCCGGTCAGCAGCCCTCCGGCCACCGTGCAGGTGCCGGTGCAGATTCAGGTGACCAAGCGGGCCAGCACCCAGCAGGTCACGGTGGGCGACCGGGTGACCTTTACCCTGACCGTGACTAACCCCTCGCCAGTGGCTGACCTGACGCCGGTTGAGATTGTGGATGTGCTGGCCGACCCGTCGTCGCTGGATTACATTCCCGGCAGCGCCGCCCTGCGTTCCGGCAATGGTGAAGCTGCCCCGCTGGCAGATCCAGCCATTGCGGCCGAGGTGTTGGACCGTGACCTGGGCAACCACCGCGCCGGTGACCGGGTGGATGAGGTGATGCGCTGGACCCTGCCTACCCTGAAGGCCGGCCAGACCGCCACCCTGACCTACGACATGCGGGTACAGGCCAGCGCCGCGCAGCAGCCCAGCCTGAAAAACTACGTGCTGGTCAGCGGTGCGGGCCCCAGCGGCGCCACCGACATCGCCGAGGACACCTCCGAAGAGGAAATCGTGGTGAACCTGCAGCTGTTCCGGCCGCTGGGCGACGTGCTGGGCACCGTCTATGTGGACCGCAACCGCAACGGAATCTTTGATAAGGGCACCGACACGCCGGTGAACCGCGCCCGGGTGGTGCTGGCCGGCGGCCGGATCTCCCTGACCGATGCCAATGGGCGCTACTCTTTCCTGAATGTGCCGCTGGGCAGCCATGCACTGCGGCTGGACCCCGGCACCACGCCGTACCCGGCGCTGGTGAGCGCCCGTGAAGGCGGCCTAAACGGCACCCAGACGGTGCATGTGCGTGGGCTGACCACGGCCGATTTCCCGCTGGCCCCGCTGGCCGGCGAAATCGACGTGCTGCGCCGCACGGCCCTGACGGCCGGCCCATTGACGGTGCAGAAGTCGGTGTTCCGCACGCCAGACGGCTACAACGTGCAGCTTAAGCTCAATACCGGGCAGCCGGTGACCGGTCTGCAACTGACCGACCCCCTGCCCGAAGGCGCCGAACTGACCGGCGGCACGCCCGGTTTCGAGGGCGACCTGCCGGCCGGTGAGCGGCTGATCAACTACACTTTTCGCTATAGCGGCGAGCCCCGGACCGCAGTGACCGATCCGCAGGTGCAATGGAGGCAGCCATGACAATCAAACGAACCGGCGCCCTGCTGGCGCTGACCGCCTTGCTGGCCGCGCCCGCTCAGGCGCAGCAGCCGTCCGGCGTGGGCCAGCCGGCGACTCCCCGCCCGGCTGACGCAGCGGGCCATCCCGAACATCCAGATATCCTGGCCAGCCTGACCACCGTGACCGGCGGTGGCTACAGGCCACCACTTCAGCTGCCGGTTGAGGCCGCGCCTTCAGGCAGTGAAGTCAAAGTCTCACCCATCGTGGTGCCCGCAACTGCCAGCAGCACAACTACGGCTCCGGCCGCCGCGCAGCCCCAGGTCGGCCTGAGCCTGGACCTCGACAAACCGCAGGTCTGCGTGGGCGATGTGGTTAAAGTGCAAGCCCAGGGTCTGACCGCTTCTCAGGAGGCCCTGCCGCTGGACCTGCAGGTGCAGGCCCCCGGACTTCAGTTGAGTGGCCAGGGCAGCCTGACCGGACAGGTCAGCGCGGCGCAGCCGGCCTGGCTATCGCTGGAAGCTCTGGCTACACAGCCCGGCACCTATGCCGTGACCCTGACTTCGCCCCGCTGGAACCAGACGGTGACCCGGCAGGTGCAGGTGCTGGCCGCTGAAACCGGCGTGCAGATGCGCCGCGAGGTGCCGCAGGACCTGGAAGCCGGTCAGGAAAGCACCGTGCGGGTGCTGCTGACCAACCGCAGCCCAGCTGCGACCAGCTATGACCTATCGGAAGAGGCCAGCGGGCTGGAACTGCTGGACAGCGGCACTTTCCAGGGTCAGCTGGCACCCGGTGAAACCCGCGAATTGAGTTACCGCGTGCGGGCACTGGCCTCTGGGACCGGCGGCCAAACAGGCCAGATTACCGGCCGCCTGACCGCCGGCAGCTGTGCGGTGAGCCAGACGTCCAGCACGCCTCTGAAGGTCCGTGCTCCACAGCCGCCGGCCGCGCCTCAGCCACAGGCGACCGTTCAGGAACCAACACCAACGGTTCAGGCGCAGCCGGTTCCGGTTCAGGAACAGCCAGATCAGACACAGCCAGCCCAGGAACAGGCTGTCCAGGAGCAACCCGCTCCGGCGCCGGAGGTCCCCCTGACCCGCACCAGTGAAGTGCAGCTGCCTTTCACCGCTCCGGCGCAGGCCCAAAGCCTGATTGTGTCTCACCGCCTGCCGGAAGGCGCCACTTACCAGCCTGGCAGCGCCCGCTTGAACGGCCAGCCGCTGGCTGACCCTCTGGCCGGCGCCAGCGGTCTGCTGTACTGGGACATTCCGGCCAGCACCCGTGGGCAGCTGAGCTACACCGTCAGCCATCAGGGAGCCCTGCCGGCGCTGGCCCCCGCCAGCTTGGTAGCGCGCTACCCTGGCGACCGCCGCGAAATTCTGGAAGGCCAGTTCGGGGCCGAGGATTTCCGTGATGCCCGCCCGCTGCAGGCGCAGGAGGCAGCCCAGGAAAACAGCGGCGCGGTGCGTCTGCCGCTGGCCGGCACCGTCTACCGCACCCGTGACAAGATCTCGGTCACGGTGGAAAAGCCGCAGGGAGACAACCGCCCACTTCTGATCAACAGTGAAACGGTGCCTGACGATCAGATCGGCACCAACACTCAGGACGGTATCCGCCGGATTCAGCGCCTGACCTATGTGGGTGTGCAGCTGCGCCCCGGCCCCAACGTTCTACGCCAGGGCGACGATGAGGTCACCGTGGTGCTGGCCTCCCAGACCGCCCAGGTCAAGGTGGAGCCCCTGCAACTGCTGGCCGACGGCAGCACGCCATTGCGGGTGCGCATCATGGCGCTGGACCAGTTCGGCACGCCTACCAGTCAGCCCACCCTGACCCTCAACTCCAACCTTGAACCGCTGGTGCCGGATGCCAGCGCTGCCGTCACCGGCTATCAGCTGCGGCTGAAAGAAGGGGTTGGCGTGCTGGAACTGCGGCCCCAGACGGTGCCCAGCGAACTGCAGCTGGAGCTGGATGTGGGCGGGCAGGTTCAGACCCAGCGCTTTCAGGTCCGGCCCGACCAGCGACGTTTCGGTGTGGGGCTGGTCACGGCGACTGTGGGGCTGAATCCGCAGACCTTCTCGCCTCAGAAAGACCTTCTCTGGACTGGCCGTGGCTACTTTGAAGGTCCGGTCGGAGAAGGCAAGCTGTTTGTGGCCGCCGACCGTGACGCCCTGCCCTACGACCTCGATCCTTTCGAGCGCTTTCCGATGGCGGGCGACGCCTCGGTGCACAGTGTGCCGCTGCAGGGCATCGACCCCGTGGCGGCCGTGTACGACCATCCGCGCTTCCGGGTCGGTTACCGCCGCACCGCGCTGCCCATTACGGCGCTGCCGCTGGGCGAAACCCTGACGGCAGCCACCCTGGAAACCCGCAGCAACCCCAGCTTCAAGGCTTTTGCCGCCTACGTGCCCAGCGATCAGGTGCGGCTGCGCGGCGCCGAGGCCCTGGTGCCCGACGGCCTGCGGATTTTGCGTCTGCCCGATACGGCCATCAGCCGCGGCAGCGAATCGCTGGAACTGGTGGTGCTGGAACGCGGCACCGGTCTGGAACTGCGCCGCGAACCGCTGGTGCGTTATGGCGACTATTCCATTGACTACAGCACCGGCGTGATCACCCTGGACCGCGAGCTTCAGCCGCTGGATGAGGACTTCAACGACGTGCGCGTTGAGGCCAGCTACCGGCTGGACAACCCCCTGCAAAACCGCGAGTGGGCTTACGGCGCCGAGGCTTCGGCGCAGGGCCGGTTCTGGACAGCCGGCGTGGCGGCGGTGCAGCTGCCCACCCAGGAAGGCGCGCGGCAGAGCACCGTGGGCGCCCGGGTGCAGTATGACAACCGCGAAAACCTCAAGGCCGAGGCGCGGGCCGCGTATTCGGCTGGCGTGCAGGCTGGTCTGGATGTCACGTCGCGCCCGCGCGAGAGTGACCGTGCCACCCTGCGGGTGCGCTATCAGGACACGGGCTACAACGGTCTGGGCAAAGCCAGTTCCGGCTTCAGCCTGCGCGGCACCTATCAGGCACGGTTCACGGCGGCCCTCAGCGGCGAGCTGGAAACCGATTACCGCAACGACTTTGCCGGAAGCAGTCAGGGCTATGTGCGCGGTGTGGCCGACTACCGCCTGCAGCCTTTCACCGTGGGCGGCGGCCTGAAATACAGCTTCGGTGACGTAACTGGCCTGAGCGCGGTGGCCCGCGCCGGCTACACCGGCGACCCGGTCAGCGTGGGCATCGAGCACGAGCAGGGCTTTACCGGCGACGTGCCGGCGGTGACCAACCTGCGGGCCAGCTACAAGCTGTCCGACACCATGACCCTCAAGGCGCAGGACCGCTTCACCTGGGGCGCTGGGCATCAGGCGCTGCTGGGAGTGGATTCTCGTCTGGGCAACACCAACTTCTCGGTCGGCTACGAATTGCCCACCGCCAGTGGTGACGGCAACCGGGCCCGCTTCGGCGTCAAGACCAGCCTGCCACTGAACAAGCGCACCACCCTGGGCCTGCGCGGCAGCACGGTGTACAACGTGGCCGGCCGCTACCTGGACGCGGCCGCCGGAGCCGACCTGCAATACAAAGGCCAGGGCTACGTGGCGACGGCAGGCGGAGACATCGGTTATAACGGCCAGGACGGTGAGTGGCGTTCCGCCCTGCGCGGCGGCGTCAGCGGCAACCTGACCGACGAGCTGACCCTGACCGCCGATGCCCTGGCCGAATTCCGCACCTCCGGCACCGGGCAGCGCCTGACGCTGGGCTACGGCTACCGTGGCAGCCACCTCAGCAGCCTGGGCTACGCCCGCTATGTCAACGGCACCCTGGCCGGCGGCAACCCGGCACTGACCAGCGGTGTGGTGGCCGAATACCGTCAGCCCAACTGGGCGGTGCGGGCCGGCAACGATACCCGCTGGCTGCTGGACGACCGCGCCACCTTCAGCGGGCAGGCGTTTGTGGGGGGCAACTATTACCCGACCGAACGCTTCGGCGTAGGCGCTTGGGGCCGCACGTTCTACCAGCCGGCCGACCTCCCCCGTGCCCTGTATGGCTACGGTGTGGAAGCCAACCTGCGGGCCCTGCCGGGCACCTGGCTCAGCGCCGGCTACAACTTTGCTGGCTTTGACGGCCTGCCCAGCGGCTACACCTATACCAGGCCAGGCGCCTATCTGCGGCTGGACCTGACCCTAGACGACACCATCGGAGGACGGGAATGAGGAATTTGAAACGGCGGGCTACGGCGCGTCAGGGTTGGCCGAAGTGGGCCGCAGCCAGTGGCCTGTCCCTGGCCTTGCTGTGCTTCAGCAGTGCCCAGGCCCAGACGGGCAGTGCCAGTTACTGCACCGGCACTTTCGCGACTATCAATGGCGGAACTGCGACTGGGTCCGGCCGTGTAGTTTGGCATAACCCATTTACTGGTTACAGCAAGACGCTGACGACTGGTGATACTTCTGACTTTTTCAGGAACGGTTTTAACAGTTCTCACTTAAACAATGCGGCCGTTGATCCACAAACCGGTTACATTTATTGGATCGACCGTGGTAATAAAGATGCGGTATTTTCTGGTTACTCTCGCTTAAACCGCTTTGGTATTGTGTGGCGCTATAATCCTTTTACGGAGGTGAAGACCAACCTTGGCTATTTAAACGCTGGGGCTGAGGGTGCCGAATATATTGGGGCAGCCATCTCTGGTGGAAACTTCATTTTTACATGGAGTGATTACACTTATGATTCTATTCCCCTCTCTACTCTTGATGGCGGCAATGCGAGCACCAAATACAATGTTACAAGAAATTCTTATGCCATCCCACAATCTAAGTCCAAGTCTTCTTACGGCACCAATGGTGACATTGCGGTGGATAGCGCTAATAGAACTTGGCTGCTTTACCAGAACTCATCGGGGACGCCCTATTTGGGGCTTTTTGACCGGGTGAATGGACGCGTTACGTCAAGTCATGCAATTACTGGCTTAGGGAGTGCCGCAAATAAAGCCAACGGTTTAGCATTCGACCCGGTCTATAATTATTTTTATGTCAGCGATGGGAAAACCATCTGGACCGTTGATGCCTCTACTTATCAAGCAGTGAGTGGCAATACCGTTTCACCTGGGTTGACTGACCTGGCGTCCTGTGGGATTGCCACCTTGGTCCCACAGGTTGATAAATCGTTTGACCAGAGTACGGTTCAGATTGATCCTGCCACCGGAACGGCCAAGGCGCGGCTGACCATTACCGTCAGCAATCCTAATCGGGCGCCGGTCATGATTTACCGGGACATCGTCGACAGCCTACCGGCCGGTTCGGGGGGCGGGCAGATGGTGGTCAGCAACACACCCAACTATCAGGCTGTCTGTGTGAACAGCAGCGGCGTGACCATCACCAACAATTCCGGCTACAACAGCCTGAGCTACGAAAGCAGCGATGGCAGCGGTGCGACGGTGCCCCCGGCGCCCACAGCGGGTGTGACACGGTGGGCTATTCCGGGCAATACCATCGTTCCGGCGGGCACCTGCCGTTTTAGCTTCGACGTGACCTTGCCGCGGGCCGGTACTTACAACAACAGCATTCCGGCCAATATCCGGACCAGCGGGGGCAACGACGCCGACGGCGCCCAGGCGACTATCACGGCATTGGCCGCGCCGACCATCGCCAAGGCTTATAGCCCCAAGTCCATTCCTGGAGACGGCAAAGCGACCAGTACCCTGACCATCACTCTGAACAACCCGGCCCCTGCGGCCACCACTCTGACGGCCCCACTGACCGATAACATCGGCAGTGGTCTGGAAATTACCGGCGTGACCACGACCTGTCCGGTCAAGGCCACCGTCAGCGGCAGCACCATCACCTATCCCAGTGGCGCGACCCTGAACCCCGGCAGCTGTACCATCACCGCCGCGGTCCGCTCGACCAGGGCAGGCAGCTATCCCAACACGATTGCGGCGGGCGCGCTACAGACCAGCGCCGGCAGCAACGCCGCAGCGGCCAGCGATACCCTGACCGTAACCCCGGTGGCCGATCTGGCCGTCACCAAGACCGACAACGTGGACAGTGTCACGCTGGGTGGCAGCACCACTTATACCCTGCGCGTGACCAACAATGGACCGTCCAGCGTTTCCGGGGCCACCCTGACCGATACTCTGGGCACGGGGTTGACGCTGGGCAGCCTGACTTGCACGGCGGCGGCTGGAAATACCTGCACCACGGCGCCCACTAGCACTTCCACCACTCTGCCAGCGCTGGCAGCCGGTGCCTTCTACGAGGTGCAGGTCAGAGCCAACGTGACAGGCCGTGACAGCAACGGCAACGTGGTCAATACGGCGAGTGTGGCCGTACCTACCGGCACCACCGACCCCAACACTGCCAACAACAGCGCGTCGGACACCGATACCGTGATCAGCGCCGCGCCCCAGCTGAGCGTGACCAAAGTGGCCGATCAGAGCAGCTACCTGTCTGGTGGCAACGTGACCTACACCGTGACGGTGACCAACAGCACGCCGAACACCTTTACCACGGCGCCGCTGCAACTGCGCGACCTGCTGCCGCAGGGCCTACAACTCGTCAGCGTGAGCCGCAGTGGTGGCGCCGCCGGCACCGTAAGCAACGCCTCGCCTGCCGGCACCACTGGCGAAGTGACCTGGAACTTTACTCCTGGCTTGGGCCTGAATACGGGTGAGAGTGTCAGCTTTGCAGTTACCGCCACCATTCCCGACACCTACCTGGGCGGCCAGCTGACCAACCGGGTCAGCGTGGGCGGAGGCAGCAACAATGGCGCGGCGGCGCCGGACCCGGCCTCCTGTACGGCGACCACCGGGCAGTGCGCCGCGGCGACCATCAGCGTGCAGGCCGCGCCGCCGCCCGCTGTGCAGCCCAACGAGCTTTCGAATTACACCACCTGCCTCGATTTCAGCAACGTGAACCTGTCCGGCTCCGGCACCCGCAGCTGGACGCTGGACGCGGGCAGCGGCATCACCCTGAACTACGCCGTGACCCTGTCCGGCCAGAGCCGCTCGGGCGACAGCCTGCAGACTTACCCGAGCAGTGACGGATATCAGAACTCCGGCTGGTACGGCTATTTCGGCAACCCTGCCAACAGTTCGCTGAAGCTGCAGGGCAATGGAGGTACATCCAGCCAAACCATGGACTTTCAGTTCTCAGCCTGGGCCACCCTGACAGACGGCACGCCTGTCCCGCTGACCCTGCTGACCGGAAGCACCGGAGACGACGGCACCAGTGAAAGCGTCAGCACCACGACCAACGGCACGGCGTTCGCGGCGGCATATGTCAGCAGCGCCGGCAAAAGCAATCGCAACCTGACGGTCAGTAACGGTGGCCGGACGGCCCAGGTTCAGACCAACCGGAACAACACCCTAATTCTGGCGACTTCCAAGACGGCTTCGCAGAACGACCCCCTGATTCTGAACAATACGTTGCGGAGAGCATCGGGCAACGGCGCGACTGCCCAGGGCTTCTGCGCCGCGTTCTTCCATGATTACGGCGACGCGCCCAGCAGCTATGGCTCTGCACAGCACCTGCTGGAACCCGGGTTCAGTTCCTCGCTGGCTCCTGGCGCCACCTCGCTGGACAGCGTGACGGCGGCGACCCTGAACGCCACCTCGCCGGTGCGCCTGGGCGTCAGCGTCAGCACCGAGCCTCAGCCGCGTGGCACCAGTGGGAACGATGATACCTACGATGAAACGGCGCGGAATTTCCCGGCTTTGCAGCGCTATGGCAGCAGTTATTCGGTCACCCTTCCCTATGTGAATGACACTGCCCAGAGCGCGCCTGTCACCGCCTGGATTGATTTCAACGGCAACGGCACCTTCGACGCGGCCGAGGCAGCCACCGCGCAGGCGGCTTCCGGCGCCGGCAGCGTGACCCTGAACTGGACCGGCGTGTCCCTTCCGGCCAACCTGTCCCGGACCTATGCCCGCCTGCGCATCTCTACCTCTGCGGCCGGCCCCAGCGGAACCCAGGCCAACGGCGAGGTGGAAGACCACCTGCTGACCGTGCAGGAGACCGCGCAGCTGCGCATCACCAAGCAGGTCAGTGACACTTACGTGACCGTGACGGCCGATCCGGAAAACAGCGCCCAGTTCACGCTGAACCCCCGGCAGCTGATCTATACCTTGCAGGTGCAGAACACCGGCACCGCCACCGCCGAGAATGTGGTGGTCAGTGACCGGCTGCCCGACGGCCTGCAGTACAGCGCGGCGGGCAGCACGCCTCAGGCTGAAGTCAGCGGCCAGCAGCTGACCTACCGGCTGCCCTCGCTGGCGGCGGGCGGCAAGGCTGACATCCGGGTGGTGAGTAACGTGCAGGTCACTCCCAACCGGGTGCAGGGCCCCTACGAGAACACCGCCGCCGTGCAGGCCACCGGCGTGGCGCAGCAGAGTTCGGAAAAGCGCCGCACCGATCTGGTCTATACGCGGCTGTACAAGACCGTCCGCAACCTGACCCGGGGCGGCGCGGCATCCACCGCCGAAAAGGCCCAGCCTGGTGAGGCCCTTGAGTACTGCATCGCGGCCTACAACTATGGCAGCACCAGCCTGAGCAACTACGCCATTTCCGACTATGTGCCGGGCAACACCCTGCCCAACGGCAAGGCTTTCTTGCGGTGGGCTGACGGCAGCGCCGTGACCACTACCCCGGCGCCGAGCACCGTCTATGACGCCTCATTCACCAGTTGGGATCCCGACGGCGCCGGCCCGCGCCCCGCCGTGCCGGTCAGCGGCCGCTGGACCACCAATAATTTTGTCTTGCCGGCCGGCGCCACCGCCAACTTCTGCTTTCAGGTGACCGTCAAGTAACCGCAAAGTAGGTTGAAGGTAGGTTTCTGGCTTCTCGTTCTTGGCCCCGCGCTCTATATAAGGTGTGGGGCCTTTTCCGTGCTCCCGGCAGACGGGTGGTTTTTCTGGCGGCCCGCACTTTTCGGTGTGGGCGGCCCTGCTACCCTGGAGCTTATGTCAGACGACTCCGCCATTCGCCGCAAACTGAAAGCCCTGGCGACCGCACTGCGCCAGTTCCACTCCGCGCTGCTGGACAAAGCCCGCGAGGACTACGAGTTCATGCACGGCCCGGTCAAAAGCCCCTACGAGATGTTCAATCTGGTGACCAGCCACCCCGATTTCCAGTGGCTGCGCCCGCTGTCGGGCCTGATGGCGACCCTGGATGAGGTGCTGGACACCAAGGGCCTGGAGCTGACCGGCCAGCAGGTGCGCGACGTGCAGCAGGCGCTGGACGTGCTGTTCTCGCAGACTGAGCCGGCTTTTGCCGAGTTCCGCAAAGGCTACGACGCTGCCCGGGAACGCCCCGCTGTGGCGCAGGCCGACGCACGCTGGCGCGAGGTCCGTGATTCGCTGTCTGGCCTGAGCGCGTAAGAGGCCGCATGAAACTGATTGTGGGCCTGGGCAACCCAGGCGACAAATACGCGCAAACCCGCCACAACGCGGGCTGGCTGGTGGTGGACGAGCTGGCCCGGCGTCAGGACGGCCACTGGCGCCGGGACGGGGAAGCTGAACTCTGCGAGCTGCGGCTGGGTCAGGCGGCCGGTCAGCCCGGTGAAAAGGTGCTGCTGGTCAAGCCGCTGACGACCATGAACGCTTCCGGGCGGGCGGTGGCACCGCTGCTGGCCTATTACCGCCTAACGCCGGATGACCTGCTGGTGGTGCAGGACGATCTGGACAGTCCTTTTGGCCTGCTGAAGCTGCGGCACGGTGGCCGGCACGGCGGGCAAAATGGCCTGCGCGACATCATCCGGCTACTGGGCACCCAGGACTTTGATCGGCTCAAGCTGGGCATTTCGCGGCCGCCGGCAGGCCGTGACCCGGCCGACTGGGTGCTGAGCCGCTGGGCCGAAGCCGAGCGCCCGGTGCTGGAACAACTGGTGCACCTGGGCACTCAGGCTGCCGAGGTTTGGACCCTGCAGGGGCTGCACGAGGCGCAGGGCCGCTTTAATGGCACCGATCTGCGGCCGGCTGCTCCGTCTGAAGTAAAGGCGCCAGTGGGGGAGAAGGCCGCGCCGGCGCTAACTGAGTCGCGCCTCCATCCCCACGCCCTGTTGGACGAGGACAGCTGAGAAGGGGTGGTTGCTCCTTTGCCCTGATCCGGGCCGGCCGGGTTTCTTATCATCAGTTATGGAACTGTTCTCCGGCCTGCTTCCGGCCCTGGGCCTTTCGGGCGCTGCGGGGCTGAATGCCTATATCCCGCTGCTGCTGGTCGGCCTGCTGGCCCATCAGGGCCTGGTGACCCTGAGCCCGCCGTTCGATCTGCTGGGCAATCCCTGGACCCTGCTGGTCATTTTTGCAGTGGGAGCGGTGGACTTTATCGGGGACAAGGTGCCGGGCATCGATCACCTGCTGCACCTGCTGAGCGGCTGGGTGGCCGCCGCTGCTGGAGCCATTCTGTTCGCCTCACAGTCGGGTCTGGCCGATGTGTCGCCGTCGCTGGCAGCGGTGCTGGGCTTGCTGGTGGCCGGCAGCGTGCAGGCGGGCCGCGCCGCCGTGCGCCCGGCGGCCACCACCCTGACCGCTGGCGTGGGGAACCCAGTCCTCAGTACGGTGGAAGATGGCCTGAGCCTGGGCCTCAGTGTGCTGGCGCTGTTTGTTCCGGCGTTGGCTGTGCTGGGTCTGCTGGGCTTGCTGTGGGCCGGCTGGCGGCTGTGGCAGCGCTGGCGGCGCCCGGCCAGGGTCGCCTGAGGGCCAAATCATCCTGCCCACCCTTGTTTCCGGCGCAGTGACACTGTTCCTGCCTTACCGCAGGGACGCTTGGCCCTAAGGGGCGAATGTAAAGGGTGTGTTAGAATCCAAGGCAGTCTGACGCAACTCAATAAGCGAGGGTCGGGCAACCTAAAGCAAGCTGTGCAGAAGGCACCCCAAGACCCCACCCCGTGGGGCCTTCACTCTGAATGGAGCCCGTGAGGGCTTTTCGGTGTGCCGGATGACGAAGAAAGGAGGAGGGATTTGGACGTCTCAAGTCGAATCTTGAGTGAACTGGCCGAGCGTGAAGCCGCGCTGGACGCGCAGATTGAAGCGGCACGCCAAGATGCGAGCCGTGAAGTGGAAGCCGCGGAAGCGGAAGCCGCCCGCATCCTCCGTGAAGCTCAGGAGCGCATGAAAGGCCAGCAGGCCGAGCATGATCAGCGCCTGACCGCCGAAACGGTACGCATCCGTGAGGAGGCCAGGAGCAAGGCAACTGAGGGCACGGAGCGCGCCCGCGAGCACATGAGTGGCCGCATTCAGCAGGCCGCTGAGCATGTGCTCAAGGCGGTGCTGCCGTGATCAGTCCGATGCAGCAGGTGGTGATCGCCATGCGGCGCCGTGAAAGCGAAGCTGTGATCACTGCGCTGCAAAATGCCGGTGTCATCCACCTCAAGCCCATCGAGGGCAGCCCCCTGAAGTCCGACGCGGCCAACGAGCAGACCTCCGAGGAACTCAGGGAAACCGAGCGGCTGCTGGCCCGCGTGGAAAGTACCATTGCCGAACTGGGCGCGCAGCGTCCGGCCGAGATGGTGCACGGCAGTGTGCCGCCTCGCGGTGACTGGTCGGCGCGCATCGAGAATGTGGCGACCCCGGTGGCTGAACTGGCCCGCGAACGCACTGAAGTTCAGGGTGACGTGGACGTCGCTGCCGCTTACGCGGAACCGGCGGCAGCTCTGGCCCGTCTGGTGGGACCGCTGGACCGCAGCCGCCGCGTGGCTGTCATCCCCTTCCTGCTGCACGGCGAAACCGACCTGAATGAGGTTAAGGCTTCGCTGAGCGAGGCGCTAGGTGACCGTTACGAGCTGGCTGTTGAGTCTGGTGCGGCAGGCCGCGTGGGCGCTGTGGCGACTCTGGCCGGCGAACGCGACCTGGCCCGCACCGCGCTGGGCCGGGTCCGTCTGGCCGAAATGCGCCTGCCGGGCCGCTTCGAGGGCATACCCCTGGAGCAGGCCGCCAGTGAACTGGGACAGATCCGCACCGCTGGCCGTGACCGCCTGCAGGCGCTGAACGCCCGGCGCGACGCTCTGGCCGCACAACATGGCCCAGAGCTGTTCGCCCTGCGCGACGCGCTCAAGGATCAGGTGGCCGTGCATGACGTCCGCAGCGTGTCGGCCCGTGGCCGCTACTCGCTGGTGATGCAGGGTTACGTGCCGGTAGACCGCGTGGCGACCCTTGAAGCGGCGCTGAAGCCTTTTGGCGAAGGCACCGTTTACGAACTGCATCCTGTGAACGAGCATCACGACGATGCCATTCCGGTCGAGCTGAAAAACAGCAGCTACGTCCGGCCTTTCCAGATGGTGATGGGCCTGATGAGCCCGCCCAAGTACGGCACCTTTGACCCCACCTGGGTGATGGCTTATCTGATGCCGTTCCTGTTCGGCCTGATTATCGGTGACGTGGGCTACGGCCTACTGTTTCTGCTGACGGGCCTGTGGCTCAAAGGCAAAGCCGACCGCGGCGAAAGCTGGACCGTGCCTCTGCTGGGCACCAAGTTGCTGCCAGAAACCCTGCGCGACGTGTGGAGCATCACCAGCGTGATGGCGTTCTGGACCATTTTGTGGGGCTTCCTGACCGGAGAATTCTTCGGCACCTGGGGCGAGCACCTGGGCCTGTTCTATCTGGATGAGCAGCGGCTCAACAACCTGTGGGGCTGGACCGGCGCCACGTTCCACGCTGAAGGTGCGCCGCACCATGGCCTGATTCCCACGCTGTTCCCCCGCCTGGAAACCGGCTACTTCAGCAACATCATGCTGATGATTGCGCTGCTGTTCGGTATCGTTCAGGTGCCTTGGGGCTGGGCTGTTCGCGTCCGCGAGGGCCTCAAGCACGGCGAATCGTCGCACATCTGGGAAGGTCTGGCGATGTTCGGCGGTGTGGTCGGCCTGATTCTGATGGCATTCGTGACCAAGGCCGCCAGTGACTTCGGCCTGATGTTCAACTTCGCCAATCCCCTCGTCTGGCTGATGTGGCTGGGCTTTGCCACCTTCGTGGTGGGCTACCTGCGCGTCATCCGCGAATTCCCGATGCTGCCGGTCGAACTGATTTCTCAGGGCGGCTCGGTGCTGAGCTACGCCCGTATCTTCGCCGTCGGCCTGGTGTCGGCCATCATGGCCAAACTGGTGGCTGACCTCGGCTGGAACATGTACGAGAATATGGGTGTCTTTGGCGCCATTCTCGGTCTGGTCCTCGCCGTCATCCTGACCGTCCTGATCCTGGCTCTGACCCTGATCGGACACATCCTGCAGCCCATCCGTCTTCAGATGGTGGAATTCCTCAACCCCACCGGCTTCAACACTGAAACCAGCCCGGTGTACACCCCTCTTCGTCGCCTCAGCTCCGCAAACAGTGAGCTGGTGAAATAAACCCCCTTACAGGAGAAATGATTATGACCAAATACAACAAGATTGCTTTCGTTGCCGTACTGTTCGCTCTGGCTGGCGTGGCTGGCGCTCAGGACACCGTGACCACCGGCGCTGCCAACAATGAAGGTCTGGCCGCCATCGGTAAGGGCCTGGCTCTGGGCCTGGGCGCTGTGGGCACCGGTCTGGCGCAGGCCCGCATCGGTTCGAGCCTGGTGGGCGCCGTGGCCGAAGACCCCAGCAAGTTCGGTCAGCTGCTGCTGGTCTTCCTGCTGCCTGAAACTCTGGTGATTCTGGGCTTCGTGGGCCTGTTCCTGATCTGATATGGCCCTGGATAAACTGCTTGAAAACGAAGCTCAGGCCGAGATCGAGCGTATCCGCGCCGATGCCCGCGCCCGTGCGGAGCAGATTGTGGGCGCAGCCCGTGCCGAGGCACAGGAGCTGACCGAAAGCCGCAGCCGGGTGCTGGACAAGCAGTACCAGGCCGGCCTGACCCGCGCCCGCTCCGCTGCGGACCTGGAAATGAACGCCGCTCGCCTCAGCGCCGGTGAAGAAGGCATCGCTCAGGTCTACGGCCTGGTGGAACAGCAGCTGCGTGACATCAGCGGCCTGCCTGCCTACCGTGAGATTCTGGGCCGCCTGCTGAACGAAGCGCGCCAGGCGGTGCCCGAAGCTGAAGTGGCTGAAGTGAACCCCCGCGACGTGGAACTGCTGCGCTCAATGGTCAGCGACCTGGAAGTGCGCGGCAACCCCGGCATCGAGGGCGGCGTGCGCCTGATCAGCCAGGGCGGCAAGAGCGGCATCACCAACACGCTGATGGGCCGCCTGCAGACCCTGCGCGGTGGGCTGACTCCCGAAATCCGGCAGATGCTGACGGGCGAATAAGGAGGCCTATGCCTGACGATTATGCCTACATCAATACTCGCGTCAGGATGATGCGCAACGCGCTGCTCGACGGCCGCTCGCTGGAATCTGCCCTGGCGGCCAGCAGCTACCCCGAGTTTCTGCGGGTGCTCAGCGAGTCGGGTTTTGCCGCCAACCTGCGCGAAACCACCGCCGAGAACGCCGGCTTGCCCGAGCTTGACCGGGCACTGAGCCGCAACCTGTTCGCAACCACCCAGAAAGTGCTGGGATTTGCAGACGGGAACTCCCGGCGTGAAATCGAGACCCTGCTGATGCGCTGGGACCTGGTCAACCTCAAGACCCTCGCCCGTGGTGTGGTTTCCGGCCGCGGCGCCGACGCCATTCGGGGCAGCCTGATTCCCGTCGGCACCATCAAGGCCAGCCTGCTGGAAAACGCGGCAGCCAGCACCGACCTGCCTGGGGCGGCTTCGGCCATCTCGGTCAGCGCTCACCCGCTGGCGGCGGCGTTCCGCCGGGGCGTGGCGGCCTACCAGGCCAGCGGGAACCTGCTGAACCTGGAAGTGGCGCTGGACCAGGGCTACTACAACCATGTCCGCAAGGTGGCGCAGGACACCTCGCTGCGCACCTACGTGGGCCGCGAGATCGACATCACCAACGCGCTGATGGCCCGTCAGGCCCAGGCCGCCGGAGTGCCGCTGAATCAGGAATTCTTCGTGCCGGGCGGTCGCCTGGACGCTGCTGGGTATGCCCGGCTGGCTTCGGGCGACACCAGCGCCTCGCCGGATATCGCCGCGATCATGGAAGCCCCCACGCCGCAGGCTGCCGAAGTGGCGGCCCGCGCCGCGCTGGACCGGGCGGCCCGCTCGATCGGTGTCTCGGATCCGATGGGTGTGGGTATCATCCTGGACTTCCTGCGCCGTAAGGAAATCGAAGCGGCCAAGCTGCGCCTGATCGGGCGCGGCAAGTACTACGGCCTGCCTGAAGAGGAAATTCGCCAGGAGGTGGGTGCATGACCGCAGCTCAAAGGGGCCAGCGCACCCAGCGCGTGGTGATTCTGGCCGACAGCGAAACCGCGACTGGCTACCGCCTGGCCGGCGCCGAGGTGATGGAAGCGACCCCCGAGACCGCTCAGGCGGCTCTGGAACAGCTGATCACCGGCGGCAACTACGGCCTGGTGGGGGTGGACAGCGGCTTGATCGCTGATCCCATCGCTTCCACCGCCCGGGTGATGCGCGGCCGCGATCTGCCGATCCTGCTGCCGCTGCCCAGCCTGCGCGACGCTTTCAGCGCCGATACCGAAGACGCCAAGGCGTACATGGGCAAGCTGGTGCGCGAGACGGTGGGCTTCGACATCAAACTGTAATGCCAATGGCCAAGAGCAAGGCGCGGAAGGCCAACACTGGCACGAAGCACTCAGCTCTTCGCCATTCTTAAGCTAAGGAGAATCAAATGACGCAACAAAAAACTGGTGTCGTGCAGAACATCGCCGGCCCCGCCGTGATTGCGAACGGCATGTACGGCGCCAAGATGTACGACATCGTGCGCGTAGGCAAGGAGCGTCTGGTCGGTGAAATCATCCGTCTGGACGGCGATACTGCCTTTGTGCAGGTGTATGAAGACACCTCCGGCCTGACGGTCGGCGAGCCGGTGGAAACCACCGGACTGCCGCTGTCGGTGGAGCTGGGCCCGGGCATGCTGAACGGCATCTACGACGGCATTCAGCGCCCGCTGGACAAGATCCGCGAACAGAGCGGTGACTTTATCGCCCGCGGCATCGAAGTGTCCTCGCTGGACCGCGAGAAGAAGTGGAGCTTTACCCCCACTGTACAGGCCGGCGACGAAGTGACCGGCAGCGCGATTCTGGGTACTGTGCCCGAATTCAGCTTCACCCACAAGATCCTGACCCCGCCCGACAAGAGCGGCCGTCTGGAATGGGTGGCGCCGGCCGGTGACTACAACATCGACGAAACCATCGCCCGCCTGGACGACGGCACCGAACTGCGCCTGGCCCACTACTGGCCGGTGCGTGCGCCCCGCCCGGTGGCGCAGAAGCTGGACCCCAGCCTGCCCTTCCTGACCGGTATGCGCATTCTCGACGTGCTGTTCCCGCTGGTGATGGGCGGCGCGGCCGCGATCCCTGGCCCCTTCGGCTCGGGCAAGACCGTGACCCAGCAGTCGGTGGCCAAGTACGGCAACGCCGACATCGTGGTGTATGTGGGCTGCGGCGAACGCGGCAACGAAATGACCGACGTGCTGGTGGAATTCCCTGAACTGGAAGACCCCAAAACCGGTGGCCCCCTGATGCACCGCACCATCTTGATCGCCAACACCTCCAACATGCCGGTGGCGGCGCGTGAAGCTTCGGTGTATACCGGCATCACCCTGGCGGAATACTTCCGCGACCAGGGTTACTCGGTGTCGCTGATGGCCGACTCCACCTCCCGCTGGGCTGAGGCGCTGCGTGAAATCTCCAGCCGCCTGGAAGAAATGCCCGCAGAAGAAGGCTATCCGCCCTACCTGGGCGCCAAGCTGGCCGCTTTCTACGAACGCGCTGGTGCAGTGAAGACCATGGCCGGCGAAGACGGCGCCGTGTCGGTGATTGGCGCTGTGAGCCCTGCCGGCGGCGATATGTCCGAACCCGTGACCCAGGCGACCCTGCGTATTACCGGCGCTTTCTGGCGTCTGGACGCTGGCCTGGCCCGCCGCCGCCACTTCCCCGCGATCAACTGGAACGGTTCCTACTCGCTGTTTACTCCCATTCTGGAGCAGTGGTACCGCGACAACGTGGGCGAAGATTTCCCCGAACTGCGTCAGCGCATCGGCAACATCCTGCAGCAGGAAGCAGCCCTGCAGGAAGTGGTGCAGCTGGTGGGCCCCGACGCTCTGCAGGACAACGAGCGCCTGGTGATCGAATCGGGCCGGATGCTGCGCCAGGATTTCCTGCAGCAGAACGGTTTCGACCCGGTGGACGCCTCGGCTTCGATGCCCAAGAACTACGGCCTGATGCGCATGATGCTGAAGTTCTACGACCAGGCCGACGCGGCCCTGCGTGACGGTGCGACCATTGACGAAATCATCGCCAGCCCGGTGATCGAAAAGCTGTCCCGCGCGCGTTACGTGTCTGAAGAAGAGTTCCCGGCCTACACCGACGCGGTGATGAGCGAGCTGGACACCACCTTTAAGCGTGGCCAGACCCAGCCCGGCGGACAGGTCCTGAACCAGGAGGTCATTGCATGACCCTGCTGAAAAAAGAGTACAACGACGTTTCGTACATCTCCGGCCCGCTGCTGTTCGTGAATGCGGCCTCGGACCTGGCCTACAACTCCATCGTGGACATCAAGGACGGTCAGGGCAACATCCGCGGCGGTCAGGTGATTCAGGTCAGCGACAAGAATGCCGTGATTCAGGTGTTCGAAGAAACCCGCGGCCTGGACCTGGCAACCGCTTCGGTCAGCCTGGTGGAAGACGTGGCCCGCCTGGGCGTGAGCCGTGAGATGATCGGCCGCCGCTTTGACGGTCTGGGCCGCCCCATCGACGGCCTGCCCGAAGTGGTGGCGGAAAAGCGCCTGAACATCAACGGTCAGGCCATGAACCCCGCCAGCCGCGCCAAGCCCGAAGCGTTCATTCAGACCGGCATCAGCACCATCGACGTGAACACCTCGCTGATCCGCGGTCAGAAGTTGCCGATTTTCTCTGGCTCGGGTCTGCCGCACAACGAGCTGGCCGCCCAGATCGCCCGTCAGGCCAAGGTGCCCGGACACGAAGGCGACTTTGCGGTGGTGTTCGCCGCGATGGGCCTGACCCAGCGCGAAGTGAGCTTCTTCACCCAAGAATTTGAACGCACCGGCGCTCTGGCCCGGTCCGTGCTGTTCCTGAACCGCGCCGACGACCCCGCCGTGGAACGTCTGTTGACCCCCCGCATGGCGCTGACCACCGCCGAGTACCTGGCCTTCGAGCAGGGCTACCACGTGCTGGTCATCCTGACCGACATCACCAATTACTGCGAAGCGCTGCGTGAAATCGGCGGGGCGCGCGAAGAAATCCCTGGCCGCCGTGGCTTCCCCGGCTACATGTACACCGACCTGGCGAGCCTGTACGAGCGCGCCGGCGTGGTGGAAGGCAAGCCCGGCTCGGTCACCCAGATTCCGATTCTGTCGATGCCCGACGACGACATCACCCACCCCATCCCCGACCTGACCGGCTACATCACCGAAGGCCAGATCGTGGTGGACCGTGGCCTGAACTCCAAGGGCGTGTACCCGCCCATCAACCCGCTGCCTTCGCTCAGCCGACTGATGGGCAACGGCATCGGCAAGGGCAAGACCCGCGCCGACCACAAGAACGTGTCGGACCAGCTGTTCGCGTCTTACGCCAACGGCCTGGACCTGCGCAAGCTGGTGGCGATCACCGGTGAAGACGCACTGACCGAGAACGACAAACTGTTCCTGAAGTTCGCTGACGATTTCGAGCAGTACTTCATCGGCCAGGGTGACCAGGACCGCAGCATCGAAGACAGCCTGACGGTGGCCTGGGGCATCATGAGCAAGCTGCCCCAGAACCAGCTGACCCGTATCGGCAAGGGCGACATTGAGCAGTACTACGGCACCAAGATCGACGAAAGCTGGAAGGGCAGCAACTGAGCTTGCCCTGGGCGGGGCCGGGGCGCAGGGCAGCAGATGCCCCAAGTCACCCGGAACTCCCCGCCCACTCACCGCTGAAGGAGGTGAAATGACATGGCCGAACAAATCAGCCCTACCCGCTCCGCGCTGCTGGCCTCTAAAGCCAGCCTGAAGACTGCATCCAGCGGCGCCGACCTGCTGAAACGCAAGCGCGACGCCCTGATTGCCGAGTTTTTTGCCCTGGTCAAGGACGCCCTGGCCGCCCGCGAGCAGCTGGCCGGCGTGAGCAAAGGTGCTTACACCAGCCTGCTGGGTGCCAAGGCCTGGGACAGCCCCGAGGCGGTGGAAAGCCTCAGCCTGGGCTCCAGTGACGACTACACCATCGACATGGTGATCGAGAGCATTTACGGGGTGAAGGTTCCCCGGATGACCGTGCCCGAGCGCCGCACCGGCGGCGGGTTCAGCCCCATTAACGTGGGTGGCCGCACCATTCAGGCCGCGACCGATTTCAACGAGGTGCTGGAAGCCATCGTAAAGGTGGCCGGTACCGAGACCAAGCTGCGCCGCATCGGCGAGGAAATCAAAAAGACCTCCCGCCGCGTGAACGCGCTGGAACAGGTCGTGATCCCCGGTATTCAGGCCGATATCCGCTTTATTCGTGGCGTGCTGGACCAGCGCGAACGCGAGGAAAGCTTCCGCCTGAAGAAGATCAAGGCCAAGCTGGAAGCCGAAGCCGCCGCCGAAGGCGAGCAGCAGGCAGCCCAGGGCGGCAACCACGGTTCCGCTGCCTGAGTTCCGCTTTCTGGCCTCAGTAGCCCGTGTCCCCCGCATGTAGTGGGGGATATTTTTTTGTCTGGCCTCCGGCTGCCCTGGGGTTTGTCCCTGGGACCCCCTGGATTGGTTCCGCTGTCCCCGATTGGTTACACTGGGCCGCGTGAACTTGATCTTCTGGATCGTCCCGGTGCTGGGTCTGCTGGCGGTGCTGTATGCCCTGCGGCCCCAGACCCGTATTTCGGCCGATCAGATCTGGGCGCTGACGGCAGCCATGCCGCTGCTGGTGGCCCTGTCGGTGGCGGGTTACAGCCATGTGCAGGCGTCGGCGGCGCTGGCGGCGGTGCCCTCGGCGCAGCAGCATACCTTCGTGACGGTGCAAAACGGCCTGCAGGTGGTGGGGTTAGACCTCAGCCCTGAGGAAGCCGCCTGTTTCGAGCGCACCGTACGCACCAGCCGCCGGGCCGAGTGGCGCACCGAGGGTGGGCCGGTGCCGCTGAATGCCCACACCACCATTCAGGGCAAGCTGCCGCCGCCGGAAGTGGCCCGCAGCATGGCCATTCAGGGCCGCCTGGAATGCCGCCAGTGGGTGCGGGTGCTGCCTGATGAGCCGGTCAGCTCGCAGACCGCTGCTGCCCCCTGAGCAGGAGCGCCAGCGCGCTCTATCCCCGCCATATTTTCGGCTAAGCTGCCCACATGCACGTGGTGAGCGGAATGAACTGGCGCGGTCAGTATGAGCGGACGGCCCTCTGGACAGTTTCGTTTGCAGCCTTGTTCTTACTGTGGCGCGAGCAGCCGCTTACGCTGCGGACCATGCTGGCGACCAGCGCGGCCAGCCTGGTGTATGTGCTGCTGACCTGGCAGGCTTACCGGCGCCTAAGCCATAGAGAACTGCACCGGCTGGGCCCATGCTCTGGCTCCGCCACTGCTGGAGCAGTATCCCTGGCTGGATTTTTGGCTGTTGGGCGGGCGAACTGGTTTGGCCTTCGTGCTGTTCGCCAGCTGGTTTGGGCTGCTGGTGGCTGGCTTGTTCCTGCCGCTGGCGGGCAAGCTGAGCCTTCCTTTTTGGCAGGAAAAGCTGTTTATAGTGCTGTGCGTGCTGACCGTGGCCTGCGCCTGGCTGATGGCCCACTTCGCCTACGCCCTACACTACGCTTACCTGTACTACCGCCAGGACAGGGGTGGGCTGGACTTCCCCGGAAATGAACCGCTGGACCTGATGGACTTTGCCTATTTCGCGTTCACCGTTGGCACCACGGCGGCCAGCTCAGATGTGAATATCACCAGCCGGGAAGTGCGGCGCGTAGTGATGGGACACACGCTCTTTTCCTTTGTATTCAATACGGCCATCCTGGCACTCACCTTGCAGTTTGCCGTGTCCTGATACGCCGTCCCCAGCCCTTGTCTGGCCAGATAACGCTACTTGTCCAGGTAGCGCCGCAGCTCGTCAATGTCGTGCCCGGTGCCGATCACGACCAGTTTGTCGTGGGATTCGATCAGGCTGTCGGCGCGGGGGCTGACTTCCAAATCACCCCGCCGCCCGATAGCGATCACCTGTACGCCGAAGCGGCCGGTCATGTTTAGGTCCATCAGGGTGCCGCGCAGCCGCTCGTTGGCTTCCAGTTCCACGATGGCGTAATCGCTGCCCAGGTCCAGGGTATCCACCACGTTGGGGTTGGCGATCTGCCGCGCCAGCCGCAGGCCCATGTCGTGTTCGGGGCGCACCACCAGGTCGGCGCCGATGCGTTCCAGCACCCGGCGGGCCATTTCGTCCACCGCTTTGCTCACCACGTAGGGCGCGCCCAGGCTCTTGGCGATCATGGTCGCCAGAATGTTGGCCTGCACGTCGGACCCGATGGCAATCACCACCACGTCAAAATCGCCCACCCCGATAGAACGCATGCCACGTTCGTCGGTGGCGTCCACGATGGCGGCGTGGGTGACGCGGTTCATGATTCGCTCCACGTTTTCCTCGACGTGGTCGATGGCGACGACCTCATGGCCCATCTCGTACAGGGTGGTCGCCACGGCGCTGCCGAAGCGGCCCAGACCCACCACCAGACACTGTTTGGCTTTCATGCGCGGCTCACCGCTGTCCGTCCTTGCTTCACGCCCGGTATGATACTGCGCCCGCGCGGGCGCCCGGTGCCCTAGCCCACCAGAATGTCGCGCTCGGGCGGATAACGTACTCCCTGCTGCTGGCGGCGGCGCAGGCTGAAAGCCACTGCGAAAGTGAGCGGTCCGATGCGGCCCAGGTACATCAGCATGCTGAGGATAATCAGCCCAGTGTTGTTGATGTGGGCGGTGGTGTTCATGCTGAGGCCCACCGTGGCGGCCGCGCTGACCGTCTCGAACAGCAGGTGGGTAAAGTCGATGTTGGGGTTGGTCAGCAGCATCAAAAACAGTGCCGTCATGACCATCAGGGTGTAGAGGGTGGTCACGGTGGTGGCGCGCACCACGTTGTCCCGCTCCACCCGCCGCCCGAAGGCGATCAGCTCACCGCGCCCCAGCACCATGTTCCAGGCCGAGCCGGCCAGGATGGCGAAGGTGGAGGTTTTGATGCCCCCGCCGGTCGAGCCGCTGCCGCCGCCGATGTACATCAGGATGATCAGCACCAGCAGCGTGGCGCTGCGCATGCTTTCGATATTCACTGTGCTGAAGCCCCCCGAGCGCGGCGTCATGCTCTGGAAAAAGGCGGCCAGCAGTTTGCCGTGCCAGGGCAGCGGCCCCAGGGTGGCATGGTTGCCCCATTCCAGCAGCAGCACCGTCAGAAAACCCACCACCAGCAGGGCGGCAGTGGTCAGCAGGGTCAGCAGCGAGTAGACGGTTAGCCGGTGCTCGCGCGGGCGCTGCAGCCAGTTCACCACGTTGAACTGCACGATAAAACCCAGCGCGCCCAGAATCACCAGCGCCGAGATGGTCAGGCTGACCAGCGGGTCGCTGACATACTGCGACATGCCGCCCGGCACCACCGTGAAGCCGGCGTTGTTAAAAGCACTGATCGAATGAAACAGTGCTTGAAAAAGACCCTCACCCAGCCCGAACTGCGGCACGAAGCGAAAGGCCAGCAGCAGGGCGCCAGCCAGTTGCAGCCCCAGCGCGTAGGTAAAGATGGTCCGCAGCAGCCGCACTACGCTGCCGGTGTCCAGGCCGCTGATCTGGGCCTGGAGGTGCTGACGCTCGCTGAAGTTGACCCGCCGCCCGGTCAGAAAGGCAAAGAGGGTGCCGAACGACAGAATGCCCAGCCCGCCTAGCAAGAACAGCGCCATCAGGATGCTCTGGCCGTAGCGGGTAAAAGTCTCGCCGGTGTCGGACACGGCCAGCCCGGTGATGGTCAGGGCGCTGGTGGCGGTAAACAGCAGGTCTACGCTGGACATGTCGGCGCCGGGGCGCAGCACGCCGGGCAGGTGCAGCGCGGCGGTCGCCAGCAGAATGCCGATAAAGTACACCAGCGCAATCAGCTGTGGGGGCCTCAGCCGGGCGTACCAGGAGCGCTTGGGCTCAGGAAGCCTGGCTGGAGCCGGGCGGGAAACGAGCGGCACCCCTGCATTGTAGGCGGTGCGGTCAGGGCGGGCGAGCTATGGGCGCTGGTGCGCGCACAGGCGAAACGTCGGCCCCGGCCTGCCGGCTGCCCCGGAATGAGGCTAAGCTGGAAAGGTGCAGAGATTGAATGAGGGCCGCAACTGATGCGGAACACTGGTGACGACACTGTCGTCTTTGACCTGGAAACGACCGGACTGTCGCCGCAGCGCGACGGCATTGTGGAAATAGGCGCGCTGCGGATTCGCGGCGGCCGGGTGATGGCCGAAGAGCCTTACCAGACCCTGGTGCGGCCCCAGAACAGTCTGGGCGAGACGGTCATGATTCCCTGGCAGGCCCAGCGGGTGCACGGTATCAGTGACGATATGGTGGCCGGCGCGCCCAGCATCGCCGAAGTGCTGCCCGAGTTTCTGGAGTGGGCCGGCGACGCGACGCTGGTGGCGCACAACATCGGGTTCGATTCGGGCTTTATGCGGGTGGCCGCCGAGCGCCACGGGCTGGTCTGGGCGCCGCAGCGCGAAGTCTGCACCGTGCAGCTCTCACGCCGGGCCTTTCCGCGTGAGCGCCGGCACAACCTTGATTCGCTGGCCGGGAGACTGGGCCTCAGCTTCAGCGAAGGCGGCCGGCACCGCTCGCTGGGCGACGTGGAAGTGACGGCCGCCGCTTACCTGCGGCTGCTGGAGATGCTGGGCGAAGCCTGAGCCGGGCGAGCCCGAGCCGGAGCGAAAAGCAAACTGGTCCGGCACTTCTGCGGTGCTGTGCAGGAATGGCCTGAGCCGGGCGCAGTATGCTGGGCCAGTAATGACCGACGCCGCAACATTCTGGCCTCTGACCTGTGAAGCCCTGGCGGAGGGAGACTTCGAGCAGGCGTTCGCACTGCTGCGGGCCGGCACCCTGCTGTCTGACCCGGCCGAGCAGGCCCGCTACGTGCTGCTGGCCGGGGCGCTGCACGCGCTGTATGGTGACTTGGCACTGGACGAACTGCGCCTGAGCCTCTCTGAAGCCCGCCGGCTGGACCCGCGGGCCGCCGCCGATCCTCTCTATCTGGCGCTAGGGGCCGAGCTGGAAGCCCGCCACGCCGGCACCCAGGCCCCGCCGCCCCCGGCGGAGGCCCGCCACGCCGCCGATCCCCTGGCCCGTTTCCATGCCCTGAGCGCCCTGGTGCTCTCCGGCCGGCTGAGCGAGGCTGCCGAGCTGGAGCTGGACCCGGCCGAGCTGCCCGCGCACCTGAGCTGGCGGGCCGCCGCCTTGCTGGCAGAAGCGCACGACGGCCTGGGCGACAGCCAGCGGGCCGCCGAGCTGTTTGCCCAGGCGGCCGCCGGCACCAGCGGCCCTGACCGGGCGGTGATGCTGCAGGAAAGTGCCGCGCTGCTGCTGGCCCAGGGCCGACTGGACGAGGCGCGAACGGCATTGCAAGACGCCCGGCCCATCTACTCGTCGGCGCAGCCGAGCGACCCGCAGGAGGCGCTGAACCTGTCCACCTGGCATTATCTGCAGGCTCAGCTGGAACTGGCGCTGGGCGCCGCCGACCAGGCCCTGAGCGAAATTGAAGCAGCGGCGCAGCTGGAACGCCGGCACGGCGACGCCAGCTACGGGGTGGCGCTGGTGCAGGGGCAGGCCCTGAACACGCTGGGCCGCACCGAGGAAGCCCTGAGCGCTTTTGGCCGGGCGGTCGAGCTGGCGCAGGGCAGCGACCGGCCTTACGCCCAGCACGAGCTGGCGGTGGCGCTGCTGGACCTGGACCGCCCGCTGGAGGCCCAAGAAGCGCTGGAAGTGGTGGCCCGCGAGCCGGACTATCCTTTCCAGGCCGAGGTGCAGGCTGACCTGGCCGAGTGCGACTACCGTCTGGGGCAGCTGGCCCAGGCCCAGGCCGGCGCCGAGCAGGCCCTGCGCCAGGGCGCGGTGGTGCCGGCCAGCCTGGTGCTGGGCAACGTGGCGCTGGAGTATTACCACCTGGACGACGCCCTGGCCCACTTTGAACGGGTGATCGGGGCCTCGCCCGAAGGCAGCCGCGACTGGCTGATCGGGCACCAGATGACGGCCGATATTCTGGCGCAGCAGGGCTTCCGCGAGCCGGCGCAGGTGTATGCCCACGCCCAGCAGGCGCTGGAACACACCCCCGAGGGCGACGAGTGGCAGGCTACCTTGCAGGCCCACCGCGACCGAGCCGCCGAGCTGATGCAGGGCGGCTCCGGCAGGGTGCTGAATTGACGGCCTTCCTACTGGCCCCGGGCGAAAGCCAGCTGCTGCATGGGCTGGAAGAACAGCAGGCTTTCGGTGCGGCGCTGCTGGACAGCCTGCCGGCCAGCAGCGTGCTGTTTCTGGAAGGCGAGCTAGGCGCCGGCAAGACCAGCCTGACCCAGGGCATCGCCCGGCGGCTGGGCTTTACGGGCACCGTATCTAGCCCCACCTACGCGCTGATGCAGCCGTACCCGACGCCACAGGGCCAGCTGCTGCATGTGGACGCCTACCGCGTGCAGCACCCTGGCGAGCTGTACGACATGGGCCTGGAAGAACTCACCGGCGAGAGCCGCCTCAGCGTGATCGAGTGGGGCCAGCTGCTGTATGACGACTACCCGCAGGCCCCCTGCCTGTTGCTGGAGCATCTGCCGGGTGACCCATCTGTGCGCCGGGTGACCCGGCTGCGCTGAAGCTTTCTCCCGGCGGGCCTGCAAGCTGGGAGGGGCTTTTTCCGGGGTCCGGTATCTGGGACAGCCGGCCCGCCTTTTCCGGTCTGATACGGCACAATAGGGCCATATGCAAATCCTGGTACTGAACAGCGGCTCGAGTTCGCTCAAGTTCGCCTTGCTGGATCCCGGCAACGGCGACGTGCGCCTGTCGGGGCTGGCCGAGCGTCTGGGACAGGAGGGCGCCAGTATCCGGCTGGACCACTTTGGCGGCGGCGAGCGCGACCGCACCGAGGAAAGCCTGCGCGGCGGGGTGCACGCGCAGGCGGTGGCCCGGGTGCTGGCCGAGCTGGACGCACTGGGGCTGCGCCAGGATGTGGTGGCGGTGGGGCACCGGGTGGTGCACGGTGGTGAAGCGTTCAATGCCCCCGTGTTGATCACGCCGGAAGTGGAGCAGGTGATCCGGGACTGTATTCCGCTGGCTCCGTTGCATAACCCGGCTAATCTGGCCGGCATCGAGGCTGCCCGCGCCGCTTTTCCCGACCTGCCGCACGTAGCCGTGTTCGATACCGCTTTTCACCAGACCATGCGGCCGGTGGCCTACCGCTACGCCGTGCCGGAAGAGTGGTACACCCGCTACGGGGTGCGCCGCTACGGGTTTCATGGCACCAGTCACCAGTACGTGTCGGGGCAGGCGGTCAAGATGCTGGGCCTGAACCCTGGCCGCCACGGCCTGATCGTGGCGCATCTGGGCAACGGCTGCTCGGTGACCAGCGTGCAGGACGGCAAAAGCCGCGACACCAGCATGGGCATGACCCCGCTGGAGGGCCTGGTGATGGGCACCCGCTCGGGCAATGTGGACCCCAGCCTGGTGGAATTCATGGTGCGCGAGGCCGGCATGACCGCTGCCGAGGTCACCGACGCTCTGAACAAGCGCAGCGGCCTGCTGGGCCTCAGCGGCCTGAGCAACGACATGCGCGAACTGGTCGAGGCGGCCCTGGGCGGGCACGCCGGGGCGCAGCTGGCGATTGACCGCTTCGTGTACCGTCTGGCGCAGACCATCGCCAGTTACGCGGTGGGCCTCAACCGCTGGGACGCGCTGGTGTTCACCGGCGGCATCGGGGAGAACAGCGCCCACATCCGCGCCATGACGATGGAACGCCTGCGCAGCCTGGGCCTGGTGCCCGACGAGCGCGCCAACGAGAACACCGTGCGCGGCCAGCAGGGCGTGATTTCCAAGGAAGGCTGGGTCACGGCGCTGGTGGTCAGCACCAACGAGGAACTGATGATCGCCCGCCAGACGGCCGAACTGCTGCCGCACTCGGCCTAAGTTTTCAGCTGCTGCTGACCCGGTCACTTCCGCCCCGCCGCCCTTTTTCCCAAGGAGTCTTGCCATGAAAACTTTCTTCGTCGCGCCGACCAAAAACCGTGTGGGCCTCTCGACCGTGGCGCTGGGCCTGACCCGCGCGCTGGAACGCCAGGGCCTGCGGGCCGGGTTTCTCAAACCCATCGCCCAGACGCACGCCGAGGGCCTCAGCGCCAGCGTGCAGTTTGCCCGCTCGCTGAGCGGCTCGACCCGGACGCCCGACCCCATTTCGCTGGCGCACGCCGAGCAGCGGCTCTCGGTAGGCGAGGGCGAAGAACTGATGGAGGAAGTGATCGCGCTGGCGCACGGCATGGGTGAGCTGGACGTGCTGGTGGTGGAAGGGCTGGCGCTGAACGAGCGCAACTCCTACGCCCCGCGCCTCAACGCCGACCTGGCCCGCAACCTGGAAGCCGCCGTGGTGCTGGTCTCCGACCTGCGCGGCATGACCCCGCTGGCCCTGGCCGACGAGCTGGAAATTGCCGCGCAGAACTACCGGCGCTCCGACGGGTCGGGGCTGGCCGGCTACGTGCTGAACTTTGCCCCCGAGCAGTTCGATTTCGGCGGGCTGCTGGCCGGGCTGCGCCAGCACTCGCGCATTCTGGCGGCCGGCGAGTTGCCGCTGCTGGGCGTGATCACCGAGAACCCGGAGCTGCAGGCGGCCCGCACGGTGGACATCGCCCGTTACCTGAACGCCGAGGTGCTGAACGCCGGCGAGATGGACACCCGCCGCATTCGCCGCTTCGTGGTCACGGCGCGGGGCGTGCCGGGCATGGTGGAGCAAAATCTGTTCGCCCCCGGCGCCCTGATCCTGACCCCCGGCGACCGCGAGGACGTGGTGATGGCGGCCAGCCTGGCGCACCTCAGCGGCGTGCCGCTGGCCGGGCTGCTGCTGACCAGCGGCGTGGCCCCGGTGCCGTCCATTCAGCAGCTGTGCCGCGCCGCGCTGACCAGTTCGCTGCCGGTGCTGCGGGTGCCCACCAATTCCTTCGAGACCACCACCCGCCTGATTGAGATGAGCAGCAAGGTGCCGGCCGACGACCTGGACCGGGTGGGGCAGGCGCTGGACTTTGCCGCCGACCGACTGGACACCGCGCAGCTGGTGGGCCGGGTGACGCCGGCCGGGCAAGAGCGCCGGCTGCCGCCGAGTGCCTTCCGCTTCGAGCTGATTCAAAAGGCGCGGGCGGCCGGCAAGCGCATCGTTCTGCCCGAGGGCGACGAGCCGCGCACGGTGGAGGCGGCCATTCGCTGCCTGGAAAAAGGCATTGCCCACCCGGTGCTGCTGGCAGAGGAAAGCAGCGTGCGGCGGGTGGCCGAAAGCCAGGGCCTGAGCATTCCCGAGGGGCTGGAAATCCTCGACCCGGTCCAGGCCCGCGAGCGGTTCGTAGCCCCGATGGTGGAGCTGCGCCGCAGCAAGGGTCTGACGCCCGAGCAGGCGCTGGCGCAGCTGGAAGACAACGTGGTGCTGGGCACCATGATGCTGGCGCAGGGCGAGGTAGACGGGCTGGTGTCGGGCGCGGTGCACACCACCGCCAGCACTGTGCGCCCGGCGCTGCAGCTGATCAAGACGGCCCCTGGCAGCACGCTGGTCAGCAGCATCTTTTTCATGCTGATGCCCGAGCAGGTGCTGGTCTACGGCGACGCCGCCATCAACCCCAACCCTGGCGCCGAAGACCTGGCGCAGATTGCCATTCAGTCGGCCGACAGTGCGGCGGCTTTTGGCATCACGCCGCGCGTGGCGATGATTTCTTATTCCACCGGCACCTCCGGCAGCGGTGAGGACGTGGAAAAGGTCAAGCAGGCCACCGAGCGGGTGCGGCAGCTGCGCCCCGACCTGACGGTGGACGGTCCCCTACAATACGACGCCGCCAGTGTGCCCAGCGTGGGCCGCTCCAAGGCGCCGGGCAGCCCGGTGGCGGGGCAGGCCACGGTGTTTATCTTCCCGGACCTGAACACCGGCAACACCACCTACAAGGCGGTGCAGCGCTCGGCAGGCGTGGTGGCGGTGGGGCCGATGCTGCAGGGCCTCAACAAGCCGGTGAACGACCTCTCGCGCGGCGCCCTGGTGGACGACATCGTATACACGGTGGCGCTGACGGCCATTCAGGCCACCCAGACTCCCAGCGCTGCCGCTGCGCCGCTGGCAGACGGGGGAAGCGCGGCGCCGGCGAACGCTGAACAGGGGGGAGCAGACCAGCCCAGGACGGACCAGCCCAGTACAGATCAGCCTGCTGAACAGGCTCCCCAATGACAGTTTTCTTTGCAAAGCGGCCCATTCCCAGCCACGCCTTTGCCTAGGCGGGTGCCGGTCATACACACCCCCCGGCATCAGCAGGCTGCACTCACGCTGGCCCCGGTGCCCCAGGCCGGCTACCTGCTGGGCGGCGTGGCTTACGCTCTGTCTCCGGCCCGGGCAGGCTGCACCGAGGCAGTGGCGCTGGCCCACGCGGAGGCGCTGGAGCTGCGCGCCCTGACCCGCAGTGAGGACCCGGCCGAAGCCGCGCGGGCGGGGCAGGCGGCCCAGGTCCGTGCCGCGCAGGAGCGGCTGCTGGCCGGCGCACCCCTGACAGCGGCCGAGCGGGTTGTCCTGCGGGCCGACTTCGGCGGGCCTCAGCCAGTGTCGCTGCCGGACCCTCTGCCCATCGCCACCGACGGCAGCCGCCAGAAAGCCGGCAGTGGCGGCCTGGGCCTGGGGTACACCCTGGGCGGGCGGCCCTACAGTCTGGCCCTGCCGGGCACGCCGCCGGGCGCCCAGGAGGCGCTGGCCGAGCGACTGGCTCTTTTGCTGGCGCTGCGGCATGCCAGGGCACTGGGGGCGGGGCAGCTGACGGTGGCAAGTGGCCATCTGTTTCACGTGCGGCGCTACCGCGAGGGCCTGGCGCACCCGTCCCGCCGCAAAAGCGAGTCGCTGGAAGCCCTCGACGCGCTGGTGGCTGGGCTGGGCGGGCAGGTCACTTTCCGGTATGTGCCCACCCGCGGCACCGACGCCCCACACCGGCTGGCGCTGCACGCTCAGGCGTTGGACGCGCTGGCCCAGGGCGGCGCACTGACACGGGGGCAGGCGGCAGCACTGCGGCGGGTGCATTTTGCGCTGCTGGCGGGGCAGCAGGGCCGCTCGGTCCTGTTCTGAGGCGGCGCTGGATCAGTGGGGCGCTGGGGCCGCACCGGGGCATTTTGGCGACCCGGCGGCGAGCGGAGTACACTTCGCTGCATGTCCGTCGCCATTGTGACCGATTCCACAGCTGACCTTTCACCCGGCCTCTGCCAGCGCTGGGGCATCACCAGCCTGCCGCTGACGGTGCATTTTGGTGAGCAGTCATACCGCGACGTGAAGGAAATCACCCTGCCGCAAGTTCTGGAGCGCGTCCGGGCCGGCGAGAAGATTCCCGGCACCTCGCAGCCGGCGCCGGGCATATTTTTTCAGGCCTACAGTGAACTGCTGCAAACCCACGACGCCGTGGTCAGCGTGCATGTCAGCCGGGACCTGTCGGGCGTGGCAGAAACTGCCCAGCTGGTCGCCCGCGAGTTCGGGGACCGGGTCACGGTGCTGGACAGCCGCACCGCCACCATGCCGCTGGGCCTACTGGCGCTGCGGGCGGCGCAGGCGGCAGCGGCCGGGCAGAACGCCGCCGAGATCGTCTCAATGCTGGAGCGGCTGATTCCCTACGCCGAGCTGCGGTTCAGCGTGGAGTCGCTGGAATATCTGCGGCAAAACGGCCGCATCGGCGGTGCGGCGGGGCTGCTGGGCAGCGTATTGAACATCAAACCGGTGCTGACCATTCAGCGGGGCCGCATCGAGCCGGCGGCCAAATTCCGTGGGGTGCGCCGCGCTGCCGAGAGCATGGTCAGTGACGTGCTGCGGATGGCCGAGCGGCACGGCGAGATGCAGGTGGGCTATGTCGTGACCCCCGGCGGCGAGGAGCTGGTCGAGCTGCTGCGCACCGGGCTGGCCGGCGGCCCGGTGCAGGAACTGGGCACGTTCATGGTGGGCGGAGTGATCGGCTCACACGTGGGCCCCGGCGGCTTCGGCCTGGGAGCGCTGCCGCTGAATGTGCCGGTTTAAATGCCTCAGCCTAAATGCCCCGGCCTAGGTGCGAGCTGTGGCCTGAAGCGCAGCCGGGCGGGCGCGGGCGCTACACTGCGCCCCATGTGGCACCAGACCGAGCTGACCCTGCCGCCCATGCGGCGCGGGTTTCACCTGATCACCCGTGAGATAGAAGCGGCCCTGCCCGAACTGCGCGGGATAAAAGTGGGCCTGCTGCATGTGTTCATCCGGCACACCAGTGCCAGCCTGTGCCTCAACGAGAATGCCAGCCCAGATGTGCGGCGCGACTTCGAGCAGTTTTTTTCGGACCTGGTGCCGGAAGAATATCCGCACTACACCCACACCGATGAAGGCCCCGACGACATGCCCGCGCACCTCAAGGCGGCGCTGCTGGGGCCTTCGCTCACGTTGCCAGTCCGGGACGGCCAAGTGCACCTGGGCACCTGGCAGGGCGTGTTTCTGTGCGAACACCGCAACCGGGGCGGCGCCCGCCGGTTGACCCTGACCCTGCAGGGCGAGTAGGCCGGGGACCGGGTGATAGGCACAGCATGAGGCGTTTGCCAGAGTGGAAAGCACGGACCCGCCGCGTCCGGCAGGCATTGGGGCGGTTCTGGGGCTGGGTCCGGCAGCACGCGGTCACCTTGGCCCTGGTGGCGGCACTGGCCCTGGCGGCCTATATCAACCTGCCGGACCTGGCCGACGCGGGCGGTGAGGCGGCGGCGCAGGTGGCGGCCCTGCCCGAAACCAGCGTGCCGCGCCGCGGCGAGCGGCTGCTGGTGCTCTCGCCGCACCCGGACGATGAAACGCTGTGCTGCGGCGGCTACATTCAGCGCGCCCGCGCCCAGGGCGCCGAAGTCTACCTGGCCTGGGTCACCGCCGGCGACGGCTTTGTGATTGACGCGGCCCTGACCCAGCGCCGACTGTTTCCCGGCCGCACGGGGATGCGGCGGCTGGCTGCGCGGCGGCAACAGGAAGCCCGCGACGCAGCCGCCGCGCTGGGCGTGCCGGCCGGGCACCTGACTTTTTTAGGCTATCCAGACGACGGCCTGACCGCCATGAATTCTCTGAATTACACCCTGCCCTATACCTCGCCGCATACTGGGGCCAGCGCCGTTTATCTGGGCGGCGTGCAGACCCCCGGCGCGCCCTTTACCGGGCAGGCGCTGGAAGCCGACCTGAACCAGCTGCTGGACCGGGTGCGGCCCACCCGGGTGCTGGTGGCGGCTCCGCAGGACCACCACGGTGACCACCACACCCTGGGCTTCGTGGCGATGCGGCTGCTGGCCCAGCGCGGCCAGGAAGACCGCCTCACCTACTGGCTGGTGCACGGCGGGGTGGAATGGCCGCTGCCCAAGGGCGAATATCCTGAGTTGCCGCTGCGCCCGGCGCCGCTGGGCCGGCACCTGCCCTGGCAGCGCCTGGACCTGACCCCAGAAGAGCAGCAGCACAAGCGCGAGGCTATCCGGGCCTACCGCACCCAGACCGCAGTGCTGAACCGTTTTATGGAAGCCTTCGACCGGCGCAACGAACTGTTCAGCCCCCGCCCGCTGCCGGGGCCGGTGCCCCAGCCGGTGCCGACCGTGACCTCAGAGCCGGCTCAGCCGTAAGCCCATCACGATCTGTGCGGTGGGGTGGCCCAGCCAGGGTGTCCACAGGTCCGATTCCTGGTGGGCCAGCTCCTGGAAGCCCAGCCGGCGGTAAAGTCCCAGCGCCGGCACATTCTCGGCTGTGGTGGACAGCTGCACGCCCGGAACCCCGCTGGCCCGCAGGGCGTCCAGGTGGGCTCCCAGCAGCCGCTTGCCCAGGCCCAGGCCGCGGTTGCCCGGCAGCAGGTTGATGTGCAGGTGCGCCGGGTAGAGCCGCTCGTCGGCGTGCGGAGCGGGGTGCCGCGCCAGCCGCAGCAGATAGCGCCAGCAGTCCTGTGGCCGGTAGACTTCGCCGCCCAGGCTGGCCGCCGCGCCCAGCAGCCCCGCCTGCGTGACCACCTGCCGGTAACGTGCCGGGTCGGCGTTGCCCAGGATGTAGCCTTGCACCTGACCATTCACCTCGGCCACCAGACAGCCGGGGCCGCCGGCGCCGTGCAGGTAGGGCCAGACCCACAGCAGCGTGAACAGCCGCCGGTCGGGAAAGTAGCGCGCCGCGCTCTCTCCGAAAAAGCCGGTCTGATAGGCCACCTCGCCCAGTGCGGCGAGGTCGGCGGGAACGGGGGGACGCAGCGCCACAGTCATCTGCTCAGCTTACGCCGCCATCTGCCCAGCTTACGCCGCTAGAGCATTTGACAAAAAGCTGGCACCGCTTTTTGACGAGCGAAGCGAGTGAAAAACAAAGAGCAGGACGGAAAATGGAGCGGGTGGCGGCGATGTTCCGGCGCACGCGTCATTCGGAGAACTGCTCTAGACTGAGCGGCGTGACCGACCAGCCTCCCGAGCGCCTGACCCTTTTCGACCTGCCGCTGGACGCCCCCAGCCTGCCCGATACCCTGGACATCCTGAGCGGCTGGATATTTGCCGCAGAGCCGGCGCCGCACACCGTGGTCACGCTGAACCCGGAATTTGTGATGGACAGCCGCCAGGACCCCGAATTCGTACGGGTAATGCAGGCCGCCGACCTGGTGACTGCCGACGGCGTGGGCATTGTCTGGGCGGCGCGGCAGCTGCTGGGCCGCGAACTGCCGCGTGCACCGGGCGTGGATATTGCCCGGGGGCTGATGCAGCGGCATGGGCCGGACCTGCGGGTGTTTTTCCTGGGCGGCAAGCCGGGCGAGGGCGCTGAAATGGGCGTGGCTGAGCGAGCGGCGCAGAACGCCTTTCACGACTACGGCATCCAGGTGGCCGGGCATCACCACGGCTATTTCAAGCCTGCCCAGGACGCCGAGGTCGCCGCACTGATCCGGGAGGCCCAGCCCCACCTGCTGCTGACCGGCATGGGCGGCGGCCGGCAGGAAAAGTTCAATGAAGCTCAGCGCCGCGCCATGCAGGTGCCGGTCGCCATCGGCTGCGGCGGCACGCTGGACGTGCTGGCCGGCACCGCCGAGCTGGCCCCGGAATGGACCCGCCGGGCTGGTGTGGAATTCGTGTGGCGCATCGCTTCCGACCGCTCACGCTGGGGCCGTGCGCCCAAGCTGGCGCAGTTCGTGCCGCTCGTGCTGGCTGGGAAGCGGCGGTAGCTGGCGGGGCAGACTGCGCCCTGACCACCCTGGGCTGCGGGCAGCCGCGCTAACATCCTCCCCGTGACCCGTCCCGTTTCCGAACAGTCCGACCTGTCCCACGCTTCCAACCTCGCCATCGTGCTGGTGTCGCCCAAAACGCCGGGCAACATTGGCTCGGCGGCCCGCGCCATGCTGAATATGGGGGCCAGCGACCTGCGGCTGGTCGCGCCCCGCTGTGACCATCTCAGCAAGGAAGCCCGCGCTTTTGCCGTGCACGCTGAAGAGCTGCTGGAACAGGCCCCGGTCTACGCCACCTTGGCCGAAGCCCTGGCCGACCGTGACCTCAGCGTCGGCACCACCGCGCGGGTGCGCAGCGATATGCCCCGGCCCCAGCACCCGGCCGAGCTGCGTTCACGGGTGCGGGCGGCCAGCCGGCCGGCGCTGGTGTTCGGCCCCGAGGACACCGGTCTGCTGAATTCCGACCTGGAACAGTGCCAGGCCACCGTGCGGATTCCCACCGCCGACTATGCCAGCCTGAACCTGGCGCAGGCCGTGCTGCTGGTCACTTACGAGTTCCTGCAGGGCGGCACCGAGGTGTCCAGCGGCGAGCGCAAGACGGCCACCCGTGACGAGATGGAAGGGCTGTACGGGCATCTGGTGGACATGATGCACCTGACCGGCTACACCGACGCCATGCGCGCCCGGCACACCCTGCGGCTATGGCGGCTGATGCTGGACCGCGCCCAGATGTCCAGCGCCGAAAGCCGGCTGTTCCGTGGTCTGCTGCGGCAGGTGCAGTGGAAAGTGGAGCAGGGCGGGGAAGAAGGCGCGGCGACCGGCGAAGGGTCGGGCGTGGCCCTGCTGGCCGAACTGGCCGCCGACACCGACCCCGGGGGCGCAGAGGCTGGAGCCGGGAAGGAGGACCGGCGCGGGTGAGCCGCCTGATTCCCGCCAATCTGCTGGCGCAGCGCGAGGAACTGCTGCGCAAAGTGCTGCCGCCACTGATTGTGGTGGTGGTGATTACGGTAGAGGTGGGCATCTCGCAGCTGAGCAACCTGCAGCTGGAATTCTGGGCGCACCTGCTGTTTTACGGCTTTGCCGGGCCCACCGTGACCTATTTCGCGCTGGACTGGATTGCCGAGGGTGCCCGCGCCCGCACCCGCGCCGAGGCCGAACTGCGCGAGCTGTACGAGGAACTGCGCCGCTCGCACGAGCAGCTGCAGCACATTCAGGCTCTGATGCGCGACCTGACCGAGGCCGGCGACCTGGGTGCGGTGCTGGAAGTGGGGGCGCGCGGGGCCAAGCGGGTGAGTGGGGCGGGGCAGGCTTCGGTGCGGCTGCCCGGCGGCCTCAGCGCCGGTGCGGGGAGCGCGGCGGGGGCCCGTTATCCGCTGCGGGCCGAGCTGCTTTCGGGAGGTGAGCTGGAGTTGCAGCTGCCCCGGCCGCCCACCCCCGAGGACGAGGCGCTGGCCCGTTCGCTGGCGGCCGAAATCGGCACGGCGGCGCAGGCGGCCTGGCAGCGCACCCAGGATCTGATGACCCTGCACTCGGTGGACGATTCGATCCGCGCCGAGCGCAACATGCGCCGGCTGCTGGTCCGGGTGACCGGCACCATGGCCGAGCGGGCCGGCGCCACTTTCCGCGCTGCCTATCTGGTGGATCAGGACGGCGTACTGCGCCCCGAAACGGTGCAGGGCCCGGAAGGTGACCTGGAACTGCTGGGCGGGGTGCCGGAATTCGCGCAGCGGGCGGCGCAGGGCGACGACCCCCTGCGGGCCACCTCACAGGAGGCGGCCGCGTTCGGTCCGGTGGGCAGCGCCATCGGCTTTCCTATGCGCGACGAGGCCGGACTGGTGGGCGTGCTGGTGCTGGGCCACACCGACCCCGGCGCCCTGACCGAGGCCAATCTGCCGCTGCTGGCGCTGATGGCGTCGCAGGCGGCGCTGGGCGTGCGCAACGCCCGCGCCTACCTCTACTCGGAGGAACTGGCGATCAGTGACGAGCGCACCCGCATCGCCCGCGAGATTCACGACGGCGTGGCGCAGTCGCTGGCGTTCTGCGCCCTCAAGCTGGACGTGGTGGCCCGGCAGATTCACCGCGACCCGCAGCAGGCCGAGCAGGAGGTCAAGGAGGCCGGCGCCCTGCTGCGCGAGCAGATTCAGGAAGTGCGCCGCTCCATCTTCGCGCTGCGGCCCATCAACCTGGAAAAATATGGCCTGCTGGACACCCTGCGAATGTACGTGCAGGACTTCGGTGAGCAGAACAAGCTGAAGACGGCCCTGGACATTTCCGGCGAGGTCACGCTCTCTAAAGGTGACGAGGCGGTGCTGTTCCGCATCGTGCAGGAAAGCCTCAACAACGTCGCCAAGCATGCGGCGGCCTCCAGCGTAACCGTCTCGCTGAGCGGAGGGCCGCAGTGGGTGCAGCTGCGCGTGCAAGACGATGGCCGCGGCTTTGACCCGCAGCAGGTGAGCGGGCGGGTCAGCAGTGCCGGGGGCCTGGGCCTGACCCAGATGCGCGAGCGAATGGACAACCGCGGCGGCGAGTACGCCGTCATCAGTCAGCCGGGACGCGGCACGCTGGTGGAAGCCCGGCTGCCGCAAGTAGGGTAGCCGGGATCATGCTTCACGCATGTTTCTGAGGGGCAACTCCTTACTCTAACCCGGTCCACTTTTCCGGTTGGCCTGAAAGAATCGGCCTGGCCTTCATCCAGTGGAGGATAGGCGGCGGAACAGGCGCGGCACTAGCCTGACAGCATGAAAAAACTGATGACGGTACTGGCGCTAACTCATAACTTGCACCTTGCATAGCTGAGCGAATAGCCGTGCTGGTGGAGGAATTCTTGCTCTTTTTGAATTTGGTTCAGCAGGTGGTTCAGCCTGACTTCGGGGAAGAGGGTATGTAGGGCCAAGCGGGCTGCCTCTTTCAGGGTCATGTCCTCAGAGCGGTACAGCATGGTCAGGGTGAAGGCCAGGAAGACCATCAGAATCCAGCGGTCCAGACCCCTGGCAGTTCGCAGCGCGAACTGCGCCAACCCAAACTGATGCTTTCCCTCCTTAAAGAAGGATTCCACCCCCCAGCGATGCGCACCCTCAGCAACGATCTCGTCCCCCTCCAGCAGCTCGGATGACACCGCGAAGAATTCACGGTCCCCACGGTCCATCCTCCCCAGGGTCAGCGTTTCCAGAGGCCAGTTGGCGAGGTTGACGTACCCCCCATGCGGACAGTCCGCAACCGTCACCCGCCCAGGATGATCCGTGCGTCGGTTGCTCCGCACACCCACCACGAACTCGAAACCGAGACGCTGCACACCTTCCAGAAAGACAGCGGATTCGAATCCGCTGTCCGCCAGTACGCAGACCTGAAAGCGTTTCCCCACGAAGTCTGGCACCTCTTCCAGCAAGTCGAGGGCCAGTGTGACCGGGGTGCTGGTGTGCTTGCCCTGGTAGATCCGGTAAGAAATGGGGAACTTCAGTTCCCCATTTTCGGCGAACAAGACCACCAGATGGATGCCGTGCCTGCCGTTGTAGACGCTGACGTAGGGCAGTTGAGTCCCCACCTTTTCCACCGTGGTCAGGTCCACACTGAGACGCAGACGAGGTCTGCGTTTGTGACGAGCCGCGTCCAGCAACATGCGCCATTGGGTGTCCTGCATCTCTTCCCAGCAGCGGTCTGAATCCCAGTCATAGATGTTGAAGAAACGGCTGAGTGCACTGGGACTGACTCCCTCAGCTTGGCTGAAGTTGGTCTTCTGACCTGGACTGTGGAAGAGGTGCAGCGAAGCTTGCAAGCTTCGCTGCTGATACAGCGTCTCTGGAATATCCAGAACCTGCTGTGCGAAAATACGGACGCGCTCCCCTGAAACCTGTTTGTACACACTTCCAGAATTTCAGCTCTGGGAGCGCTTTTTGTCCGCCTATTCAGGTGCAAGTTCTGAGGCTAACCCTGCTCCTGCTTGTGGCCGGCGCTCAGGTGAAGTTGGTCAAAGACAGAAATAACCCGCAGTTCAATGCTCTGTTGGGGCAGCAGAAGCTGGGTACCTGTGAAAAAGACACTTACGGCGCTTCGGTTGATGTCGACGACAACAACATGCCCTATGACCTGAACTCCCAGGAAAATGCCCAAGCCAACGACGAACTGATGGCGGCCCTGAAGCAGGGCGCGGCAGAGGAAGGCAGCACCTTCAAGTTACTCAGGACGGTCAAGGACAGCCCTCTTTCCTTTATCCGCCTGATTGATATTGACGGCGACAAGATGGTCGACCGCTACGTGTACCTCAGCGGCTACGAGTTCAACGAATGGTGCTGGCTGAAGTAACTTCAACCGAAAAGAAAGCGGCGTGGCGGGCTCTACAGACCCCGCCACGCCGCTTCTGCCAGGGGTTACTGGCTCATGCTGGCCTGCAGTTGCCCCGGCAGTTCGGCCATCACCCGTTTCAGGGTGCGCTGCGCGGTGGCCCGCACCATTTTCTCGAAGGCCACGCCACCCACGTTGCCACTGTCGGGCAGGCGCAAAAAGGCCTGAAAATCGAAACTCAGTTCGACCGGGGTGCCGCTGCCTCCCGCTGCTGCTGGGCCCACTGCCGCCAGCCCGCGTACCTCTACCCAGCCGCGCCGCTCGGGGAGTGGCTGGGGGGTAAGCGTTGCGCCGGCGGGGGTGAGGGCCAGCTCGCTCAGAAACGGCAGAGTGATGTCGCCCAGCAGCGGCACCGGCACTTTCAGCTCGCCGCTCAGCAGCCGGGGGTCCGGTGCCTGCCCGCTCAGCTGCACATCTTGCAGGAAAGTGACCTGCCCCAGCGACTGCTCAGCCGCCTGCGCCCAGGCCAGCGCGGCGGCCGGGGCGCCCGGGTGATGCAGGGTAAAGGTCTGCTGCGCGCCGAACTGCATCATGCGCGGGACTTCCTAACAATCTGCCTGAAAGCCTGCCGGGTCATTCCACCCACTCCAGCCGGATCTGGCCGCTGGCCAGCGCCTGTTCCAGATCGGCATCGGGCACACTGCGCAGGCGGCTAAGCGCTGCGAACTGCCCGGCGGCACTGGCCAGCCCCACCCGCACCACCACCTCGTCGGTCAGGTCGTCGCGGCCGATGCGCCACACCAAATGCTGCCCTAGAGCGTCCAGCTGCTGCGGGGTCAGCCGGACGCTTTCGCTGGTGCCCTGTGGCGGGTTCTGGTCGGTCATGGTCGCTGCTCCGGCGCCGGGGCAGGTGCTTCATCGCCGCGCAGGCCGATCCGGAAGCCGATATCGCGGCGCAGCTGCGCACCCTCAAAGCCCACCTGATCTGCCAGGGCGTAGGCCCGGCTCAGCGCGTCCGGCAAGGTGTCTGCCGTGGCGGTCACCGCCAGCACCCGCCCGCCGCTGCTGACCAGCTGACCGTCCTGCTCGGCGGTGCCGGCGTGGAAGATGTACTCACCTGTGCCGGTGGGCGGCAACTGCAGCGGAATGCCTTTTTGCGGGGCGCCGGGGTAGCCGGGCGCCGCCAGAATGACCACGGCGCTGGCTCCTGTGCTCCAGCGCAGCTCGTCAGGGTTCAGCTGGCCCTGTGCGGCCGCTAGGGCGTGTGCGGCCAGGTCGCTTTCCAGCAGCGGCAGGACCGCTTCAGCTTCCGGGTCACCGAAGCGGGCGTTGAATTCGACCACTTTCGGCCCGTCCGGGGTCAGCATCAGCCCGGCGTACAGCACGCCGCAAAACGGCAGGCCCTCTTCGCGCAGACCCTGCAGGGTCCGCTCAATGATGTCGCGGCGAATGATGTCCATCTCGGCGTCCTCGACCGGGAAAGGGCAGATGACGCCCATGCCGCCGGTCATGGGGCCAGTGTCGCCTTCCCAGATGGTCTTGTGGTCCTGGCTGGGCAGGGTCAGCGCAAAGTGTTCGCCGTCGGTCATGGCCAGCACCGAGACTTCCTGCCCGGTCATGAAGTCCTCGATCACGGCGGCGGCGTTTTGCTGCGCGAAGATGGCCCGCAGCGCGTCGCGGCCCTCCTGATGGTTGCGGACGATGGTCACGCCCTTGCCGGCCTGCAGCCCCGCGTCCTTGATGACGACCGGCAGGCCGCAGGTCCCCAGGTGGGCCAGCGCGGCGTCCAGCGTCTCGAACGAGCGGTGCGCGGCAGTGGGCACCCCGTGGCGCGTCATGAAAGCTTTGCTCCAGGCCTTGTCGCTTTCAATCTGCGCGGCGGCCTGCCCTGGCCCGAAAGTGGGAATGCCAGCCGCCCGCAGCTCGTCGGCCAGGCCCTGGGCTAGGTAGGCTTCGGGGCCCACGATGACCAGTTCGGCGCCATGTTCCTGCGCCAGCGCGACCAGACTGGCGTTGTCCTGCGGCCAGTGAACGACCTCGGCCACCTGGGCAATGCCGGGGTTGCCGGGGGTACACAGCACGCGGTGGCCTTTGCCGGCGCAGGCCTGCGCGATGGCGTGCTCGCGGGCGCCACTGCCTACTACCAGCACCCTCATGCCTGACCTCCCTGTGCTTGTTCTTTTTTCCAGCGCCGGGTCCAGTAGCGGGCCAGGCCCATCACATTCATGGCGGGCGGCGAGGCGAAGCGGTAAGCCGCCGACAGCCCCGGCACGCTCCGGTCAATCTCGTCCAGCACCCACTCGGTAAAAGGCTCGTACAGCTCGCCGGGCTCGCGGCCCTGCTGCAACTGCTCGCGCATCCATTCCGCTTCCCGCTCCAGGTTGTCCAGCAGGGCGTCCCAGTGTTCCGGCGCCTGCGGGTAGCTGCCAAAGTGTGCCAGATGCAGCCGGCGCACATCCAGCTCGCGCAGGGTCGCTGCGCTCTGCCGCCAGGCCGCCAGGTCAATGTCCGGGGGCGGAGTGGGGGGCCGGGACGGCTGGCGCGGGTCCAGCCGCACACCGCCCACGTCGCCGGTGTACAGCTCGTCACCGGCCTGATAGGCCAGGTGGTGGATGGCGTGCCCCGGCGTGTAAAAGGGGCGCACCTCGGCCCGGCCCAGTCGCAGCGTTTCGCCGCCAGCCAGCGCGGTCAGCCGGTCGGCGTCCAGCGGGCGCATCTCGCCCCACAGCGCTTCCATCTGGTCACCGTAAATCTGCCCGGCGCTGGCATACAGCCGCTCGGGATTCACCAGATGCCGCGCACCATGTTCCTGCACGTAGACCCGCGCCCGTGGCGAGAGTTCCAGCAGCCGTCCCGCCGCGCCGGCATGGTCAAAGTGAATATGGGTCAGCAGCACGTGGCGCACATCGTCAAAGCCCGCGCCCAGGCGGCCCAGCCCGGCTTCCAGGGCGTCCAGGGTGCTGCCGGGGCCGGTGTCTACTAGGGCCAGGCCGTCGCCGGTGTCCCAGGCATAGACGGCCACCACACCGGGCGTGTCCTGAAAGTTCAGATCAATGGTCTGCGGTTCGAAGTTCTGCATCTCGTCATCCTTCCGGGAAGGTCGCGGCCCCGGCCACAGCAACGTGCGGGCCGCGGCAACGCTGGCGGGGCGGGCTCTGGGAAGAGCCTGGTCAAAAAGCCGGTGAAGAAGCTAGTAAAAAGGCCGGTGAAAGAAAAGCCGGTGAAAGAGGTTGCGGGCGGGCCGCCGGCTCAGGCTTTCCCGGCCAGCCGCGCGCCGGCCAGCACCAGCGCGGCGAGGTACTGCACGCCCGCAATCAGGCGGAACGTGCCCACCTTCGGCGTGCCGCGCAGCACCCCGAAGGTGAGCGACAGCACCCCGGTAGCGCTCAGCACGATAAAGCCGACCAAGACCCAAAGCAGCATGGGGGCAGTATATGGGACAGGGCGCTTTCTTTAGCCCTGCGTGTCTGCGCCGGCCCCGTCGTCTTCCAGGCGGAAGCCGTGCGGCAGGAAATCGCGCACCAGCCCGCTGATGATGTCGCCCTTGTGGTTCACGCAGACGACTTTTGCCTCGGGCGAGAACTCGAACAGAATCTGCCGGCAGGCGCCGCAGGGGCTGGCGGGCGGCTCGGCTTCCGAGTACACCACCAGGTCGCTGAAGCCGCGCTCACCCCGGCTGGCCATGCTCTGCACGGCACTCTGCTCGGCGCAGCGCGTCAGGCCGTAAGAAGCATTTTCCACGTTGGCGCCGAAGTAAATCTGTCCGCCCTCACTGCGCAGCGCGGCGCCCACATGAAAGCGGCTGTAGGGCGCGTAGGCCTGCTTGAAGGCCACCTGGGCCGCTTCCAGCAGCTGCGGGTCGGGGGTCAGGTTCAGGGCGTTGGCCGATTGGTCCGAGCCGGTCTGGTTGTGGGTCATGTGGTCAGTCTAGGCCATGGGGCGCAGACCTGCTCTCCCGCCCGGCCTGCCTTCGCTACACTCCAACTATGCGCCCGCCGCCGCAAGAACAGTTCTGGACCGCGCTGCTGGCGGCCGGGGTGTTGCTGCTGGGCGGGCTGACGCTCTGGCCGCTGGCGCTGCCTGCCGCGCATGTTCCGCAGGTGGTGCGCCAGCATTTGCCCCCGCCCACGGCCGCCGAGGCCAGCGGCAACCCGGCGCCGGAATACCCACAGACCGCCAGCGTGACCCCGCTGATTTCCGGCCGGCTGAACCTGAACGCGGCCACCCGTGAGCAGCTCGAAGCCCTGCCGGAAATCGGCCCAGCGCTGGCCGAACGCATCGAGGCGGCGCGGCCCCTGCACTCGCTGGCCGACCTCGACCGGGTGAAGGGCATCGGCCCGGCGGCCCTGAAACAGCTGGCGCCGCTGGTGAAGTTTGACTAGGTCAGCTGGCCCGGCGGCAGCCCCGGCGCTGGAGGACGTGCAGCCGGCGCTGCGGCTGGGCTGGCCGCTCTATGCGCTGCTGGGCGTGCTGGGTGCCTTGCTGCCAGCCCTGGGCTACGGCTGGGCTTGGGCGCTGTGGCCGCTGACGCTGGGCCTGGCCGCCTGGGAGCGGCGACCCTGGGGGCTGGCGGTGGCCCTAGCGCTGGGTGCATTGGCGTTTGCTTCGCTGAGTGCGGTGCAGGCCCGCCCCGATCCCCTGCGGCCCTGGTTGGGCGCCCAGGTTACGCTGCGCGGCGACTGGGACGGACAATTCCTGACCCTGCACGACCCGCCGGCCCGGGTGGCGCTCTCGCCCCGGCCCTCTCAGCGGCGCGGTCAGCTGACGGTGCGTGGCCGCCTGCTGCCGCCGCGTGAGCGCAGCGTGCCGGGCGGTTTCGATCAGGCGGCCTGGCTGCGCTCGCAAGGTGGCCTGCTGACCCTGGCCCCCACAGCGGTGCTGGCCGGCGCCGAGGTCAAGGCCGCGCAGCCGCCGGATACCCTGAAAGGCTGGGTGCAGGGCTGGTTCGAATCCGGCTGGCAGAGCCTCAGCCCCCGCGCCGAGGCCCTGCTGCGCGGCGCCGAGCTGGGCGACCGCTCGGACCTGAACGAGATGGCACTGTCGCCCAGCTACACCGTGCGCGACGCTTTTACCCGCTCGGGGCTGACCCACCTGCTGGCCCTGAGTGGGCAGCACGTGACCCTGCTGGTGGGCGTGCTGACATTGCTGCTGGTGCGGCTGCCGCTGCCGGCCTGGGGGCGCTACGCGGTTCCGGCTGCCTTCGTGCTGGTGTATCTGGGCATGATCGTGAACACCTCGCCCAGCGTGGTGCGGGCGGGAGTGACTGGCCTGCTGGGGCTGGCTGCGCTGGGCCTGGGGCGCGGCCGGCTGGACGCTCCGTCGCTGGTGGCGCTGGTGGCTGCCGCGCTACTAATTTTTTATCCGCTGTGGGCCGTCACGCCGGGATTCCAGCTGTCATTTCTGGCGGTAGCGGGGTTGTTGCTGTTGCCGCGGGTGCTGGCCCGCCTGCCGGCCGGCTGGAACCGGCCCGGCCTGCCGCTGTGGCTGAGTGGCAGTGTGGCCGTGACCCTGCTGGCCCAGGCCGCCACCTTGCCGCTAACCGCTGGTGCGTTCGGAGGTGTGCCGCTGTCCTCGCTGCCGGCCAATCTGCTGGCCGGGCCGCTGATGTCCCTGCTGATTCCGCTGGGCTTCCTGGCCGGCGCGCTGGGGCCGCTGGGCGCGCTGCTGAAATGGCCGCTGGAGTGGCTCAGCGGCGCGCTGCTGGCGGTGGCGGAGTTCTTCGGCCGCTGGCCGGTGCTGCCCTGGGGTGCGGTGGGGCCGGCCGGTTTTTTCGCTTATGGGCTGGCAGCCCTGGCGGGCCTGCTGTGGTTGCGCGGCCGGGTACGGGCGCCCGCCGCTCTGGCGACGCTGCTGGCCTGCATGCTGCTGACAGCCCTGCCGCCCCGGCTCAGTCCGGCGCGGCAGCTGGTGTTTCTGGATGTGGGCCAGGGCGACGCCACCCTGATTCAGACCCCCGAACTGCGGATGCTGGTGGACGGCGGCGGCACCCCACACGGCGACTACGACCTCAGCCGCACCACGGTCCCGGCGCTGCACTCGCTGGGTGTTCACGCGCTGGACGTAGTGGTGGCGACCCATTCCGACGCCGACCATATCGAAGGGCTCAGTGGCGTGCTGCGGGCCCTGCCGGTGGGCGAACTGTGGATCGGGCAGCGTGACCAAGAGAGCCGCAATCTGGCCGCGCTGCTGGCGGTGGCCCGGGAACGCGGCGTGCCGGTGCGCGAGGTGCGGCGCGGTGACCGCGTGCAGGCGGGGCAGCTGCGGGTGGACGTGCTGTGGCCGGCCGGGCAGGTCTGGAGCACCGAGCCGAACGAGAACAGCGTGGCCCTGCGCCTGACCGCCACCGGGCCGGATGGCCGGGCGTTCCGGGCCGCGCTGCTGGGCGACCTGCCGGCGCCGCTGGAATACGGCATTGGGCTGGGGCGGGTGGACCTGCTGAAAACCCCGCACCACGGCAGCAAGCACAGCACCTCGGCAGAACTGCTGCGCGAGACCGGGGCGCGGGACGCCGTGATCAGCGTGGGGTTCAATACCTTCGGGCACCCCAGCCACGAGGTGCTGGACCGGCTGAACGCGGCCGGCACCCGGGTGTGGCGCACCGACCGCCAGGGCACCGTGATCTGGCCGCTGCCCTAGCGGCTGGGGGCGGGAAAGAGAGCTCAGCGAGTAGGCGGCGCTTCCAGCAGATGAATCAAGACATCGCTGAAAGCTTTCAGGTGGGCTTCGGTGCGGCCCGGGAACTCGCGGTTCAGGAAAGCCAGGTTGTCCTTCGCGGTGTGCCAGATGCCGCCGTGCTTCACAGTCTGGGTGTAGCCGTCCTTATCGCCCAGGGACCAGTTGGTCGCCTCGAAATAGGCGTAGGGAATGCCTTTGGCGGCAAAGGGTGCATGGTCGCTCCAGTCGCCGGTGCTGCCGGCCGGGAACTCATCCGCTAGGCCGGGGCTGGTCTGCAGGTCGTAGCCCAGGCGCTGGCCGAGTTGCAAGGCGGCGTCACGCACGTACCCGTCTGCGCCCTCCGAGCCGTAAACATTCAGGAAATCGCCGGCGGCCAGGCTGTCGAGATTGACCACGAACAGCGTCTTGTGCAGCGCTTCAGGGCTCAGCTGCCCCACATAAAAGCTGGAGCCGTTGATGCCGTCGTTGCGAAAGCCGTTCTGGACGCCGTCACTGTAACCCTCCTCGGCGCCGACCGCCAGGAAGCGGACGGTGTAAGGCAGCTGCTGCCCATGCAGCGCCTGGGCCGCTTCCAGCAGAACGCCCACGCCTGAGGCATTGTCATCGGCACCGAGGCCGGCTGCCACGCTGTCCAGATGCGCCACCACGACGATTTCCTGTTCCGACTTGCCCGGCTGCACCGCCATCACGTTGGCGGATTTCACCTGCCGCGTCTCGCCGGCCTTGTTTTTCCGGGTGATTTCAAAAGGCTGTACTTGCGGCTGGTAGCCCATGTCCCGCAGCTGCGCGGCGATATAGGCGCGGGCCTGGTCCTCGGCGGCGGTGCCCTGCACCCGGGTGCCGATGGTGTCGTTGAGGTAGCGCAGGTGGCGCATGGCCTGCTCACCGCGTGGAGCGCCGGGCGCAGTGGCGGATGGCTGCTGGCAGCCGCTCAGCAGGGCCGCACTCAGCACACCGAGAGACAGAAGGGAAAGATGACGCATAGAGGGACTCCTTAGGGAAAACTGGGCAGGTGAGGGGCGACAAAAAAGACCGAAGCCAGAGCTGACTGCCCGAAATCAGACGTGCCAGCCGGCCAGGAAACGGAAAATATCGTTCGCCGCCATTTTACAGCAGTCTCTGGGGCCCCTGAAGCAGCGCCAGCGCCTTGTGGTCCAGCCGTGAGAGGGCCGCGTCCGCGACCCGGTCCAGCGGGCGGGGGGCCTGGGCCGCGTCCAGGCGGTACACCTCCACTTCCAGCCGGCGGTGGGTCATGCCGTGGCGCACCTCGCCCAGCAGCGCCGGCGCCGCGCTGCTCAGCTGCAGCCGGGCCTGTAGGCGGGCCAGCGCGGCACCGCCGGTCTCATCAGGGCGCACCTCTTCCAGCGGCAGTCCGTACAGGCCGCCCAGCAGCGTGCCCTGCCGCTGTTCCAGCAGGGCCTGTTCAGCGTCCCCCACCAGCAGGGCCACGGCGCGCACCGTGCGCGCCTCCGCCCGCCGCTTGGGGGCCGGGTAGGCAGTCGGCTCGCCGCTGGCATAAGCCGCGCACCACTCGCGCAGTGGACAGGCCGGGCAATCCGGGGCTTTGGGGGTGCAGACGGTGGCGCCCAGGTCCATCACCGCCTCATTCCAGGCGGCGGGACGGCCCGGGTCCAGCAGGGCGTCGGCCTGGGCCTGCACCCAGCGCTCCGTGGGCTGCCGCTCACCCCAGAGCCGGGCCAGCACCCGGCGCACGTTGCCGTCACTCACCGCGCGGGCCTCGCCGTAAGCCAGGCTGCTCACCGCCGCCCCCGTGTAAGGTCCCACCCCCGGCAGGGCCAGCCAGCCGTCGTAGGTGCTGGGAAAGCCCCCCTCGCGCGCCACCACACCGGCCGCCCGGTGCAGGTTACGGGCGCGGGCGTAATAGCCGCAGCCTTCCCAGGCTTTCAGTACGGCGTCCTGCGGGGCGGCGGCGAGTGCCTCAACTGTGGGAAAAGTCTCTAGAAAGCGTACATAGTACGGCCAGCCACGGACCACCTGGGTCTGTTGCAGCAGAATCTCGGCCACCCAGACCCGGTAGGGGTCGCGCCCGCCTTCAGGGCCCACCCGCCAGGGCAGGTCGCGCCCGGCGTGGTCGAACCAGTGCAGCAGCGCCGCGCGCAGGGGGGTCAGTTCGATTGATGCCGAACCAGTATCAGCAGCCGGCACTCAGGCGCCGCCGGCCGGCCGCAGGGCCGAGGTGCTGCGCACCTGCACGGTAAAGCGTGCCTGGGCTGCCCCACTGCGCGCGGTGATCTGAAGTTGCAGGGTGCTGAACTCGAAGGCCGAGTGCGGCAAGCCGTCGGCGCGGTACACCGCCTGGCTCATCTGCGCCATGTCTAGCACTTCCAGCGTCAGGCTGCTGCTGCCCGACTGCAGGGTCTGCCGCCAGGGCTGCGCGCGGCTCTGGGTCTGAAACAGGTGGTCGCCGCGCGAGTTCTGGCCCTGATACACCCGCTCACGGCGAATGTCCAGCGGGGGAAGCGCCGCGCCGCTAAGGGCCGGCAGCGCCCAATCGTTTAGTGCCGGAGCCGCATTCAGCACTGCGCTGAACAGCGGTAGCAGGGCCTGTTCGCTGGCGCCAGCTGTGCGCCCACCGGCACTCAGGGCCGCGCCGTAGGGCGCTTCGGCCAGCGGGCTGAGCTGTTCCAGTTCGGCGCTGCCGAGCAGCTGAGTGCGGGCGGCCATAGCGGGGTTAGTGCTACTCAGCTGCACCGGCCCGCGTACCCCGCCCGGCAGCAACAGCTGACTGAGCCGCAAGTCCGGTGCAGCGGGCGTATCTGTTCCTGCATCAGTGGGTCTTGCATCATCAGGTTTGCCGGCACCCGGTAGGCCACCGCTCCAGCGGGCACTCAGCTCGGTGCCGGCCGGCGTCTGGCTCAGCACAGACAGCTGCAACGTGCGGCTCTGCGATTGCCCCAGAGCGTCCAGAGCGCGAAATCCGGAACGCAATTCCTGCTCCAGCGCCGCGTTGCCGGCGTTGCCCAGCCCGCTGACTTCCAGACCCGACAGCTCATACACCGTCGAACTGAGCTGCGAGAGGGTGACGCTGGTACCGGCCGGTGCTTTGAGGCTGAAGGCGGCGTCACTGGCCGCCGCAGCGCCGGGGGCCGGTACAGCCCAGCGGGTCGCGCCCGCGCCCGGCAAAGTTAGGGGCAGCAGCGAGGATCCGGCCGGGGACGGGGCCCCCGTCTGAAAGGGCCGGGTCTGGCTGGGGCGGCTCTGGAACGCAGGACTCTGACCAGTTTGGTTTTGGCCAGTTTGGTTTTGGCCGGTTTGGTTCTGGTTGGCCTGATTCGGGGAGGCAGGAGCGGCGCTGGCAGGGGAGGGCCGGGATTCTGCAGCTTGCGCCGCTGCTGGAGCTCCTGAGAGGGCGGCCAGCAGAGGAAGAAGCAGGAGAGAAGAGCCCGGTCGCATGCCGGCAGCCTAGCGCCTGCGCGCAGGAGAAGGCTGAGGCGCACTGCCTTTTGGCCCCGGGCGCTCTCATCTGTGGGCCTTTTTGGCTGGCGGCTTTTGGCAAAGCAGCCACAAGAAAAAGCGGAGGCCCGGCTCACCGCCCGTCAGCCGCTGCCGCCTAGGCTGGGGGGCATGACTGAGGACCCCGCTGCCCCGACCGCTCCGGCGCCCCGTCAGGGCGTCGTTTTTTCACTTGAAGGCATGGATGAGCTGGCTTTCGTGCAGGTGCTGCATGACGTGACCAGCGCCGCCGCTTTTCGCCGGCCGCTGCAGATTCAGGTGCAGGAGCCCCGCGCCGGGCGGCCGGGGGCACTCACCCTGGTGTTCGGCCCGCAGGACCGCGCACTGGCGGCCGCCGCTGTGCAGCGCCTCAAGACCATTTTGCTGCGCCACGGCGTGCAGATAGACAGCATTCGCTTTCCCGGCGAGGACGGCTTTTCCGGGGGCCTGAGCGGACCTTAATCCCGTCGGGGGATACTTGAAAGAATAAAGCATGACTTGATATACTTGCACTCAAGTTTCCTGCACGGCCTAGGGCCCGGCGGCCGGTGCAGCTCCTCTTTTCTCTGACCGGGCTACCTCCTCAGCAGCCTGACGTTTCATCATCTCCAGCTTTTTCCGGCCCGTTTCTCGGCCGTCTTAAGACCCAAGCTTTCTTCCATCTCTCTTCTGCCTTTTACGGCACAAAGGAGTTTCTCAGTGGCTCAATCCGAATCTTCCCGCCTTCCCCGCTCTGTCCCGGTTTGCCCGGTGCGCGGCAGCGTGATCTACCCCGGCATGGTGCAGCACATTGACGCCAGCCGCGCCATTTCCATTGCCGCCATAGAGGCCGCGATGGCCGGCGAAAAATACATCCTGATCGTGTCGCAGACCGACAAGGACGTGGACGACCCCAAGGCCAAGGACCTCTACGACTTCGGCACCGTCTGCCAGATTCTGCGGGTCCGCAAGAACCCCGACGGCAGCCTGCAGTTGCTGGTGTCGGCCCAGGAGAGGGCCGCCGTCAAGAATTTCAGCTGGAACGACGAAGCCGGTCATTTCGTGGCTGCCCTGCGGGTGCCGCGCGTCACCAACGGCGACGCCAAGGAAGAGCAGGCCCTGCGCCGCGAGCTGCTGGGCAAGTTCGACGAGGTGGCCGGCGCCGGCCGCATCTCCAGCGAAGCGCAGCAGGTGGCGCACGCCAAGGATGAACTGGGCGAACTGGCCGATCACATCGCCTTCCACATGGATTTCAAGCTGGAAGACAAGCAGGCCCTGCTGGAACTGACCGACGTGCCGGCCCGCGCCCGGCGGGTGCTGGCGCTGCTGGACAACGAGCAGGAAGTTCAGGAAGTGCAGGCCCGCATTCGCGCTCAGGTCAAGGAAGAAATTGACAAGAACCAGCGCGAGTACTTTCTGCGCGAGCAGCTCAAGGCCATTCAGCGCGAGCTGCAGGGCGGCGGCGAGGACGGCGAAGAGCTGGACGAAGCCGAAGCTTTCCGCGCCAAGATCGAAGAACTGAACCTCAAAGAGGACGTGAAAAAGGAAATCGACCGGGAAATCGGCCGGCTGTCGCGGATGCACCCCGATGCTGCCGAGGCCGGTGTGATCCGCACCTATCTGACCTGGGTCACCGAGCTGCCCTGGAACAAGCGCAGCGAGGACAACCTCGACATTGAACGTGCCGCCCGCGTGCTGGACGAGGACCACTACGGTCTGGACAAGGTCAAGGACCGGGTGCTGGAATTCCTGGCGGTGCGTCAGCTGCGGAAGGCACGGGCTGAGCGCGGCGAAATCAGCGCCGAGGAAGTCAACAAAGGCCCGATTCTGGTGTTCACCGGTCCTCCCGGGGTGGGCAAAACCTCTATCGCGCAGAGCATCGCGCAGGCGCTGGGCCGTGAATACGTGCGCATCGCGCTGGGCGGCGCCCGTGACGAATCGGACATTCGTGGTCACCGCCGCACCTACGTCGGCTCCATGCCGGGCCGGATCATTCAGGGCCTGCGCTCGGCCGGCACCAAGAACCCGGTGATGCTGCTCGACGAAATCGACAAGCTGGGCACCAGCTACCAGGGCGACCCTTCTAGCGCCCTGCTGGAAGTGCTGGACCCCGCGCAGAACCAGCACTTTACCGACCACTACCTGGGCGTGCCGTTCGACCTGAGCGAAGTGATGTTTATCGCCACTGCCAACTACCCCGACCAGATTCCCGAAGCCCTGATGGACCGCATGGAAGTGATCGAGTTCTCCAGCTACATCGAGCAGGAAAAGCTGGAAATTGCCCGCCGCTACCTGGTACCCCGTCAGCTGGAACAGAATGGCCTGAAGAAAAACCAGATCACCATCACTGACCCGGCGCTGGAAAAGCTGATCAGCAACTACACCCGTGAAGCCGGGGTGCGGAATCTGGAACGCGAAATCGGCACCGTGGCCCGCAAGGTGGCTCGCCGCATCGCCCTGGACGAAATCAAGCGGGCCCGCGTGACCGACACCGAACTGGAACGCTACTTGGGCAAGCCCCGCCACACCCCCGAATCCGAAGCGACCGAGGACGTCATCGGCGTCAGCACCGGCATGTTTTACACCCCGGTGGGCGGCGACATCCTGTTCGTGGAAACCAGTGTGATGCCCGGTAAGGGTGGCCTGGTCCTGACCGGGCAGCTGGGCGATGTGATGAAGGAATCGGCCCGCGCCGCACTGACCTACGCCAAGACCCACGCCGAGCGCTTCCACATTGACAAGGCCCGGCTGGACGACTCCGAAATCCACATTCACGTGCCGGCCGGGGCTATTCCCAAGGAAGGCCCCAGCGCAGGCGGAGCGATTACCACCAGCCTGATCAGCGCCCTGACCGGGGTGCCGGCCCGCCGCGATACCGCCATGACCGGTGAAATCACCCTGACCGGCCGTTACCTGCCCATCGGCGGCCTCAAGGAAAAGGTGCTGGGTGCCCGCCGCGCCGGTATCAAGCACATCATCCTGCCGGCGGCCAACGAGCCCGACATCGCCGATATCCCTGCCCACCTGCGGGCCAGCATGGAGTTCCATCCCTGCAGCACGCTGGACGAGGTGCTGGACCACGCTCTGGTGGGCGGCCTGAAGGCGCTGGAAGGCGAACAGGTTTCCCCGGCGCCGGCCACTCCCAAGAAGTCCGGTAAGGGCAGCCGCAGCCGCAAAAGTGAAGCCAACGCGTAACCTGTAAAAGGAGGGGGGCGCGGGCCGGTCCCTGGCCCTGCGCCCCTCATTTTTTGTCCTGCCCCCAACCCGACCCGTAACCCCGAGGAGGAACCGACCATGTCCGATTCTGCTGCCACTCCGCCGCTGACTTTCCTGGTGGCCAGCCCGCACTTACGCGGCGGCTTTTTTGGTGACGCCCTGATTCTGCTGCTGGAACATACTGCCGAGGGTGCCGCCGGCCTGGTGGTCAACCAGCCGATGGAGACCCCGGTGCGTGAGCTGCTGCCCGACGCGCCGGACGCCAGCGGCACTGCGCTGCTGGGCGGCCCGGTGCAGCCCCAGGTGGGCTGGTGCCTCTACCAGCGGCCGGTGGGCGGCCTGGACGGTTCCGAGCTGCGGCTGGTGCCGGGCCTGCTGGCCACCACCCACGCCGGTACCTTCGAGCAGGTGCGGGCCAGCGGACAGCCCTACTGGCTGCTGCTGGGTTACGCCGGCTGGAGCGCCGGGCAGCTGGAACAGGAAACCCGTGAGGGTGCTTGGCTGTGGCTGGAAGAACCCACCCCCGACCTGATCTGGCAGACGCCGGCCGAGCAGCGCTGGCAGGCCGCGCTGGACCGGCTGGGTGTGGACCCCAGCACGGTGGCTTCGGGCGGGGCGCAGGCCTGAAGCCAGCCGGGCTTCTCAGGGTATCCGGCCAAAAAAACAAAGTAAGAGACCTGCTGCATGGGCCCTGCTACCCTGGGCCCATGCTTCAACGTCTCCAGTCCCTGCAGTCCGTCCTGCTCAGCATCATCGCGGCCGCCAGTGGTGCCCAGGCCATCAATGCTTTCCTGCCAGAGCCGGTAGTGCCGGTGTAGACCCCCACCTGGCAGTACATGCAGCTGGAGGTGCCGGCCCAGTTTGCTGCCGGCGTGCAAAAAGCGCTGGCCGAAGACCGCACCCTGAGCAGCGCCAACTTCAACAACCGCGCCAAGGCCTACCACTTTGATGATGCCAAGCTCAACGAGCTGGGCAAGCAGGGCTGGGAGCTGGTGGGTGTGCTGGGCAGCGATGAAACCGTGCCTTATAAGGCCTCCAGCAGCGCTCCGGGCGCGCCGGACGTCTGGCAGGTCAACGTGCGGCCGGCCAATGCCACGTTGCTGTTCAAGCGGCAGCTGGGCGAGTAAGGCGGGGGGAAGCGGCAGGTTCCTGGCGGGGTGGCACAATAACCGCATGAGCCTGCCCGACATCTTGACCCGTATCCGCTCTGCCGAGGCCCGTGCCGGCCGCCCGGCCCACAGCGCCCGGCTGGTGGCCGTGACCAAGGGGCACCTGCTGGAAGAAATCCGGCACAAGGTGCTGGCCCACGGCGAATTTCCGCTGGGCGAGAACCGGGGCCAGGAAGTCCGCGACAAGGTGCGCGAGTGGTCCGAAACGGCGGGCGGCGCCCCGCAGCCGCGCTGGCACTACATCGGCCCGCTGCAAAGCAACAAGGTGAAATACCTGGAACGGGTCGAGCTGATTCACACCATCGAGGATGTGACGCAGGCTGAAGTGGTGGCCGAGCACGCCCAGAAGTGGGGGCACGCGCCGGGCGTGCTGCTCCAGGTCCACAACGGCGAAGCCCAGAAGCATGGTATTGCTCCGGGCGAGCTGTCCAGCGTGCTGGCGGGGGTCCGGGCCACCGGGCTGGACGTGCGCGGCCTGATGGTGATGGCCCCCTATGACCAGCCGGCCGAGGCACGCCGCATCTTTCATGACACCGCCCAGCGGGCGCACGACCTGGGCCTCGGCGAGCTGAGCATGGGTATGAGCGGCGATTTTGAGATTGCGGTGGAAGAAGGTGCCACCCTGGTGCGGGTGGGCTCGGCTCTGTTCGAGTGAGCTAGAGAGGAGCCATGAGCAAAGGCTGCACGGCTCCTGCTGCTATTCCCGAAAGGGGCTTATTTGCCGCCCTCGACCCACTGCTGAGACGCGATGCTGATCTGGTTGCCGTCGGCAGACTTTTGCAGCAGGCCGCCCTTGAAGGGGCCGCCGGTGATGCGGTAGAGGGTGTTGGTGTCGTTGCTGGTTTCGGGCTTCAGTTCACCGAAAGCAGCGGGCTTCAGCTTGGGGCCGTCCATATACACCCGCCAGGCATCCTTCGAGCGAGCTTCCATGGTGGTCTTGGACGCCACTTCGGTGTTGCCGAAATCGTAGGTGGTCACGCCGCCCGACTCGGAGACCTTGTGCTTGTCGCGCGAGTTGACCAGGTCCTGGAGCTTGCCGGTGGCCTCGTTGCCGCCGCAGCTGGCCAGCAGCAGGGGCAAGGTCGCAGCCATCAAAAGGGAATTGAGTTTCATTGCTCCATGTTAGGCGGCGCAGGCCGAAGCGCGTATAGGCCTCTTTGACCGGTTCTTTAGTCTGGGATTATCGGTCATCTTTTGGCCTGATTGGGCCGCCTGGCAGTGGCGGGCGCGCCGTGGGCCTGGAACCGTCGCGGCTGACCGGTCCGGGCCCGACGGGCGCGGGCATTCAGGCTTTGGCCCAGGTCCACCAGCCGTCTGCCAGCGCTCCGGCTTCGGCCTGGCCCTGGGCTTCCTCGTGGCGGCCCAGCACCGTCAGGGCCAGCACGCCGGCAGGGCTGAAGGCGAGCGAGCGTTCCAGCGCTTTGGCGGCGGTGGCCTGAGCTTTGGGGCCTTCTTTGATCTGCTGCTGGGTCAGGGCAATCAGGGCCAGCACGTGGGGGTCGGCCGGATCGCGCAGAATTTCCGACAGCTTGAGGCCCTCGGCCAGCACGTTGAGCGCGGCAAACAGGCCGGTGCGGCTGCCGGATTCGAGGGCGCCGCGCAGTTCCAGCTCGCCCAGTAAGGCAATCACGGCAATCAGCACCGGAGCGTCGCCGGCTTCAAAGGCCGCCTCATGCGCCTGTGAAGCCAGTTCCAGCGCCTGCGCCGCATTCCCGGCCAGCAGCTGGGCGCGCGCCTGCATGGCCCGGCTGCGGTGGTCGTTGCCGGGCAGCAGGGCCAGCGCCGCTGCGGTGTCGCCTGAGCGCAGCAGGGCGGCGGCCTGAATCTGGGTTTCGCCGGCCTGCTGCGCCCAGTCGGCCGCCAGCGCGGGCAGGCCGGCCTGCAGCGCCAGCACGGCAGCCGGGGCCAGCTGTTCGGGGGTCAGGGCGCCGTCAGCGGCCCGCAGTTCGCGGCGCAGTTCTTCCCAGTGGCTGGTGCGGACCAGCTCCTGCAATTTTTCGAGGTAGATGGTGGCGTGGGCGGGGTCGCAGTGCTTCACGCTTTCCAGTCTAAGCGGCGCTCCGTGCCGGCCACCCACGCCCTTGACACCCCGCTGAACGCTTGGTAAAGTTATCTCCGCTTGCGAGTGTAGCTCAGCTGGTTAGAGCGCACGCCTGATAAGCGTGAGGTCCCCAGTTCAAGTCTGGGCATTCGCACCACAAAAGCTGAAAGAACCGCGTTCCTGTACAGGACGCGGTTTTTTCGTGGTCATGTCTCTGGAATTTGTGCGGATTTCAGAACTCATAATGGCCAGACGCAGCGCGGCGCCTGGCTTCTGACTGGAAGCGAGGACTCCGGAGACGCTTAAGGCGTAACTTCCTGCTCTAGAGGCTTTTCCAGGGGCGCGGCGGCCGGCTGGGCAGCAGCGGGAGCCTGCCCCTGCCCAGTGATGTGCTGGGTGATCTGCTCGGCGCTGCGCAGGTAGGCGACGAACATCAGAATGGCGATGGCCGCGACAGCGACGCCCAGCCAGGTGCCGGCGAAGAAGTCGTAAAAGCCGTGGATGGTGGCGGCCAGCCCCACACCCAGCAGCAGCAGGGCAGTCCGCCGCTGCGGGGCCAGCAGGCTCAAGCCCAGGTAGTACCCAGCAATCCCGCTGAAGACGCAGTGCAGAAAAGGCAGCGTGATCAGCCGCAGGAACTCCATGATCACGTAGTTCCCGTCTCCGGACAGGCCGTAAAACTGACTGTACAGGTTGGCGTCGGTATAGGCGATCGAGTAGACCACAGCTTCCGCGACGCCGAAGGCCAGCCCGCTCAGCCCGGCGTAAAAAGCCGCTTCCCTGGGTGTGTGAATCTCCTTGAGCTTCACGGCCAGCCACCAGATGGGCAGCAGCTTGACGCCTTCCTCGACGGCGCCCACGCCGGCCACAAAGCCCAGCAGCCTGGCTGGGCTGAAATCCCATTCGGTGGCGCTGTACAGCAGGCTGATAAAGGGCAGCTTTTGCAGGAACAGCACCAGCAGAACCCCCACGACAGCGGTAAAAACTGTAGGAATCAGAATATTCCGGCGCTTGATGCTGCCGGGCTGAACGATCAGCCACAGCACGTAGCTCCACAGCAGCGCAAAGTAACTGCCGATGGCCCAGGCTGCGTCATGAATCTGGGCATCATCGCCCCAGAACTGGCTCAGACCGAGCGGCAGCAGGGCAAAGAACAGCAGCGCCTGCACCCAGCGCAGCTTCCAGGGCCGGTCACCCAGCCAGCGCTGCACCGGAAACAGCACCTCGAAAGGCAGCGATTTGAAGTCGTCCAGCAGGTTCTGCAGCGGGCGCTCTGAGCGGGCAGTGGCAGGAGCAGCGGCCGCAGCCACCGGGGGGCTGGTCGACCGTCCAAGTGGCACGGTGGGCGCGGGGGGTGGGCCTTGTTCTGGAGTCTCCATGCGTCTGCTGGTGAAGTTAACACGCGCTTAAGGCGGCGGGAGGCAACTTTGAGCGGCGCCCCTTCGGCTCATTCTGGAAACTCAAATTTCAGCGTCTGAGACGGGTCCACTGCAAGGTCCAGCCCAGTTTCCTCTCAGGAAGCACCAGTCGCTTAAGACCAGTACCCCGGTGTCTGGGTGGCGGGCAGCAACGCCAGTTCATCCCCACCTGCCCGTGCGCGAAGGCCGGCCAGCTCGGCGGCGGTGCGCTTTTCTCCTAGCCAGCCATGCCAGTAGGCCCCCAGCACCTCCAGCACCAAGGCCAGCGCCACGGTGCTCTGCTGCGGGTCGGGCGGCGCATACAGCAGGTCCAGATCCTGAATCGGGCCACCGTCCGGGCCGCCCACCGGCTGCCAGTAGGCCAGGTCCACTGCGCGTAGGCCCAGAGCATGCAGTGCCTGCCGCCGCTGCTGCGCGTCGGTGCCGGTTCGCTGCTCGGCGGCGCGTTCTGCCGGGCTCTGGCGGGCCGCGTACACGCTGTCGGCAAACATCCCGGCCCGGCCGTGTGCTGCCGCGTCGGCCAGGCTGGCCCGGTGCAGCGCCCGGCCCACGCCCAGGCCCCGCGCCGGCGCCGCCACACCCATGAACGAATTGAACCCTGCGCCCGGCAGCAGGTGATAGAGGGTGCCGCCCAGCACCTCGCCGCCCGCGTTCTGTACCACCAGCAGCCGGTCCAGGCGGCCCGCACCCCGCCCGGCCACCAGCTCCGGGAACATCTGCGGCGGAATCAGGGTGTCGGGGGCGTAATAGCTGCTCTGCTGGACCTGCGCAAAGGCGTCCAGCGCCGGGTCGTTCGGGTCGGTGATGCGGCGGACGGTTATTTCAGGCGGGGGGGCATCAGGCAGAGAAGAAGAGATCATACCCGCAGGTTAGGGCCAGCCCGGCTGCCGGAAGGTGGCTGCCCTCCATCTGTTCATTAAGGATTGGGGCTTGATAATTCTGCTATTTACATAAATACTGGAGGCATGGAGAACCTGCTCAAGAAAGCCGGGGCCATGCTGCCCCACTTGGAACTGTTCAGCCATATGGCCTCGCTGCGCGGCTTGCTGCAGCTGGCGGCCCACATGGAAGAACGCGGTGACCGCGTGACCCTGATTTCCCCGGAAGCCATCACCCTGGTGGGCAACGACATGACCACCGACCCGGTCATTCACACCTCCAAGGGCGCCACTGTCACTGCCGAAGACGCCTACATGCTGATGCACACCCTCAAGGGCCACGAGGCCCCCGAGTATGCCGTGACCCGCGAGGAGCTCAAGGCGCTGAACGCCCGCGCCGTGGCCGACATCGAGGCCAGCCCCGCCCTGGCCGCCTTCGGGGAAACTCTGGCACGCCTGGGCCTGAGTGACGCGGGCAGCGCGGCCCCGGCCCGCCCTGAAGTGCCGGCCCGCACCGAGACTCGCGCCGAAGCGCAGCCGGCCGCTGAGGAAGCCGCCACCGCTGCTGCGGCTGAGCCGCGTCCCGAACGCTCCAGCCGTAGCCGCCGCGCCGAAGCGACCAGCGAACCGGCCGCCGAGGTGCCGGCGGCCAGCTGAGCGCGCGATTCAGGCACAGGAACCCAGGAGACAGAGGGCTATGGCTCTCTGTTTTTTTGTGCTTTCCGACGTTTGTGTGTTACTGCCGCCGCAGCAGTGCCAGGCCAGCGCCCAGCAGCAACGCGGCGAGCAGCAGACAGCCCACCAGCGCCCACAGCTGATTCGGGCCGCCGCCCATGCCTTCCAACCCCGGCAGAGCCAGCACCCACTCCCGCCGCGCCGGGTCCGATACCAGCCAGCCGAACAGCAGCGGCAAGGCCAGCGTGAGCAGCCCCAGGGTCAGCAGGGCGCTGGCCAGCACTGCTTGCAGGAGTGGTCCAGCCTTCAGAAGCGCACGCCGGCGCGCACCAGCGGAAACAAGCCGCCAGCCACGCCGACATCGCTGTAACGGGTCTGGGTGACGGCCGCCTGCACGCCCAGCTCACCGAACAGGCGGCCGCCGCCTACCGGCAGTTCGCTGCCCACAAACCCGCGGGCGCCGCCGAACAGGCCCTGGTCACTGGCCGCGTTGCCGCTGAGGCCACGCACGCCGGCAAAGACACCGGCGCCCCAGTAGTTCTGGGTGCCGGCGCGGCCCAGGCGGCTCAGCCGGTCGGCCGCCAGCTCGGCGCTGCCTCCTCCTGCGCTGTTCAGGCCAGCGTCCAGGCTCAGGCGCCAGGCCCCGGCGGCGCTGGGGGCATTTTGTACCTGCACTCCCGCGCCGCTGCCGCTGAGGTCGCTGTGGCCGTAGATGCCGAACGACTGGGCGCCGGCGGCCGGCAGCAGCAGGGCGGTCAGGGTCAGGGGCAAGGTCAGGGAACGCATGTCGGCAGTTTAGCAGTGCGGCTCGCCCGGGCAACAGCCGGCAGAGTCCGCGCCTACATCCCGGCGCCCCCACGCCTTATTCTGGGCAGATGACCGGCCCTGACCCTGATTCTGCTCCTGCGGCCAACGCGGCCGCTGCCGCCCCCCGCGTCGCTCCCAACTTCATCACCGAAATCATCGAGCGCGACCTGGCGAGCGGCAAATACCCGCAGGTCGTGACCCGCTTTCCGCCTGAGCCCAGCGGCTACGCCCACCTCGGGCACGTCTTCGCCTCTTTTCTGGATTTCCAGACGGCGCGGCAGTACGGTGGGCGCTACCACCTGCGGATGGACGACACCAACCCGGAACTCGCCACCCAGGAGTACGTGGACGCCATCGCCGACGACCTGCGCTGGCTGGGCTGGGACTGGGGAGACAATTTCTACTACGCTTCCGACAATTTCGAGCGTTATTACGAGTACGCCGAGCAGCTGATTCGCCAGGGCGACGCTTACGTGGACAGCGTGACGCCGCAGGAGATGGCCGCCCTGCGCGGCACGCCCGACCAGCCCGGCACGCCCAGCCCTTACCGGGACCGCAGCGTGGAGGAGAACCTGGACCTGTTCCGGCGGATGCGGGCCGGCGAGTTCGGCAACGGTGAACACCTGCTGCGCGCCAAAATCGACCTGGCCAGCCCTAACATGAAACTGCGTGATCCGGCGCTTTACCGCATTCTGCACGTGCCACATTACCGCGCCGGCGACTGGTGCATCTACCCGATGTACGACTTCCAGCACCCGCTGCAAGACGCCCTGGAAGGCGTGACCCATTCGATGTGCAGCCTGGAATTCGTGGACAACCGCGCCATCTACGACTGGCTGATGGAGAAACTGGGCTTTGACCCCCGCCCGCACCAGTACGAGTTCGGGCGCCGGGGGCTGGAATACACCATCACTTCCAAGCGCAAGCTGCGCCGCCTGATCGAGGAAGGCCGGGTCGGTGGCTGGGACGATCCCCGGATGCCCACCCTGCGCGCCCAGCGCCGGCTGGGTGTGACGCCCGAAGCGGTGCGTACTTTTGCCGCCAGCATTGGCGTGAACCGCACCAACCGCACGGTGGACCTGGCGGTGTACGAGAACGCGGTGCGCGGTGACCTGAACGCCCGCGCCCCCCGCGTGATGGCGGTGCTGGAGCCGCTCAAGGTGGAGCTGACCAACCTGGAAGAACCCCAGACCCTCAGCCTGCCTTACTGGCCGCACGACGTGGTGGCCCTCTCGCCCGACGGTCTGGTGAGCCTGCCGGACGGCCGCCGGGTGGCTCCCGAAGAGGCGGTGCGGGCAGTGCCGCTGACCCGCGAAATCTATATCGAAAAGAGCGACTTTGCGCTGGACCCGCCCAAGGGCTTCAAGCGGCTGACCCGGGGCGGCACGGTACGCCTGCGCGGCGCCGGTATCATCCGCGCCGACGAGGTAGAGCTGGATGAGCAGGGCCAGCCACAGCTGATTCGGGCCAGCCTGCAGCCGGATACGGCCAGCGCCGCCGGCGTGATTCACTGGGTCAGCGCCGGCCAGAGCGTGCCGGCCGAGTTCCGGCTGTATGACCGGCTGTTCCGGGTGCCCAACCCCGAAGGCGAGAACGTGGAGGACCCGGCTGCCGGCCCGGAAGCCCCCGACTTTGACCCCGAGGGCATGAGCCACGAGGGTGACCGCCCGGTGAGCGGCGACTTTACCCGCTTCTTGAACCCCGCCTCGCTGCGGGTGACCCACGGTTTCGTGGAACCCAGCCTGCTGGACAACCCGCAGGACACCCGCTACCAGTTCGAGCGGCAGGGCTACTTCTGGCGCGACCCGGTGGACAGCCGCGAGGAAGGGCTGGTGTTTGGCCGCATCATCACCCTCAAGGACACCTGGGGCAAGAAGACCCAGAGCGGTGGGGGCCAGAGCGGCGGGGCCCAGAGTAATGGAGGCCAGAGCGGTGGGTCCAAGAGTGCTCCGGCGCAGAAAAGTGTTGCCCGGCCCGCTGCTCCGGCCGTTTCCGCCGAGGCCAAGGCTCCCGACTTTACCCCCGAGGAACAGGCCGAGATGGACCGCCTGCGCGGCCAGGGCGTGGGCGCCGAAGACGCCATTGCGCTGGCCCGTGATCCGCAACTGGGCGCGGCTTTTGCACAGGCGGGTGCCGGAGCGCACGCGGCGCAGGTGGCGGCCTGGCTGGTCAATGACCTGGCCGGCGCCCTGCGCGGTGGCGCCTCCCGCCTGAACCCGGCAGACCTGCCCGCGCTGGCCGAACTGCTGGCCGGCGGCCGCATCAGCAGCCGGATTGCCCGCGACGTGCTGGACCGCGCTGTGCAGAGCGGTGAGGCTCCGGCCGAGATCGTGGCGCGCGAAGGCCTGCAGGTGGTGTCCGATACGGGCGAACTGCGGCGGGTGGTGGACGAGGTACTGGCCGCCCACCCCGCCGAGGCCGAAGCTTTCCGCGGCGGCAAAAAGGCGCTCCAGGGCTTTTTCATGGGCCAGATCATGCGGGCGACCGGCGGCCAGGCTGATGCCAAAGCGGTCAGCGCCCTGCTGAGGGACATCGCCGGCAGCTGAGCGGCGTGGAAGATGCAGGAACAGGCGGGGGCGGTCAGATGATGGGCTGCCCCCGCCTGTCATTCAGAAATAGCTTGAGCTCAGTACTGGCCCTGCATCAGCATGATCTTCAGCTCGTGGGGGCTGGTGGCGGCCAGCATGGCCTCGTCCTCGTCCATCAGGCCCTCGTGGACCAGCCGGGCCAAGTGCTGGTCGAAGGTGTGCATACCGCGCATCCCGCCCTCCAGCAGGGCATGCTTGATGTCTTCCTGCTTTTCGGGGTCCTTGATGCTTTCTTTGACAATCGGCGTGCCCAGCAGAATTTCCATGCCCAGCACCCGGCCGCCCCCCTTGCGGGGCAGCAGCCGCTGACTGACGATCGCCACCAGGCTTTCGCTGAGGCCCTGGCGAATCTGCTCGCGCTCGTGCGGCTGGAAAAAGTCGATGATGCGGTTGATAGAGCGCATGGCGTCCTGGGTGTGCAGGGTGCTGAACACCAGGTGCCCGGTCTGCGCAGCGCTCAGGGCCGCTTCCACCGTTTCCTTGTCGCGCATCTCGCCGATCAGGATGATGTCGGGGTCCTGGCGCATGGCGGCGCGCAGGCCGTTGGAAAAGCTCTGGGTGTCGGCGCCCAGCTCGCGCTGAATCATCATGGCTTTCTTGTCGCGGTGCAGCACCTCGATGGGGTCTTCCAGCGTCACGATGTTCACGGCGTCGCGGGCGTTGATGTGGTCCAGCAGGCTGGCCAGGGTGGTCGTCTTGCCCGAGCCGGTGGGGCCGGTCACCAGAATCAGGCCGCGCTCGTGCCGGGAGAGTTCCTCGAACACCTCCAGCGGCAAGCCCAGTTCCTCAAAGGTGGGAATCGGTTTATCCTCAATCACGCGCATGATCAGGCCCACGCTGCCGCGCTGAAAATAGGCGTTCACGCGGAAGCGGGCCACGCCCGGCAGCGAGTAGGCAAAGTCGTGATCGCGCTTTTCCACGAAGGTGCCCCACATCAGCTGGGTGGGCAGCATGACCTTGGCAAAGTCCTCGGTCATCTGCGGACTCAGCCGCTCCTCACCGAACCGCTGGATTTCGCCGTCAATGCGGGCGGCGGGGGCGCTGCCGGCCCGCAGGTGAATGTCCGAAGCGCCGCGGTGCACCATGTCGGTCAGCAGCCGGTCGAAGGTCTGTTTGGTGGTTTCGGGGGTGGCTGCAGCCGGCGCCGGCGTGGTGCCGGCCGGGTGCCCGGGGGCCGGCTGGGCAGGGAAAGTGGGTCCAGTCATGGGCCCCAGCTTAGGCGCCGGCGTCTTACAGCTTTACTGCGTGTGCTGGGCACCTTTTTTGTGCTTCCGGGCCAGCGCCGCAGTATGTCTGGGTCAGCAAAAACCCCCGCGCCCGGAGGTGGGCAGCAGGGGGAAAGGAGGGAGAAGCGGGGCAGCGTTCAGCCCGGCCCGGCCCGCGTATGTGCATCGTCCAGTGCTTGAGACTGGGCGGCGGCCTGAGCGTGTGACTGGGTCTGCGCCACAGCGCGTGTTTGTCCCTGGGCCGCTTCGGCACCGGCCCGGCGGCTGAAGTCCTGCGCGGCGCTGAATATGTCCCACTCGTCCGGCTGGCCGTGTTCCGGCTGCGAGAGGTGGGCCCGCAGCCCCCGCAGGTAGCTGGCCTGCGCGATCAGGTACGCGCTGAGCGGCGAGGTCAGGAACTGAAACAGCAGCACCGCCAGCAGCCGGGTAAAAGCGGTGGGGTCCACGAGATCTGCGGCCACCCCCAGGTAAATCCCGGCCGAGCCCAGCGTAACCAGCTTGGAGCTGGCGTGCAGGCGGCTGTACAGGTCGGGAAAGCGGATGACGCCCACGGCCGCCGCAAACACGAAGATGGACCCGAACAGCACCGGAATGTCGCGCCAGAGGTTGATGTCCCAGGCCTGGAGGTTCATTTCATCACCCGGCCCAGCAGCAGGTAGCGGGCCAGCGCCACCGTGCTGAGAAAGCCCAGCAGCGAGAGCAGCAGCGCGGCGTCCAGCATCACCAGCAGGTGGGTTTTGGCGGCGAACAGCACGAACAGCACCACCAGATTCACACTCAGGAAGTCGAAGGCCATGATGCGGTCACCCCAACTGGGGCCGCGCAGCACCCGGAAAGTGACCAAAATGGCCGAAAGGGTCACGATGACCAGGGAAAGGTTGATGATCATGAGCGCACCTCCTGGGCGCGTGGGCCGGCATGGGCCGCAGCCCGGCCCAGTGGGTCAATGATGTCCAGCAGATAGTCCTCAACCTTGGTCACCGAGGCGCGGGCGTCGCCGGGGTCAGGAATCCCGATGGCATGCGAGTACATCACGGTGCGCTCGGGGTTAAAGCCCATCGCTACCGTGCCGGGCATCAGGGTGATGGTGGCGGCCAGCATAGTCTGTGCCGCCTCGCCTTCCAGCCGCAGCGGCACCGCCACGATCAGGGGGGTCAGGTGCGGACGCGGCTGCAGCGCCATCAGGGCCACTTGAATGTTGGCCCAGGTCAGTTCCTTGATGAAAAACCAGGCGAAGCGGCTCACCGCCCGCACCCGCGCCACGTACAGCTCGGTGCCCAGCGCCCGGGGAAACAGCGTCAGAATCAAGAAGCCCACCAGAAAACCGGTCAGCCACTCGCGCATGCCCAGGTCACCCATCAGCAGGGCGTACACAAAAGCCACCAGTAGGTTCAGGGTCAGTCCTCTCACGGGTGCACCTCCGCTTGGCCGCTCTGACTGCCGTGTCCGGCAGCTTCCTCGTCATTCTGCGCTTTGACTGGCGCCGGGGGAATCACCACCGGCCGGTCCCCCAGCACGCCCTGAATGTAGTGCTGCGGAGTATGCAGCTCGCGGGCCATTTCGCTGGTCAGGCGGTTCATCGGCCCGGCCAGCAGGGTGGCGCCGCCCACGCTCAGCATAGCGAGGTACATCGGCGCCGCCTGATACAGCGGGGGCGGGGTCAGCGGCCGGTCACTGCGCTGCTTGCCCCAGAAAAAGGTGCGCCAGACGTTCAGCATGGCGTAGAGAATCACCAGCGAACTGGCCAGCGCGCTGAACACACCCAGGTAGGCCAGTGAGCCACCCCGGGCCAGCGCCGCTTGCACCAGCGCAAACTTGGCGATAAAGCCGCCGGTGGGCGGCAATCCGGCGATGGTCAGCGCCCCGAACAGGAAGATGGCGGCCATCAGGGGGCGGTGTTCCAGCATGCCGCGCACCGCGACGTAAGAGGTGCCGGTGTCGCGCTCGGCCACGCCGGCCAGCAGGAACATCGCGGTGGTGACCAGAATACTGATTGCCATGTAGTACATGGCCGCGCTCAGCCCCTCGGGTGTGCCAATGCCCAGGCCGAATGCCAGATACCCCACCGAGGACACCACCGAGAAGGCCAGCACCCGGCGCCACTCGCGCTGCGAGAGGATGCCCAGCGCGCCGTACAGCATGGTGACGGTGCCCAGACCCAGCAGGATGTTCTGAGCAATTTCAGGCTCAGCCACAAAGATGGTGCTGAAGGTGCGCGCCAGCGCGTAGACTCCCACTTTGGTCAGAATGGCGGCAAAAAAAGCGCCCACCGCCGGCGGCACCGCCGGATAGGTGCCCGGCAGCCAGAATCCCAGCGGAAAGAGCGCCGACTTGGCCGCGAACACCACCAGCAGCAGCACGCTCAGGGCGGTCACGGCCGGGGTGGGGCCCAGTTCGGCCGAGCGCTGCGCCAGGTGAGCCATGTTGAGGGTGCCTAGCTGCCCGTAAATCAGCCCGCAGGTGGCGACCAGCAGCGCCGAGGCACTCAGGTTCATCACGATGTAGCGAAAGCCTTCGCGCAGCTGCTCGCGGGTGCTGCCCAGCACGGTCAGGCCGTAACTGGCCACCAGCATTACCTCGAAGGCCACGAACAGGTTGAACAGGTCACCGGTCAGAAAGGAGATCTGCACGCCGGCAAACAGAAAGTGAAACAGCGAGAACAGCCCGTATTTCTCGCGTACCCGGTCGGGGTTGAAGGCGGCGTACAGCATGCTCATCAGGGCGCTCAGGCCGGTCATCAGGCTCATCCAGGCGCCCAGGCGGTCGGCCACCAGCACGATGCCGAACGGCGCCGGCCAGGCACCCATCGAGCTGCTCAGCACGGCGCCGCCGCTGGTCACGCTGACCAGAGAGGCGCTGGCGGCCAGCATCGCCAGGGTGCCCAGCACCGAGAGCACGGCCCTCAGGCTGCGGCGCATCGGAATCAGCAGCAGCAGCGCCGTGCCCAGCGCGGTGAGAATGGGCGCCGCCACCCAGGGATTTTCGGTGCCCGGCAAGGCCAGGGCCAGATCAGCTGGGTTCACTGTGGGCCTCCCTGCGGGGTGCTGGTGTCGTCCATATCATCTGCCTTTTCCTGTTCGGCTGGCCCAGTTCCAGCCGCTACGTTTTCAGTTGGTTCAGGGCTGGCCGCCGGCGGCACCTTCACGGCGCGGGGGCCGCGTGGGCTGAGCTGCGAGCGGGCGCTGAGGATAATCAGGTCGCTGGGCGAGGGGGCTTCTTCGTAGTGTTCGGTATCGGGAATATCGGGGCTGGGGTGTTCGGCGTCGGCGGGCGTGCCGTCGGGGTTGCCGGGGTCGTCGGCCAGGTTGTCCCCGAAAGCTGCCACGTCGTCGTGGCCCGCCACCTGATAGGCGCGGATTGCCACCGCCAGCAGCAGCGCGGTGGTGGCAAACCCGATCACGATGGCGGTCAGGATCAGGGCCTGCGGCACCGGGTCCACGTAAGGACCGTCCAGGCTCAGCAGGGGCGGCGAGCGGTCGGGGTGCAACCCGGCGGCCGTCAGAATCGCCAGGTTCACCCCATACGAGATAAACGACAGCCCAATCACCACCCGCACGATCACGCGCGACAGCAGCAGAAACACGCCCACGGCAATCAGGACGCCAATCACCAGGGCAAACAGAGGTTCCACTCAGCGGTCTCCTTCCACGACCTCTTTGGGGTCGATATCGATCAGTTCGCCGGCAATGGTCATGCCGCCGCCCACCACCAGCAGAAACACGCCCAGGTCGAATGCCATGGCCGAGGCCCACTCGAACTCGCCGGTCAGCCGGGTGTACAGGTAGCCGTAGCTGCTTTTGAGGAAAAAGCCGTGCAGCAGATAAGGCACCAGCCCGGTCATAAACGAGATGGCCAGCCCGGTGGGAATCAGGCGGGTAAAGTTGAAGTCCACGGCGCTGCGCCCGGTGGCGATGCGGTGCAGCAGCAGGGCGCAGACCATCATGGCTCCGCCCGCAAAGCCGCCGCCCGGCAGCTGGTGGCCGCGCCAGAACAGCAGCAGCGTGAACATGGCGATCAGCGCGAAAGTCGGCTGGGCCACCGTTTTCAGAATCGGGTCGTTGACCACTGAAGACGCCAGCGACTCGTAGCCGGTGGAGTGGATGCCGCCCTGCTCCTCGGGGTCGGGGTCGCTCAGCAGGGTGTCCCACACGTTTTCCTTGGGCGCCCGCGTGGTGGTGACGCTGCGCTCCTTACGCCGGCGCGACTTTTTGGCCTTGCCTGAAGGCTTCGGGCTCACTTCTGGCCTCCTTTGCGGGCGGGGCGGGTCTGTTTTTTCTGCTGCTGCCGTTTGCGGCTGGCGCGGCGCGACCGCAGGGTCTGCGGGGCGCTCAGGGTGCCGCTTTCAATCAGCTGCTCGCGGATGTGCTCGCGTTCCTGCCGGGTGGGAATCAGCGCCATGTTGGCGGTGGGGTCGGCGGTATCGTATTCGGTCTGGGCGTGCCCGGGCTTGCCCAGCCGCAGCAGCGCCAGCACTGTCAGGGCCACCATGCCCACCACCGTGATTTCGCCCATGGTATCGAAGCCACGGAAGTCCACCAGGGTCACGTTGACCACGTTTTTGCCGCCGCCGCCGGTATAGGCGTGCTGGAGGTAGTAGGGCGCGATAGATTCGGCCAGGCCAGGATGCACCGACATCAGATAAGCCATGATGCCCACCCCGGCGCTCAGGGCGATTACCAGGTCCATCACGTACTGCGCCCGGGTGCGCGCCAGCGCCCGGATGCCCGGCATGTAGCGGAATGCCAGCAGGAACAGAATCACCGTGACGGTCTCGATCACCATCTGGGTCAGGGCCAGGTCGGGCGCCCGGAAGGCCAGGAACGCCGCCGAGGAGCCGAAGCCGGTCAGGCCCATCAGCACCACCGAGGTCAGGCGGTTGCGCGAGAGGCTCACGCCGACGGCGCCGGCCAGCAGCAGCGTCACGATCAGCAGCAGGCCAAGCGACAGCTGGATTTCCAGGTGCAGCGGCGGCACCTGCCGCAGCAGCGCGTAGCCGCCCAGCGCGAACGCGGCGGTCAGGGTCCAGCGCAGCTGACTGGGCAGGGCCAGGCCCTGAGTGCGCAGAACCACGGCGGTCGCCACGATATCCACCCATTCCTTGAAGCCGTAATAGGCGGTGTTGGCGTTCCAGCTGGGCGTCAGGCGCTGCTGAATCCGGGCAAATTCGTCCCGGCGCCACCACACGAATGCGGCGATGGCCCAGGTAACCAGCGTGGCGACCAGAGCCGGGGTCACGCCGTGCCACAGTGACAGATGCGGGCGGTATCCGCTGAACTGCAGCATGGCGCTGACCTTGTCTACCAGCACTTCCACCGAGTGCGGCCACAGCCCGAACAGTACGGCGGCGGCCACCAGTACGGCGGCCGGGGCCAAGATGGCGTTGCTGGGGCGCTCGGGGCGTTCCTTGCCGGGGTGCTTCAGTTCACCGAACCACACGCTGATAAAGCGGATGCTGTAAGCGATGGTGAGCGCACTGCCCACCACCGCCACCAAGATGAACGGCAGGCCGTGATGAATCATCGCCTCGAAGAACAGTTCCTTGGAAATGAAACCTCCCAGCGGCGGCAGCCCGGCCATGCTCAGCGAAGCGACAATGGCCAGCACGAAAGTGATGGGAAACACCTGGCGCAAGCCGCCCAGCTGCGGAATCTCGCGGGTGCCGGTCTCGTGGTCCACGATGCCCACCACGAAAAACAGTGCCGCTTTGAAGGCCGCGTGGTTGAGCAGGTGTGCCGTGCCGGCAAAGCGGCCCTCGGCGTCGGCCAGCCCGTAGAGGCTCATCAGCAGGCCCAGCTGCGAGATGGTGGAAAAGGCCAGCAGCGCCTTGAGGTCGGTCTGGCGCATGGCGAGGTAGCTGCCCCAGGTCATGGTGGCCAGCCCCACCGGCACGATGATACCGGCCCACAGCGGATGCCCACCGAACAGCAACCCGAACTTGGCCACCAGAAACACGCCTGCCTTGACCATGGTGGCCGAGTGCAGGAAGGCCGAGACTGGGGTAGGTGCTTCCATGGCGGTGGGCAGCCACAGGTGAAACGGCAGCTGGGCCGACTTGGTAAAAGCGGCCAGTAAGGTCAGCAGCATGGCCGGAATAAACAGCGGCGAAGCCTGCAGCGCCGCCAGATTGATTTCCGAGAGGTTGTAGCTGCCCCCGGCGGTGCCAATGATCGCCACGGCGGCCAGCAGCGCCAGCCCGCCCAGCGCCGAGACCAGAAAAGCCTTGATGGCCCCGTCGCGGGCGGCGGCGCGGGCGTGCCACAGCCCGATGAGCAAGAACGATGTGATAGAGGTCATTTCCCAGAAGCCGAATAGCCCGATCAGGTTGTCGCTGAGCACCAGTCCCAGCATGGAGCCACCGAACAGGAGCAGGTAGGCATAAAAGCGGGCAAAGCGTTCATTGCTGGAAAGGTAACTGACCGAATACAGGGTGGCCAGCGTTCCGATGGTGCCGATCAGGACCGAGAACAGCAGCGAAAAGCCGTCACCCTGGAAGCCCAGTTCCAGCCCCAGCGAGGGCACCCAGGAGATGGCCTCGCGCAGCGGCGCGGCGCCGGGCATTCCGGCGAGCGGCAGCGCCAGCAGCAGCGCGGGCACGAAGCCCAGCGCGGCCAGATAGCCGGTGCGGCGGCCCAGCCGCAGCCCGGCCCAGGCCACCACGGCGGCCATCACGAAGGGAAAGAAAACGGCGAGAATCAAGGCCGGCCTCTTTCGCCGGGCCGGCGGGCGCAAGTGCCGGGGCGGGCCAAGTCAGCCGGCTGCGGCAGGGTGTGCGTGGCAGTTGTAAAAGTCATAGCCCTCCTGGAAGTGGTGAAAGTTCGGGAAAGCTGAGCGAAGAAGGCCGGCGCCGCTCTGGCCTGACTGGGCCTGTCGCTGGCGGGGCCTGCGGGGGCCGGACCGACCGGCCTCTGGGGCCTGAACATTGCTTTTGCTCTTTCCGATAGTAGAGCAGCCGGGCAGACCGCACCGTGCCGCGTTCTGGCCGCCTGAACTGCTCCAGCTGTTCCTGGACGCCAGGTCTCTGCCCGAAAAGAGCCCCGGCATCACCCCCCCGTGATACCCAGCCTGTCTGCCGCTGGGGCAGAGGCTGTCCCTCGGACACCGGCCCCGCAAGGACCGGCCCCAACCGGAGTCCAGTGTACCAAGGGGGGGGCAGACCGGCTGGCCGTCACGGTTTATTCATGCTTGTGGGAAGCCACGCTGTCCAGCGCCGTGTCTCTTCGCTGTAGAGGCCCCGGCGAGCGGCTGGGTTAGGGTGGGTGAATGACTTCTGCTGCTCCCCGCTCCGCCCCCGCCGGCGGCTCCCCCGCTTACGGTCTGGTCTGCATGACGGTGGGCCCCGAGGTGCGCTTCCGCACCGTGACCCGCACCCGCTACCTGGCCCTGAGTGAAAGCGAGCGGCGCGAGAAGCTGCGCGACATCTACGGCGCCAATATTGCCCGGCTGCGGGCCGCCGCCGAGTTCTGCGCGGCGCGGGGCATTCAGCTTTACCGGCTGAGCAGCAGCCTCTTTCCCATGCTGGACCTGCGGCACGGCGGCACCGCAGACGAGATTTCCGGCGAGGTCTTTGCCGAATTCAGCGGCGAGCTGCAGGCGGCGGGCGCGGCTTTCGCGGCGGCAGGCATCCGCACGCTGATGCACCCGGAGCAGTTCATTGTCCTGAACAGTGACCGGCCTGAGGTGCGCGAGAGCAGCCTGCATGCGCTGGGCGTGCATGCCCGCGTGATGGACGCGCTGGGCCTGGAGCGCTCGGGCTGGAACCTGCTGCTGCTGCACGGCGGCAAGGGCGGGCGCGGCGCCGAGTTGCAGGCGCTGATTCCCGACCTGCCAGATGCCATCCGCCTGCGCCTGGGCCTGGAAAACGACGAACGCGCTTTCGGGGCTGCCGATCTGTTGCCAGTCTGCGAGGCCACCGGCACGCCTTTTGTGTTTGACGCCCACCATCAGGTGGTTCACGGGCGGCTGAGCGGCTTTGATGATCCCAGCATCCGCGAATGGACGCTGCGTGCCCGCGCCACCTGGCAGCCGCCCGAGTGGCAGCTGGTGCACCTCAGCAACGGCATCGACGGTCCGCACGACCGCCGCCACTCCTACCTGATTGCCGACGTGCCCGCTGCCTACGCCGACGTGCCCTGGATTGAGGTAGAGGCGAAAGGGAAAGAGGAGGCGGTGGCGGCTTTGATGGGGCAGTCATGAGTGCCCCTGGGCAGTGTGCCGCCGTACTGATTCAGCGCGAAGATGGTGCCGTACTGGCGCTGCGCCAGAGCTATGGCCTGGGCTTCTGGGACTGGGTGGGCGGCGTGGTAGAAGCAGATGAGACGTCCCAGCAGGCCGCTGTGCGTGAGGCCGCAAGAAGTGGGTCTGGCTGTGAGGCTGACAGGTATTGTCGGCATTTACACCCTGCAGGGCGGTGGGTGGCCGGATATTTACGCGTATGTGTTTCACGGTGAGTGTGAATCTCCCGGCGCAGTCGCTGCCCCCGACCCTGATGAGGTTGCCGAGGTGCTTTGGCTGCTGCCTACAGACCTGGCGCAGCGGCAGCCTTTGCTGCCCGACGTGGCTGCCGCGCTAGAGGATGTACTGACGGGACACTATGGCGCAGTGCGGGCCGTACAACGAAAGGTGCAGCTGCCACCGCTTGACCGAGAATGAGGCCCGCCCCTTTTCACCAACTTGCCGCTTACGATTCCGGCCACCTGGTCACTGCATCCGCCTCCTGCGGCCACTGCACCTCTAGCCTCCGCTGCTCCCCCGGCCCCAACCACAGCCCGCGCACGGGTATGACGCCCACACCGCTGCCGCAAATCCAGGCGTGGGTGACGCGGCGCAGTTCGGCCAGGCCTACGGGCCGCTTGCTGAAGGCTTGCCCACGCAGCCAGTAGCTCCGCGTGATGCTGGGCAGGCCGCCCGCCGGCACGATCAGTTCGCCGCCCAGCCGCAGCACCGGCGCCGTGCGGCTGCCATCGGCCAGAGTGTCGCCCAGCCGCAGCCAGCCTTCGAAGGCGCCCGCTGCCTGTGCCTCGGCCCCGGCCAGGCGGTAGGGCAGGTAGTTGCCGGTCTTGTGCGCGGCCAGTTGGGGGTGGACCTCCCAGCCGGTCAGCAGCACGTCTACGCCGCCCACTGGCTTTGGCCCCGGCGACAGCGGCGCGTGGCTCCAGTACAGTTCCTCTGCTGTCAGCGTCAGGCGCAGCAGGCCCCAGGGCAGCGCTTCCAGCGCAGGTGGCTGTGTCCCCGCCGGGTCGGGAAGTCCCAGCAGCGCCGCCGTGCCCCCCAGCCGGCCCAGGTGCTCGGCCCACAGCAGCGGCTGACCCCGGCAGGTGCGAATGGTGGTAAAGGCACTCGCGCCGTGCAGCGCCGCCGGTGTGTTCAGCTGCGGGGGCAGGGGGGACAGCTCCATCATCTCAGCCGCCCTGCCCGGCAGCCTGCGCCAGCCGCAGCCAGTTGCCCAGCAGCACCCGGCCATACGGGCTCAGCACGCTTTCGGGGTGGAACTGTACCGACCAGGCGGGCTGCCCCGGCACGTCCAGCGCCTGCACCACGCCATTCGCACTTCTGGCCGTGACCAGCGCCCCATCCAGCCCCTCCACCACCAGCGAGTGATAGCGCCCGAACTCGGCTCCCTGCGGAATGCCTGCCCAGAGGCCGCTGCTGGTATGTGTCATCGCTTCTGGGCGGCCGTGTACGGGTTGCCCGCGCACCACTCGCCCGCCCAGCACTTCGCCCAGTGCCTGATGCCCCAGGCACACCCCCAGTAGCGGCACACGGCGTTCCAGGCAGAGCCGAGTCAGGGCCAGAGTGCAGCCGCTTGTCCCCGGTGTGCCGGGGCCGGGGCCGACCAGCACGGCGTCGGGGCGGCTTGCCAGCAGCGTCTCCGCGTTCTCGTCCTGACTGCGCACCTCTACCGCTGCCCCCAGACTCAGCAGGTCGTGGCGCAGGTTGTGGGTAAACGAATCGCGGTTGTCCAGCAGCAGCACCCGCAGTGGTGTCTGCGTGGGCGCGGCCGGAGAGTGCCAGTCGGTCCCCGGCGCAGGCGGTGCGGGCGGCTGAGCGGCGCGGCCCGGCAGTCCGGCCAGCACGTTCAGCAGTGCCTGGGCCTTGTGAACCGTTTCCTCGCCTTCATCGTCCGGTTCGGAATCGATCACGGTGCCGCCCCCGGCCCGCACAGTTACGCGCCAGCCCGCGCCTTCGCGCCGGAAGTCCGCTGTGCGAATCAGGATGCTGAAGTCGGCCCCAGTCCCGCAAATCCGGCCCACGCTGCCGGTGTACCAGCGCCGGGGGCCAGGTTCCAGCGCGGCAATCACTTCCATGACCCGCTCTTTGGGCGCGCCCGTGATGGTGCCGCCCGGAAAGGTGGCCGCCAGCAGGTCACGCATCATCATTTCTGGCTCAGCTTCCGCCACAACTTCAGACACCAGGTGCATCACATGGCTGTAGCGCTCTATGAGCATCAGGTCCGGCACCCGCACCGTGCCGGGAGCCGCGGCCCGGCCCAGGTCGTGGCGCACCAGGTCCACCAGCATGGTGTGTTCGGCCTGTTCCTTGGGGCTTACGCGCAGCTCGGCTTCCAGGGCGGCGTCCTCGGTAGGCGAGTCGCCGCGCCGCCGGGTGCCGGCAATCGGGCGCGCTGAAATCTGCCCGCTCGGGGCGTCCCAGCAGGCCAGGCGCTCGGGGCTGTTGGACACCACGGTGCTGCCCGGCGTTTCCAGATACGCCATAAAGGGACTGGGGTTCAGTTCCCGCAGCCGCAGATAAGCGTCCAGCGGGTCGCCGCTGGCCGGCGCACTCACCCCGCGCGAGAGGTTCACCTGATACACCTCGCCGGCCCGGATCAACTCCTGAATGGCCCGCACCCCGGCGCGGTAGTCCAGATCATCGGGGCTGAGCGGCCCCAGGCGCAGCGGCTCCAGCGTGGCCGGGGGCGTGCAGAGCAGCGCGGCCCAGTCCAGGTGCGGTTCGCCGGCCACCTCCAGCGTGCCTGCCTCGCGGTCCCACACCAGCCCCGACGGATAAAAGCCCCACCAGCCTGCTTCCTCCTGGGGCGGGTGGGCGGCGAGCCCGAACGCCTGCGCCGCCTCGTAGTGCAGCCCGCCCAGCCAGGCGGGGAAAAAGCCTGTGCCGGCCGGCCGCTCGGGCAGAACCACTTGGGTCCGGACCGGCGCCGCGCTGAAAAAGGAATACCGTCCGTGAGTGGTCAGCGGCCCGGCCGATTCCAGCAGCGCCGGGTGCTTCAGCCCAGCGGCCCGCGCCCGCAACAGCACGCCGGCAGGAGAGTGAAGAGCGGCAGCGGCGGGCGGCAGGGGCACGTTCACAGCGGCCAGTGTAATGGAGCGGGCTGTCGCCTGCTCCCTATTTGCCGCCGGGGCTTTGCGCGTATCATGAGGCCATGTGGGTTTCGACCAAAGCACAGTACGGGCTGCGCGCCCTGATCGAGATCGGGCGCGGCGGGGGAACCCCGGGCACTGAAGGCAGGGCCGTCCCTCTGAAAGATGTGGCCGAACGTCAGGACCTCAGCCAGCATTACCTCGAACAGATCGCCAGCAACCTGCGCCGCGCCGGCTTTATCAAGAGCGTGCGCGGTGCTTACGGTGGCTACAAGCTGGCCCGGCCGGCCGACCAGATTTCCGCCTACGAGGTGGTCACGGCGATGGAAGGCAGCATCGCCCCGGTGGAGTGCGTCGAGGAAAACCATATCTGTGACGGCCGCAATGTCTGCGGCACCCTGGACCTGTGGCAGCGGGTGGACCAGGCCCTGCGCGACGTGCTGGGCAGCACCACGTTGGCCGACCTGATTGACGACAGCCGCCGGCAGGAACATGCCCGGCTGCTACAGCTGGAACCGCTGGACCCCGGCACCGGTCCCAAACCCGGCGGCGACTGGAACTGACGACTGGGCCAGTGCCCACTGAGCTTTGGCGCAACTGACTCAGAGCCCCTGCGTTTCCTCGGCGGGGGCTCTGAGCTGTACTTCAGGGGTGAGGCTTTGCTGCGTTCAGCGCCAGCGGGGGGAACGCTTTTCCATAAAGGCCTGCACGCCTTCCCTGAAGTCGGCGCTCTCGCCGGCCTGCTGCTGCAATTCGGCTTCCAGCGCCAGCGACTCGCTCAGGGTGCCGGTCATGGCGGCGTTCAGGGCCCGTTTGGTCAGGGCGAGTGCCAGGGCAGGGCGCGCGGCGAACTGTTCGGCGTAGGCCTGGGCCTGCTCGGCAAAGTTGTCCGCGCTGAAGACCTGCTGGCACAGGCCCAGTTCCAGCGCCTGCTGCGCGCTGACTTTCTCCGCCAGGCTCATCAGCTCAAAAGCCCGCCCAAAGTCCACCAGCTGCGGCAGGAACCAGGTGCTGCCGGCGTCCGGAATCAGCGCAATGTTGGAGAAAATCTGCACCCACTGCGCCTCGCTGCTGCTGACCCGCAGGTCACAGGCCAGCGCCAGACTGGCGCCAGCTCCGGCGGCCACCCCGTTTACGGCGGCAATCACCGGCTTGTCCATGCCCCGGATGGCCTCAATCACCGGCTGATAGTGCCGGGTCAGGTGCCCGCTCAGGTCCAGGCCCTGGCCCTGCAGCAACGGCCCGGCCACTTCGGTCAGATCCTGGCCGGCACAAAAGCCCCGGCCTTCGCCGGTCAGCACCACCACGCGCACAGCTATGTCGTTGGCGGCAGCTTGCAGGGCCGTCAGCAGCTGACTGGCCAGTTCGCCGCTCAGGGCGTTGAGTCGTTCGGGGTTGTTCAGGCTCAGGGTCCGCACCCCGGCCTGGTCACGCGACAGCACCAGTTGTGTCATGGCTACAGCGTAGCGTCCCTGCCACCTAGAATGGGCCGCATGACTTCCCAACCCTCACCGCTGCCGGTCGCCCTGGCGCTGGATGTCAGCAAGCACCGCATCGGTTTTGCGGTCAATCAGGGCCGGCTGGCTTTCGGGCGCGGCAGCGTGGACCGCAAGCGATTGCCGCTGGACCTCAAAGCGGTGCGGCTGAAAGTGGAGGCCACCGGCGCCGAGGTGCTGGTGCTGGGCTTGCCCCTACGCACCGATGGAGCTCCCAGCCCCTCGGCCGACCGGGTGCGCGCTTTTGGGCGGGTGCTGGCAGAAAAAGGTTACCGGGTATCCTATCAAGACGAACGCTTTACCACCCAGCGGGCCCGCGCCCTGGGTGCCGACGACCTTGACGAGGCGGCGGCGGTGCAGATTCTGGAACTGTGGCTGGACCGACAGGGACGTGAGATCTGAGTTTCCATCTCACCCTTCACCCCAAATAACCCAGCTCATGAAACCTGCATTGACTTACCTAGTCATTCGTTCATGAGAATAATTGAGCCGTCAGGTAAGAAGAATGTCAACAAAAAACAAGGCAGTAGTTTTTCTCTATTGGTCGTCTCTTGGTCTGTGAAAGCCTCCTCTTTTCTTTTGAAGAGGGTACCTGTGTCAATGAGCAAATTATGTTGACACCCCCCGACCGCTGCTTTATCCTCCAAATAGGAATTTCATCTTGATCTAACCTGACGCTTCGGGTCTTACCGGAAAAAAGTCGGTTCTGAACAGGAAACTCGGCAACTGGATTCGGATTCCCTTTCACGATGGTGAGAAGCTGGGCGCTTGGTGAGGCAAGTGGATGGAAGACCTGAGTGGCGCGGCAGCCTCATTCCATCGTGCCGCCTAGAGGAGAAAGTATGAATAAGAAAACTGCTTTATTGGTACTGACTGGTGTGCTGGCTCTGGCCTCCTGCGGACAGCAGAACTCTGCTCCCGTTAACCAACCCCCCGCAGAAACCGGCTCCGGTACTACTACGGGTCCTATCACGCCGGCACCCACCCCCGTTAGTGAATACAGTGTCACTATTGACCTGGAAGGCGTGAGCAACGCTCAGATCACTGTAACCGATCAGAACGGTTACAAGATCCAGGGCCTGAGCGACAAGACCGTCAATGACAATGACACCATCAAGCTGCCCAATGGCACCTACACCATCACTGGTAAGGCCCAAAACGGCATGATGGCTGCTCCCAAGACTGTGGTTGTGAATGGTCGCGACACGGGCGTAACCCTGACCTACGGTAAGGTTGTTGATCCTAATGCTGGTGATGTCCGTCTGACCAGTGACAATGACGCTCAGAACAAGATTCTGAATCTGGAACAGGACGTTAATGGTAAGAAGCGTATTGTGACCTACGTCCGTGGCCAGGTAACGGTTGATCCTCAGCAGCAGGCCAATGGTGCTGACCGCATCGAAGTCTTCACCAACGCCACTACTGACGATCTCAACGCGGCCAACCGTATCTACGACAGCCGTGATCAGAGCGGTAGCTTGACCTTCGATTCTGCCAAGCTCCGTCAGGGTGAGCAGCAGTACGTGATTGTGCGTTACTGGAAGGGCAACGAAAACACCACCAAGTCCATCCTGATCGTGCCTGATAACCTGGGCCCTCAGGTTCCGGACATCATTCCTGTGAGTAAGCTCAATGCTGAGCTGACCCATGAGCTGGGCAACTGGGCCAACGGTAACATCAAGCTGGCTTTCCAGAACCTCTCCACCTTGCGTGACAACCCCACCGGCACCAGCTACCTGGCTTCGGGAGTGGAACGCGTGGAATGGTATGCCGACCCTAACTCCAACAATGGTGTGGCCGATTTCGATAATGCCAAGCTGCTGGGTACCTCCTATAACAGCCCTTACGAAATCACTGTTGATACCAAGACTCTGAAGGACGGCCGTTATGACGTCTTTGCTGTGGCTTACGATCAGCTGGGCAACCGCAGCGTTGTGAACGCCCAGAACCTGTTCACTCTGAACGTGGACAACACCGGTCCTTCCGTTAACGGTGGTGGATTCATCAGCATGGTTGACGCTGGCACTGGCTCTGTCCGTGACGAATTCAGCCGTCGTGATACGGCCGTTACGGCCGTTACGTTCGTTCGCCGCGACAAGAGCTGCAAGATTGATGCTCAGGAAAATGCTGGCAATATTGACTTGTACGACGCCGAAGAAGGTTGGATCTCCGGTCTGGCCCGTGTGACCAAGTTCAACTTCAACAATGGCATCAGTGATGATGGTGTTGGCGTTAACACCCAGGCTGGCGAAAACAAGGGCATTACCATCGGTGGACAGCCGCTGCTGAGCCGCCTGTACACTCTGCAGGGCAACCAACTGGTTCCGGTGACTGATCTTGCTCAGGTCAATAAAACCGAAGAAACTCCTCCCAAATGCTCCGACGTCTTCCTGGATGTCAATGGTCTGGATGCTGGAGACAACACCGTTCGCTTTGACTTCCAGAATGCTGCCACCGATTTGCTGGGTAACCCGGCTACGGGCGGCGACCTGAAGGACTACAACCTCAAGGTTGACAACCAGCGTCCTTCTAACCTGCGCTTCTCCCGCAAGCCCACGGCTGTGCGCGCTAACGAACAGGCTATTCTGGCTGCTCAGGCTGATGACAGCATCTCCGGTGTGTCGGGCCCCTACATGTACTTCGCCCGCGATACGAACGGCTCCGCTTTCGGTGGCCGCGCCGTACAGCTGGCCTCGGCTGACCAGACCAACTACCGCTTCTTCCAGCCGACCAACGGCCAGAGCAAGCTGGACGTGATTGCCGTTGTGCGTGACCGTGCAGGTAACGTCAGCAGCACCACCGATTCGGTGGATGTGACGAAGGCCGGTCCTGCTCTGAACGTCAACCTGAACGATACCAACCTGTTTGTTCGTCAGCAGACGGCCAACGGTCAGTTCCTGAACTTCGGTCGGGCTCAGAATGAAAACCCTGTGACTGGCCCCGTGGGCGAGGTTCATAAGCTGGACCTGCTGACTACTGGCGCTGACGTTAACTCTGTCAACAGCAGCAACATCATGCAGGCCAGCTTCTATGAAGAAGTCGTGCTGAACAACCCCCTGAACCGGGTTGGTAAGGGCACTGATGACAAGGGCGTTGACGACCTCAACGTTGCTGGCACCCAGGAACTCGCTCCTCTGTTCCTGCTGTCGAGCACTGAGTCCGCTCCTTACGCTTCTGTTACTCCTCTGAAGCCTTACCTGAACGCTTACCACGCTGCAACCATCGATAAGAATGGCAACGTCAGCGAAGTTGTTCGGAAGATTCAGTACCAGAACCAGTAAGCACCTAGCTTTCCCTCACTAAAAAGCTCCCCTTCCGGGGGGCTTTTTTTATTGCCCTCTAGCAAAGGCCCGCCGTCATATGGCATAGTTAAGCCCTCTTCACAATCCGTCTTTTCTAAGGAGGGCACGCATGACCGCCACACCGACTGAACCGTTTGCCAGCTCTATTCAGGGCACCATGATGGATGTTCAGCTGACCATCCCCGCCATTCTTGAACGTGCCCGGACCTATTTTCCGGAGCGTGAGGTGGTCAGTCTGGTGGCCGCCGGAAAAGATGAGCGCGGGAACCCTATCCCCAAAGTCCACCGCACCACTTACGGCGAGGTGACCGACCGGGCGCGCCGGCTGGCCGGTGGCCTGACCGCGCTGGGCCTGGGCCGCGGCGACCGGGTCGCCACCCTGGGTGTCAATTCCTTCCGGCACCTGGAAGCTTACCTGGGCGTACCCAGCGGCGGCTTTGTGCTGCACACCGTCAACATCCGCCTGCACCCACAGCAGATTGCCTGGATTTTGAACGACGCTGGCAGCCGGGTGCTGATGATTGAGAACCTGTTTGCGGCGATGATTCCTGCTCTGCTGGAACACTGCCCACAGCTGGAAATCGTGCTGGTGATGGGTCCGCTGCCGCAGCCGGCCGGGGGGCACCCCAAGGTGCAGGACTACGACAGCTGGGTCATGAACCAGGAGCCGATTGCCAGCTACCCGGACCTGGACGAGCGCGAGGCCGCCGGCATGTGCTACACCTCCGGCACCACCGGGCAGCCCAAGGGCGTGGTGTACACCCACCGCTCCACCGTGCTGCACAGCTTTGGTATTGCCAGCAAGGACGGCCTGAACATGTCCGAGCGCGACCGCATCATGCCGGTGGTGCCGATGTTCCACGTGAACGCCTGGGGCATTCCCTACGCGGCGGCCATGTTCGGGGCTTCGCAGGTGTACTCGGGCGCGTTTAACGACGGTCCCAACCTGGCTCGGCTGATGGAAGACGAGAAAGTGACCGCCACGGCCGGCGTGCCCACCATCTGGCTGGGTCTGCTGGCCGAGCTGGACCGCGCTAAGGAAGCTGGTGAGCCCTACGACCTCAGCCCGCAGGAGCGCGTGATTGTGGGCGGTGCGGCCGCACCCGAAAGCATGATTCGCGCTTTCCAGGAGCGGCACAACCTGAACATTATTCACGCCTGGGGCATGACCGAAACACATCCGCTGGGCACCGCCAGTAACATGCCCCCCGGCCTGGACCCCCGCAGCAATGAAGCCTATGCACTGCGTGCCACCCAGGGCCGGGCAGTGCCGTTGGTGGACCTGATGCTGCTTTCGGAAGAAGGCGAGCAGATTCCGCACGACGGCAAGACCATGGGCCGGTTGCTGATTCGTGGTCCCTGGATTACCGAGTCCTACCACGGCGGCGTGGGGCAGGGCTCGTTCGTGGAATTTGGCGGCAAGCGCTGGTTCGACACCGGCGACATCTCCACCATTGACCCTAAGGGCTACATGACCATTCAGGACCGCGCCAAGGACCTGGTCAAGTCGGGCGGCGAGTGGATTTCCTCGGTGGAGCTGGAAAATGCGCTGATGGGCCACCCCGCGGTGGCGCTGGCCGCCGTGATCGCCCGCTTCGACCCCAAGTGGGACGAGCGGCCGCTGTCGCTGGTACAGCTCAAGCCCGGCATGCAGGCCACCCACGCCGAGCTGAACGAGTTTATTCAGGAGCGCTTTCCCAAGTGGTGGCTGCCCGATGACACCGTGTTTATCGAGCAGCTGCCGCTGGGTGCCACCGGCAAGGTGCTCAAGCGTGAACTGCGCGACGAGTATGGCGGTTTCGGGAACTGAAGTGATTCCGGCAGCCTGAGATGGGAGCAGATGGGGCGTGGCGCAGGTTGAGGCCGCGTCCCTTTTTCGTGCTGCCGGGCCTTTTACAATCGGGCTATGCCTGTCCGAGTTGATGGCCGACAAGTCACGCTGATTCCTCCGGCCGGAGCTGCCGCCCTGATGGGTGACCCCACCGACTGGGACCGCCGCCCGGCCATAGCGGTGCAGCCGGGGCAGCCACTGACCCTGACGGTGCCGCGCGGTGCCTGGCTGGAATTCGCTTGGCTGGACGCCGACGGCCACGATTTTGCCGACCCCGAGGGCCTACCGACTGTAAACCCCTGGTTCAGAACCGCCCGCGCCGTGCAGGTGGGCGAGTGGCCCGAGCATCCCCTCTGGGCGGGGCCGGCGCCGGAGGCCGGCACGGTTCACCGCCTGGCCTGGGACGGGGGCATCTTTCCGGGGCGGCGGCGGCTGACCCTGTATCTGCCCAAGGGCCACCAGCCGGGGCAGACGCTGCCGGTGTACTACGTGCAGGACGGCGTGGCCTTTTACCGCATCGGGCGGCTGGCCGAGCTGATGGAGCGGGCGGTGGCGGCCGGACAGGCCCGCCCCGCCGCGTTCGTCTTTATAGAGCCGCACGACCGCAATACCGAGTATTACCTCAACGACGATTATTTGCCGTTTCTGCAGGAAGAAGTCATACCCCGGATAGAAGGCCACCTGGCCGACTGGAGTGCGGGCCAGCCGCTGCGAGCCAGCGAACGCGGCCTGTGGGGCGCCAGCCTGGGCGGGCTGATTTCGCTGTATCTGGGCAGCCGGCACCCGGAGCTGTTCAGCCGGGTGGTCAGCCACAGCGGGGCTTTTATCGCCCGGCCGGGAGCGCGTACACCGGCCGGCCGGCCAGACGTGCTGCACGCCGGCGAATGGTTGCTGGAACAGATTCAGGCTGCGCCGCCCCGGCACCTGCAAGTCAGCCTGGATGCCGGGCTGCTGGAGTGGCTGACCGCGCCTAACCGCCGCATGGCCGCCGCACTGAAAGACGGCGGGGTTGAGCACCAGTACCGCGAGGCACCCGGCGGGCACAACTGGGTCACCTGGCACCGGGCGCTGGCCGAGGCGCTGCTGTATCAGCTGGGCCACTGATTGGGAGGCTGTCCAGGCCGCTGGACATGAGTGCCGCGTGAAGTCCTCATCAACCCTGGGCGGCCGGCTGGCACACTGAACGTTATGCGACCTTTGGCCTCCGGACTCCTGCTGCTCGGCCTTGCGCTGGGGCTGGCCCTTCCCACCGCGCAGGCGGAAGTGATCACTTATACGGGCGCCCAGGCCCGCACTGCCGGTCAGACGGTGCTGCACCAGACCGCCAGCGACTGGCAGGCCGGCACCCTCAATTCTCTGCGCCCCGAGGGCGACGCCCTGGTCACCGAGGGCGAACGCGGCATGTACACCAGCCCTGAAATCCCGCTGGCCCCTTTCGATGAACTGGTGCCCAGCTGGAACGTGCAGACCGGCAAGGGCGGCTACGCGGTGCTGAAGGTCCGTGCCCGGCTGGCGTCCGGCTGGACCGACTGGTATTCGTTCGGACGCTGGAGCCGCAGCGGGGACCGTTACTCGCTGAAAGCCCAGAAAGACGCCCACGGCGAAGTGCTGACCGATGTGCTGCGCCTGAAAGGCAAGGCGACGGCCGTGCAGTACCATCTGTCGCTGGTTGGAGAAGGCACCCGCGCCCGGCTGGTGGCGCTGAATACCACCGACCGTGCTCAGCGCCCCCGGCTGGGGCAACAGGCCGGCAACCCGGCGCTGTGGAACCGGGTGATTGACGTGCCGCAGCGCTCGCAGATGTTGTATCCGGACGGGGGAGAGGTGTGGTGCAGTCCCACTTCGGTGTCCATGATTCTGGCCTATCTGGGCACCAGCATTTCGGTGCCGGAGGCCGCCAAGGGTACCTATGACCGCGTGTACGACGGCACCGGCAACTGGGCTTTCAATGCTGCCTACGCCGGCGAACTCGGCTACCGCGCCTATATCACCCGCCTGCCCAGCCTGGCCGCCGCCGAGGAATTTATTGCCCGGGGGCAGCCGCTGGCCGTCAGCCTGGGCTGGGGCCGCGGCGAACTGAGCGGTGCGCCCATTCCCACCAGCAGCGGGCACCTGATGGTGCTGGTGGGCTTCGATGCCCAGGGCAACCCGGTGCTGAACGACCCGGCCGCGCCCAGCAACGCCGCCGTGCGCCGCTCCTACCCGCGCGCCCAGTTCGAGCGGCTCTGGCTGGGGCACAGCGGCGGGCTGAGTTACGTGATTGAAAAGCGGGGCTGAGCGCCCTTTTTCTAAACGCCTCTACCCAACCCCCGCTTATTCGAACTCCACCGCCACCCCCGCCGCATCCGCCTGAGCGCGGGCGGCCAGCAGCCGGGCCTGGGCGGCTGGCAGCAGCGAGCGCAGGGGATTGTCCCACAGGGCGCGGGCCAGTTTGGAGGCCCGGCGCACTCGCAGGGTTTCGCCGTCCCGGGCCAGCGCGGCGGCAGCCAGCAGCGCCTGGGCCGAAGGCGGCAGCGGGTCCAGTGGGTCGAGCGGCACCTCGGCGCTGACCCGCTCGCCGCTGCGGCGCAGCAGAATGCGGGCTTGCTGGCCACCCTCGCGCAGTTCCAGGCTCACCTCGGCGTGCCGCCCGGCCAGCGGCCCGGTATGCTGGCCCAGCCGCGCCGCGTTCGCCAGGTCGTGCGCCGAGCGCATATGCCGGCGGGTGCGCGGTACATACGACACCTGCAGGGCAATGCCCCTGTTCAGGGCCAGCTCCAGCACCTCGTCGCGCAGCGGCCAGAGGGTCGCTGGGCCTTTGCCCTTGCCAATCGCGTTCAGCACGGCCCAGTTGTCGGAATAGATGCTGAGCGGCTGGCCGGCCGGCGCGCTGCGCACTGCTTCCAGCACGGCCCGCATCTCGGCGTTGTTGTTGTCGGGGGCTTCAAACTGGCCGCCGATTCGCCGGGGCAGTTCGCCGCCGTCCAGCAGCACCAGGCCCCAGCCGCCCTGACCGTGCCCGGCGGCGTCCTCGCGCCAGCTGGCGTCCACGTAGGCGTGATTCAAGCTGCGTACCTCCCGCCGCAGAATGACATACTGGCCCCATGACCAAAAGCGGTGAACCCGACGTCCTGGCTCTGTACCGCGAAGCCGGGGCTTTTCATGAAGGCCATTTTCTGCTCGCCTCGGGCCGGCACTCGCCCAAGTTTCTCCAGAGCACCACGCTAACCCAGTACCCCCAGTACACCGCGCAGCTGGCAGAAGGCCTGGCTGCCCGGCTGCGTGAGCGCGGAATCGAAGCGGCGCTGACCGTCGGCCCGGCGATGGGCGGGGTGGTGCCGGCCTACGAGGTGGCGCGGGCCCTGGGCATCCGCTCCATTTTTGCCGAGAAAGACGGCCAGGGCGGCATGAAGATTCGCGAAGCCTTCAGCCTGGCCGAGGACGAACCTTTTATCGCCATCGAGGACGTGCTGACCACCGGCGGCAGCGTGATGAAAGCCGTGCGGGCCGCCGAAGCGGCGGGCGGGCGCTGCGCGGCCATCGCCTGCATCATCGACCGCCGCAGCCCGGACAGTGATCCCCAGGAGCTGAACGGCTACCCGCTGGTGGCGCTCTCCCGGATTCATTTCGACACCTACGCCCCCGACGAGGTGCCGGACTGGCTGGCCGCGCTGCCGCTACAGGAGATTTGAGGGCAGCGCCCACTAGAATGTGGGCCATGAAACGCATCGAAGCCAACCTGATTGCCCAGGGCCTGAAGTTTGCCGTCGTCAGCACCCGCTGGAACCATTTCATCGTGGACCGGCTGGTGGAAGGGGCCGAGCTGGCCTTTGTGCAGCACGGCGGCAATAGTGATGACCTGGACCACTACCTGGTGCCCGGCTCCTACGAGGTGCCGCTGGTGGCCCGCAAACTGGCCGAAAGTGGCCGCTATGACGCCGTGGTCTGCTTGGGCGCCGTCATCAAGGGCGACACCGACCACTACGATTTCGTGGCAGGCGGCGCGGCCAATGGCATCCTGAACACCAGCCTGCACACCGGCGTGCCGGTGGCTTTCGGCGTGCTGACCACCGATACGGTGGAACAGGCCATGAACCGCGCCGGCATCAAGGCCGGCAACAAGGGCGCCGAAGCGGTGCTGGCGATGGTGGAAACCGTCAACCTGCTGCGCCAGATCTGAGAGCTGGATAGGCCGGATGCTGGGGATAAAGCAGGCTCCCGGCCTCTAGCCCGCTGTTCGTACAGCCCTGACGAACCGCTCCCGCCCGGTGAGGTCGGGATGAACTTGTGCTTGCCAGCCCTGGGCCGTCAGTTCGGCTGCGAAGGCGGCCGCGTTGCGGGGATCCAGCTCCAGCCACAGCACTCCGCTGGGGGCCAGAGCTGAGGAGGCCTGCGCCGCCAGCCGTCGCGCCAGCGTCAGTCCATCGGGGCCGCCATAAAGTGCCAGCGCCGGGTCATGGTCCACTTCCGGGGCCAGGGTGCCGGCGTCGCTGTCGGGCAGGTAGGGAGGGTTGCTCAGAATCAGGTCGGCTGGCGGCTGTCCGGCCAACGGGGCCAGCAGGTCGCCGTGCAGCAGCTGAATTTCCAGCCCATTCAGCGCGGCGTTCTCGGCAGCCAGCGCCAGAGCGTCCGTGCTGAGGTCCACCGCTGTGACCCGGCTGCCCGGCCGGGCCGCTTTCCAGCCCAGCGCCAGGGCGCCGCTGCCGGTGCCTATATCGGCGACCCGCGCCGCTGCCGGCACCGCCGGGTCACTCAGGGCCAGGTGCAGCAGCCACTCGGTTTCGGGCCGGGACACCAGGGCGCGGGCGTCACAGTGCAGCTGGACCCCGCCCCACTCCAGTGGGCCCAGCAGGTACTGCAGCGGTTCGCGCCTCAGCCGGCGGGCCAGCAGCGCGTCCAGCCGGGCCAGCCCATCCATGTCCAGCCGGTCACTCTGGTGCAGCAGCCGGCCGGTGCGGCTGAGGCCCAGCCCATATTCCAGCAGGGCGGCCGCATCGCTGCGCGGCGAGGGCAGGCCCGCCGCTTCCAGCTGCGCGGCGGCCTGAAGCTCCCAGTCGCGCAGGGTGGGTAGGGCGGGCAGGTCAGTAGAGCGGTTCGTCACAGCCTTGGCCTGAAGCGTAAGTCAGCGGACTGGCGCCGGCTTGACGATCAGGCGCCGGCTGTTGCCCTCGCCGGTGGACTGGGTCACCACGTGGGGGTTGTCCTTGAGCGTCATATGAATAACCCGGCGGTCGGCGGCGTTCATAGGCTGAAAGCTGTGGCTCTCGCCGCTGCTGGCCACACTTTCGGCCACCCGCGCGGCAATCTGCTGCAGCATCTGAAAGTGCCGGCTGCGGTAGCCGCCCACGTCCACCCTTACCCGCAGGTGTTCGCCTTCGGGCATATGTTTGGCGACGGCGGCGTAAGCCAGGGTATCCAGCGCCTCGATCACGTGGCCCTCACGGCCGATCAGCCGGCCCACGTTCTCGCCGCTGATCTCGCCTTCCAGGTGGTCACCGTCGCGGGTGACCCGCACCGTCAGGCCGGGGTCAAAGCGGCGGGCCACGCCCCGCAGGAAGTGTTCCAGCGCTGCCTGGGGGTCCTGGCCGCCGGCTGCGGCGCCCTCGCTGGCTGCCGGGGCCGGCGCGCTCTGGCCGGCAAAGCTGCCGGGGCCAGAGGAAAGCGCGGCCGGCGCTGCAGGAGTGGACAGGGGGTTGGGCGAGGGGGTGTCGTCGTCAGCGTCACTGATACCCAACCCCGCCAGATAATCGTCGAGGTTCCGGGGGTCATGCATGGCCGCAGTCTAGTGCATCGGGCCTGCAGCGCTTTCCCGGTGTGGATAGGCGTGCTGGGGCCAGCACCGGAGCGTATTGAGCAAACCTTGCCCCCGCGCCCTGCATCTTCGGCCCAGGCGCTACCCTAAAAGGCATGGCAAACCTCAGTTCTTCGACCATCATGCTTACCGGCGCGGGCAGTCCGCTGGCCACCGCCATCGCGCAGGAACTGGAAGACGCCGGCGCTCAGCTGGTGCTGGTCGGGCAGGGTGAGGACCTCGCCCGCGCGGCCGACCGCTTTCCTTCCACCGAAGTGTTCGACCTGGACCTGGGAGACGCCGCCAGCGTGGAGCAGCTGCGCACCGTGGAGGTCGACGCCCTGGTGCATACGGAAGGGATGTTCAGCCCCCAGCCGGCCCTGGACGCTGCCACCGGCGACTACGACCGTCTGTTTACCGCCAACATGCGCAGTCTCTTTCACGCCATTCAGGGCGCGCTGCCGCATATGCTGGACCAGGAAGACGGCGTGATCGTGGCAGTGAGTGCGCCGCGTGAGTCGCGCAGCGAGGGAGCGGCGCTCTATCAGGCCAGCCGCGCCGCCATGTCCAGCTATGTTCATAGCCTGCACAGCGAACTGAAAGAACGCGGCATTCTGGGCTGCGTGATTCACCCGATGGGCCCGATCGACACTCTGGAACTGCGCGAGGCCGGCTACGAGTGGGAAGAACTGATTGACCCGCGTGGCCTGGCCAAGTCGGTGGCACACGCCCTGACCCGCCCCGCCCGCGCCCACATCACCGAGCTGAAGATTTACCCGCAGAAGTAAATATCGCTCCTGCGAGCAGAGCGAATATCAACCACGGGCCGCCCCGTGGTTGTTTTCGTCTCCAGTACCCGCGAGAGCTCAGTGCCCGCCGAAGTGCCCCAGCTGCGGCACGTTGGGTTTCCACTCGGGCCGCTCGACCACTTCACCGAACAGGTCGTATTCGTCGCTGTCCTCGATCCGGGCGCGGACGATGTCGCCCACCTTGATCTGCCCGGCAAACTCGCCGGCGTAAAGGTACACTTGCCCGTCAATGCCGGGGGCGTCACCCTTGGTACGGCCAATCAGGCGGGTGCCGGGAGCGTCGTCCTCGTTGTCGTTGTACTCGTCGATGATCACGTCCATCACCCGGCCCACCTTCTGGGCCAGTCGCCCCGAGCTGATGCGCTGCGCCACTTCCATGAAGCGGGCCAGCCGCTCTTCCTTGACCGCTTCGGGCACCGCGCCCGGCAGGGCGTTGGCGTCGGCTTCGGGCACCTCGGAATAGGTAAAGGCGCCCACCCGGTCTAACTGCGCGTCTTCCAGGAAATCCAGCAGCTGCTGAAAGTCTTCCTCGGTTTCGCCGGGGAAACCCACGATAAAAGTGGAGCGGATGGTCAGCTCGGGGCAGATCTCGCGCCAGCGGCGAATGGTGTCCAGCTGTTTGCCGGCGCCGGGGCGGCGCATCGCCCGCAGAACCTTGGGCGAAGCGTGCTGCAGCGGCACGTCCAGGTACGGCAGAATCTTGCCCTGGGCCATCAGCTCCACGATGCGGTCCACGTGTGGGTAGGGGTAGACGTAGTGCATCCGCACCCAGGCGCCCAGTTCACCCAATTTCTCGGCCAGGTCGGTCAGGTGGGCGCGGACCTGCTCGCCCTGAAACTCGCTTTCACGGTGGCGGATGTCCACTCCATAGGCGCTGGTGTCCTGCGCGATGACCACCAGTTCCTTGGTGCCGCCGGCCACCAGCCGGTAGGCCTCGTACAGCACCGCGCCGGCGTCGCGCGACACCTGCAGGCCGCGCAGCTTGGGAATAATGCAAAAGGCACAGGTGTGGTTGCAGCCTTCGGCAACCTTCACGTAGGCGTAGTGGCGCGGGGTCAGGCGCACCTCGGGGGCGAACACGTCGCCGTGACGGGTGTCTTCGCGCTCGATAACCGGCTGGAGGGGCTGCGCCGCTGGCAGGGCGGCCCCGGCCCGCATGCCTGGTGCCGCCACCGGCAGCAGGCCGGTAAAGGCGCTCTGGTCCACCGGCAGCAGCTCGCGCACGTAGCCCATCACGTCGTCCACCGCCTCCGAGCCGGTGATGGCCGACACCTTGGGGTGACGCTCCATGATCTTCTCGGGGCGCTCGCCCAGGCAGCCTGTCACGATGACCTTGCCGGTGGCGTCCAGCGCCTCCCCGATGGCCGAGAGTGATTCCTCGATGGCCGGAGTGATAAAGCCGCAGGTGTTCACAATCACGGCCTGAGCGTCCTCGTAGCTGGGGGCCACCTCGTAGCCCTCGGCGCGCAGCTGGGTCAGGATGCGTTCGCTGTCCACCAGGGCTTTGGGACAGCCCAGCGAGATGAAGCCCACCCGGGGGGCGGGCGCGGCGGTGGGCGGGGCAGGCGGTGAGGTCACGGGTTGGGTCATGGCAGGCAACGTCTCCTTGTGTCCTTGTGACGGTTCTTGGTTTCTGTTTTTCCCAGAAAGGGCGCATGGTCAGCAGAAGAGAGGGAATGGAAAGGCCCCGAGGTGGAGCGGTGGGGGCAATCAACCCGGCAGTGTACGGCATGGCTCCGCGCGGGACGGTGGGCCAGCCTTCGCTGCTTCAGGCCAGGGCAGCCGCGCCGCGTACCTGTAGGCCAGGGCCAGCCGACAATAAAAAACCCGCTCACGAGGAGCGGTTATTCCAATACTCTAGCTTGGTATGCAGGATTCGTCAAGGCTATGCAGGGCAATGGCGAAACACTGCTTGGTCAGTACAGCCGCTCCAGCACCTCGTCAGCGATGCCGAAGCTGTTCTCGGGAGCCGGGAACTGCCGTGCCCGCACGTCGGCGGCGTAACTGCTGAGGCCCTCGCGGCTGAGCTGGCCCACCTCGGCGTAGCGGCGCACCATTTTCATGACTGGCCCCTCGTAGACGCCCAGGACATCGTGATAGACCAGCACCTGACCGTCACACTGCGGCCCCGCCCCGATGCCGATGGTGGGAATCTGCGTGCGCGCCGTGATCAGCGCGGCCAGCGCGGCGGGGATGGCTTCCAGCACCGCGCTGAAGGCGCCGGCCTCTTCCAGCGCCAGCGCACCTTCCAGCGCCCGCCGCGCCGAGGTTTCGTCCTTGCCCTGCACCCGCAGGCCCCCCTGGGCCACGGCGGTCTGCGGCAGCAGGCCCACATGCCCCATCACCGGAATGCCGGCGGCGCTGATGCGGCGCACGCACTCCAGCTCGTTGGGCGCGGCACCCTCCAGTTTCACCGCGTCGGCGCCGGCTTCCTGCACCAGTTGCACAGCCGCCTGCAACGCGGCTTGTGGCCCCAGCTGATAGGTGCCGAACGGCAGGTCTACCACCATGAAGGTATTCGGCGCGCCCCGGCGCACGGCGCGGGCGTGGTGCAGCATGTCGCCCAGCGTGACCTGCGCGGTGGACTCGTAACCCAGCACCACGTTGCCCAGCGAGTCGCCCACCAGAATCAGGTCCACTCCGGCCGCCTCGGCGTGCCGGGCCTGGGCGTGGTCGTAAGCGGTGACCATCACCAGCGGGGCTTTGGGCTGAATCAGTTGCGGCAGGCTCAGTTTCTTGCGGGCAGGCGCGTCGGTCATAAGTCTGAAGGTAGCATCGCCAGCAGACCCTGCAGGCCGCCGCCAAACCCTTCCAGGCGCGGCCACCCCGGCGGAAACGGCTGCGAGGCGGTGACCTCGTTGGGCACCACCACCACCGGCACGCCGGCGGCGACGGCCGCGCTGGCCCCGTTGAGGCTGTCTTCCACCGCCAGGCAGGCTTCTGCCGGCAGGCCCAGGTGCGCCGCGGCCAGGCGATACAGTTCCGGGTCGGGCTTGACACGGGCCACGTCGTCACGGGTACACAGCGTCTCGAAGCGGTCCAGCAGGCCGTGGCGGGTCAGCCAGTCGGTGACCCAGGCACGGCCCGAACTGGTGACCAGCGCCAGCCGCAGGCCGGCCGCCTGGGCCTCGTCCAGCAGCGTGACCACGCCTTCGCGCAGGCCCTGGCGCCCCAGGTCGTCCAGCATGCCCCGGTGCAGTTCCGCTTCCAGCCGCTCCCGGTCGGCCTGCACCGGCTGCGGCAGCCCGGCCCAGGGGTCGTAGGCGCCCTGGGTGCCGATGCCGCGCTGCCAGTCGCTGAGCAGCAATTCCAGCCCGTGCGACGCATAAAAGCGCTGCCAGTGGCGAAATTCGGTGGTTTCGGTGTCCATGATGGTGCCGTCGAAATCGAACAGCAGGGCCTGAATGCCGGTGGACTGAACTGCAAGCGGGTCGGGCGGGGTCATGCGGTCAGTCTAGGGGTGGCGGCCCCCGCGCCGCCCTCTCAGCGCGGCACCATCACCACGGCGTTGGGAATGTCACGGCTCCACCCCGGGTTGAGGTAGCCGCCCAGGTCGGCGTAGCCGCCGGTCAGGTACACCGCGCTGGAGCTGCCGCTGTCCATCCGCACAGCGTCGCTCAGGCCCGCCGAGCGCAGCGCCGCCAGCATCTGCTCGGGCGAGCCGTACTGCAAGTAGGCGAAAGTGGGCCAGCCGTTCAGCAACCCGAAAGCGGTCTGGTGGGTGGGCCGCCAGATGCTGCCTGAGGTGTCGAAGCCTTCGCGCCGGGGGTCAAGAACGTCCTGCCCGCCGCGCAGCAGCAGTGGCCCGGCGCTCAGGGCGTCGCGGGCGCTGGGCCAGGGAGCGTCGCTGGCGTTCCATTCCAGCCGCACGGTCAGCGGGGCGCCGGCTGCGCGGGGCAGCGCCGGAAAGCGGGCCGGGTCGAAGGTCAGGCTCAGGCGGCCCGGTGTGGTCTTCACCTGCCCGCTGCGGGCCGAGAGCACCCGGCCTGCTTTGGCAGGGTCCTGCGCGACTTCCAGCGTCACCAGGCCGTCTGCGCCTACCAGGCGGCCGTCACCGGCCCAGGCGGTCAGCAGATCCGGGCGGGGCGAAGGGGTCATCTGGTTGACCAGCAGCTGCTGCCCGCCGGCCTCGACCACGTAGCGTGGCGCGGGGTAGCCCAGCAGCACCTCGCCGGCCGTGCTGAAGCCCAGGGTGGCCCTTTTTTGCAGGCTGCCGATTCGCATCACGCCGCTCTGCGCCACCAGGTCCACCGGCTTGCCGGTCTTCATGTCGAAGTAGCCGCCGTTGATCCCGGCCACGCCGCCGGCCGAGCGCACCAGCTGCGCCAGACCGGCTCGCTCGCCCCACGGCGCACTGACCACCCGCGGCCGGTAGCGGGCCGGGTCAAAGCTGAGCAGGCTGAGGCCGCCCAGCTGCTGGTAGCGCACGCCAGCCGGCAAAAGAGCGGCCGCCACCGGCGGGGTCTGACTGCGGTCGCTGTACACCACCGTATCCAGCACGATGCGCGGCGGGTTCTGCAGCTGGAAGATGCGGGTCTGCCCGCCGCCGGTGTGCAGTTCTATCCGGCTGCCGCTGCCTTCGGGGGCCACCTGCAGCGACGTGCCGCCGCCGAGCGTGTCGGAGCGGGGCGCTGCCTGGACATAGGGCAGTGAGAGCGTCACGCCATCATCAGCTGCCGGCTGCACCCGGTAAAAGACCTCGCCGCTGCCCCCGAATTCCAGCACAGTGCGCTGAACTTCCAGCGTGCGTTGTCTGGTGCTGCTGTGGCGTACGTTCTGAAGCTGGTGGGTCACGCGGCCGGCCGGGGCGGGGGAGGAGGGCAAGGCGGCCGGCGCTGACGGCGCCGTTGCTGGAGGAAGGGGCGCCGCGCCGCTGGGCGGCAGGGTCCCGGCCGGCACGCTGCTGGGCGCCGGCACCTCGATGGCCTGCGGCGTGACCGACAGGGGCAGCCCCAGCGCCCGTAGGGCATCCAGGCTCACGTAGAGGCTCTGGCCCACCCGCTCGGGGGCCGGCAATCCGGGAGGCGGGGTCAGGCCGGTGCCTTGCCAGCCCTGGGCCGGCGACCAGTGCAGCTCACGGCCGGCGAAGCGCAGCCGCAGGTCCTGCGGGTCGTTGCGGACGGCCACGCCTAACCGCGGCAGGGTCCACACCGCCAGCGCCTCGCCGCCGCTGCTGAGCAGGCGGCTGTCCAGCGCCTCGCTCTGCACGGTGCCGCCCACGCTCAGCGGGCGGGCCTGGGCGCCGGCAGCCAGGGCGGTCAGGGACAGGGCCAGCAGGGGAGCGGAAAGCCGGCGGAAAGCGGTGGGGCGCTGCATCGCGGGCCAGTGTAACCCGGGCTTCTTTGTGGCGGATGAAGGCGCAGCGGCACACAATGTGAATGAGGTCGCAAGTCGGCCGGCTCTATGGCAAACTGTGAACCATGACGCTTGGTGCATTCGCGGCCCTGCCCCCACAGGCCCTCGACCAATTGCGAGCGGTGGCCCGCACCGGGCGCTGGGGCCGGGGCGCTTTGCTGTTTCACCCCGAAGACCCGGCCGAAATCCTGTACTTGCTGACCCGCGGCAGCGTGCGGCTTTACAGCCTGGGCGGCGGCGCCCGCGAGGTGACGCTGGTGGTGCATCTCGAAGGCGAGCTGGTGGGTGTGCAGGCCCTGCGTCCCGGCGAGCTGTATGGCAGCTACGCCGAGTGCGCCGACGACACCGAAGCCCTGATGTTCAGCCGTGAAACTCTGGAGCGGCTGATGCGCGAGTCGCCCGAGCTGGCGCAGGCGATCACCGAGCAGCTGGTGGGGCAGACCGCCGCGCTGCAAGACCGCCTGGCCGGGCTGGTGTTTCATGAGGTTTCGCAGCGGCTGGCCCGCACCCTGCTGGACTTTGCCGAGCGCCAGGGCCACTGGGACGGTGGGCAGCCGTTTGCCCTGCAAGACCGGCTCTCGCATCAGGAACTGGCCCATATCGTGGGCAGCACCCGCGAAACCATCACCAAGCTGCTGGGCGAGTTTCGTAACCGTGGCCTGCTGGACCTGGGCTACCGCCGGATTGTCCTGACCGACCGCGAGGGCCTGCTGGAAGCCGCCCGCGAACCTCTGCACTAATCTCTCGGGGTCCGTGGCTGGGAGACGCTCAGGCCCGGGGGCGCGCTGTGATTGTCTTTCTTTTCCGGGCCTTGCCCCTCGCGGCTGAGCTAGCCTGCTGGGGTGTCTGATGCTACGTCCCCCTCCGGCTCCCTTTCCGACCCGATGCCTGACCTGAGTGGCCTGAGCGTGGCCGCCGCCTACCGCCAGGGCCAGCTGAACGACTTTTTCGTGCAGGCGTGGCCCCAGGGCACCCCGCGGGACTGGGTGCAGGCCTGGGCGGATGCTGGAGAGGCCAGCCGCCAGTTGGACCCGCAGCAGCGGGCGGCGCTGGTCCTGGCTCTGCGCGAGTACCACGCCAGCCTGGGCTTGCTGACCCCCGCCACCGAGGCGGCGCTGGCCGCGCTGGCCCACCCGGCGGCGCGGGTGGTGGTGGCCGGGCAGCAGGCGGGCTTGCTGACCGGCCCGGCTTACGCGGTCCACAAGGCTGCCGACGCCGCGCTGCTGGCCCGCGAGCTGAGCCGTGAGGACGCGCCGGTGGTGGGCGTGTTCTGGATTGCCAGCCAGGACCACGACGCCGAGGAAGTGGCCTGGGTCAGCCTGCTGGACCTGGAAGAACAGCTCTGGCGCGAGGTGGTGGAGCTGCCGGCCGGACGCCCGGTGGGCCGGATTCCCTGGCGGGCCGAGTGGACCGAGATCCTGCGGGAGCTGCTGCAACGCTTCGAGGCCCCGGAGCCACACCGTCAGGCGGTCTTGGCGCGGCTGGAACGGGCCACGGCGCCGCTGCCGGACGGCCGCACCCCCGGCTGGGCCGACGTGTTCGCCCGGCTGATGCACGGCCTGCTGAGCGACGCAGGGTTGCTGCTGCTGGACCCCCTTTTCCCGGCGCTGGCCCGGCTGATGGCTCCCACCATCGCCCGCGAGCTGGAGCGCCCGCTGGAAGGCCCGGCCCGGATTGAGGAAGCCGCCGGGCGCCTGCTGGCGCTGGGCCTGACGCCGCAGCTGCGCCGGCCGGCCGGGGCCACCAACCTCTTTCTGGAAGAAGATGACGGCCAGCGCCGGCTGCTGCGGGTCAGCGGCGAGACGTTCAGCACCGACAGCGGCCGCGAGTACACTCGCGCCGAACTGCTGGCGCTGCTGGAGCGTGATCCCAGCCTCATCACGCCGGCGGCGGGCCTGCGGCCTATCGTGCAGGACACGCTACTGCCCAACCTGGCCCTGATCCTGGGCGACGGCGAAATCGCCTATCTTTCCGAGCTGACCGGGGTCTATGAGTTACACGGCACCCGGCAGCCGGTGGTGTGGCCCCGGCTGAGTGTCACCTGGCTGGAGCCCAACGTGGCCCGCCTGCTGGGGCGCCTGGGCGCCACGGCCGCCGAGGTGCAGGCCGACCCGGCAGGCGTTCTGGGCCGCTCGCTGGCCGCCAGCCGGGGCCTGACCGCCGCCTCACAGGAGCGGCTGGCCGCGCTGGCGCAGCAATGGCAGGACCTCAGCGCCGAACTGGCTGCGCTGGACCCCACTCTGGAAAGGGGCAGCGAACGCGCCCGGCTCTCTACCGAGCGGCACTTTGCCCGGTTGCAGCAGCGGGCGCTGGCGGCGCTGGCCCGGCAGGAAGACACCCGCAGCGGGCAGCTCAGTCGGCTGCGGCTGCACCTGCTGCCTCACGGGCACCTGCAGGAGCGCGAGCTGAGCTTCGTGACCTTTTTGCTCAAGCACGGCGAGGTGGTGCTAGACCTCTTGCTGGCCCAGCCGGCCGGCGCCCAGGCCGAGGTGAAAATTCCCTGACCTGCTGCTAGAGCAGTGCTCCGAATGACGCGTGCGTCGGGAGGACACTGCTACCCGCTCCATTCTCTGCTCCGCAGCTTTGCAAGGACCCGTCCTGCTCTTTGTTTTGCACTCGCTTCGCTCGCCAAAAAGCCGTGCCAGCTTTTTGTCAAATGCTCTAGTTCACCTGGTCGCGCAGCAGTTCGGCCAGCTGTTCCTTGGCGCGGAACACCCGGCTTTTGGCGGTGCCCAGCGCCACGCCCTGCAGCTGCGCGATGTCCTCGTAGGGCAGGTCTTCCATAAAGCGCAGCACCACCGCCTCGCGGTAGTCCTCTGGCAGCTGCATCAGCGCCCGCTGCACCCGGTCCTGCGCGTCGCTGCTCTCGGCCGCCCGTGCCGGCGAGTGCGTTTCGCTGGGCACTTCATAGCCGATGTCCTCCTGGGCCTGCTCCAGGCTGAAGTGGGCATGCTGCTTGCGGCGGTGCGACTCGATCTGGGTGTTGCGCGCCACCGCGTACAGCCAGGGCAGGAAGCGCTGGCCCGGCTGAAAAGTGCCGAACGACCGCCAGGCCCGGTAAAAGACCTCCTGTGTCAGATCCAGGGCGTTGTCGCTGTTGCCTTCCAGCCGGTAGAGATACCCGTAAATCCGGCCCTCGTACTCCTGAATCAGCTGGAACCAGGCCTGCTCATCGCCGGCCAGCAGCAGGGCGTGCTGCTCGGCCCCGATCAGATCGGCCTGCGGGTCGGCGGTCGGCGGTGACGGGAGGTCCATCTCTGTCCAGGGTAACCTATGCGGCGGTTGGGCGGGGAGTGGAGCTCCCGTCACGCGTGCGCTCAGGCGCTGCCGCGCAGGGCCAGCCGGGGCGCCAGCAGCCGGAACTGCCGTTCGCGCGCTGGGCGGTTCTCTGCGTGCTCACGTACCCGCTCCAGCAGCAGCTCGGTGCCGCGCTGTGCCATATCCTCCAGCGGCTGATGCACCGTGGTCAGGCCCACCAGCGCGGCGGCCGGGTGGTCGCCGTAGCCGATGATTTTCAGGTCCTGCCCGGCTGCCCGGCCGCGGGCCTGTGCCTCGGTCAGCAGGGCGACTGCCAATTCGTCGCTGTGCGCCATGATGGTGACCCGCTGCGGCAGCCGGTCCAGCAGTTCGCTGGCCACGCGCGGCAGGTGGTCGTCCGCGTCTATCTCGATGTGGGTGGCCTGCCGCCCGGCACTTTCCACCCCTTCGCTGAACCCCTGGCGGATGGCGCTGCGCTGTGGGCGGGGCGGGGCATAGTGCGTCCACACCCCCACGATTTCACCGGGCAGGGTGGCGGCGTACTCGCCGGCGATCAGGCCACCGTAGCGGTTGTCGATCGCCACGTAATCCACCCCTTCTTCGGCCAGCGCGCCGACCCGCACCGCCGGCTGCGGCAGGCCCAGCGCGGCCCAGCTCTGGTAGGCGGCCTCGTCGCACAGCAGCAGGCCCTGTGCCAGCTGACTGAAGTGTCCGGCCTGCCCGGCCTGTTCGGCCCGCTGCGGCGCTCCTACCGCAAAAGCCATCAGGCCAAAGTCCTGCCCGTCCAGCGCCGTTTCCACACCGCGCATCACCCGGCTTTCCCAGACCGAAGACAGGCCTGCGATCAGTACCCCGATCAGCGCCTGCTCGCCGGTCGCAACCGGCAGGCGCCGGGCCTGTCCGGTGGGGCGGTAGTTCAATTCCTCGATGACGGCCAGCACCCGCTCGCGGGTTTCACCGCGCACCGAAGGGTGGTTGTTCAGCACCCGCGAGACGGTGCCCACGCCCACGCCGGCCGCTTCCGCTACGGTGTGGACGGTGGGGCGGCCACTGCGGCTGCGTCCGCCGCGGCTCATGCGGGTCTCCCGTCAAACCAGCGCTGGCGCTCGCGGAAAGCGGCTTTTTGTGCCTCGCTGGTTTGCTCGGCGCAGTGCGGGCAACTGACACCGCGCTCGTAGCGGGGGTCGGCGCGTTCGGCGTCGCCCAGCGGCCAGCCGCACGACCAGCACATCTCGGCGTGGCCCGGCTGCAGGCCGTGACCCACCGTGACCCGCTCGTCGAATACAAAGCACTCGCCTTCCCAGCGGCTGCGCTCCTGCGGCGTTTCTTCCAAGTATCTCAGGATGCCGCCCTGCAGGTGGTACACGTCGGTCAGGCCCTCTTGCAGCAGCAGACTGGTGCTTTTCTCGCAGCGAATGCCGCCGGTGCAGAACATGGCGACCTTCTTGCCTTCCAGCTCGGCGCGGTGTTCTTCCAGCCACGCCGGAAACTCGCGGAACGAGCTGGTCTGCGGGTCCAGTGCGCCCCGGAAAGTGCCGGCCTGATACTCGTAGCTGTTGCGGGTATCGATCAGGACCACATTCGGGTCGTCCAGCAGCTGATCCCACTCGGCGGGGCTGAGGTAGTGCCCCACCAGGTCGCGCGGCTGCACCTCTACCCCCAACGTCACGATCTCCTTTTTCAGCCGCACTTTCATGCGCTTGAACGGCTGGGCCGCCGCCAGAGATTCCTTGTATTCCAGCTGCGTGAAGCCCAGTTCCAGCAGCAGGCCGTGCAGAGCTGTGATGGCCTCGCGGGAGCCGGCCACCGTGCCGTTGATGCCCTCGGGGGCCACGATCAAGGTGCCGCACAGGCCCAGCGCGGCGCACTCGGCTTTCAGCCGCTCTTGCAGCGCAGCCGGCTCATCCAGCTCGCGGAACTGGTACAGCGCGGCCACCACCCAGGGGGCCGCCTCGGGCGGGAACGTGGTGGGTTGGGGGGCAGGCTGGGGTTGGTTCATCACTTCAGACTTTCTCAGGGGCGTGGGGGGACCCTTGCAGGACGCGGCTGGGATGCCGGGAGGAAACGGGCGGGCGGCACGGCAGGCCAGGGAAGAGGCTCTGTCCTTATTCTGAACACAGCAGCTGACAGGCTTCTTTTGGAGTTTCTTGCGGTTTGCCTGCCTTGTCTGATCTGTCCTGTGGGGGCCGGCTGGCCCCGGAAACAGGCACCTTAGGAATACCGTAGCAGCCGGGCGCGGCCCGAGTGACCGGTTCTGGAGCGGCAGGCCAGCCGCTACACTGGGGCGCGTGACCCTGCTGCTCCGCGTCCACAACCTGCGTCTCAGCCTGGGCGACCGTGACCTGCTGGCAGGCGTGTCGCTGGAGCTGCGCAGCGGTGAGCCTACCGCGCTGCTGGGCCGCAACGGGGCCGGCAAGACCACCCTGCTGGAGCTGCTGCGCGGCCAGCGTCCAGACTGGCAGCGTCGCCCCGATAGCGGCGAGCTGTGGTACCGCCCTGGGCTGCGGCTGGCGACCCTGGAGCAGCACCACAACTTTGCGCCGGGGGCCCGGGTGGGCGAACTGCTGGCCGCCGCGCACCCTTACCGCGCCCTGGAAGCTCAGGCCGAGGCTCTGGCGGCCCGGCTGGATGACCCGGCCGCACTGGAACACTGGAGTGAACTGCAAGCCCGGCTGGAACAGGCCCAGGCCGCTGCCTGGCCGGCACGGCTGGGCCGGATGCTGGCCGCGCTGGGCCTGCGGGATCTGCCGCAGCTGGAGCAGCGCGAGGCCCGGACCCTCTCGGGCGGCGAGCAAACCCGGCTGGCGCTGGCGCTGACCCTGGCCCGCGAACCGGACCTATTGCTGCTGGACGAACCCACCAACCATCTGGACATCCGCATGCGCGAGTGGCTGGAAGGGTACCTGCGCAGCTTCAGCGGCGGCCTGCTGCTCACCAGCCATGACCGCGATTTTCTGGATGCGGTGGTGGTGCGCTCGCTGTGGCTGGCTGACGGCGAGCTGAGCGAGTATCCCGGCGGCTACAGCCGGGCGCGGGCGCAGCGCGACCTGGAACGCCGCACCGGGGCGCGGGCTGCGCGGCTGGCGGGGCGGGAAGCCGGGCGGCTCTCGGCGGCGGCCGGGCAGCTGGACCGCTGGGGGCAGCGCTCGCAGGCGGTGCGCTCGCGGGCCGGGCGGGTGGAGGTGCCTGGTGCGCCCCTGCCCGAGCGGCAGCTGCGAATGCGGCTGCTGGCCGGCGACTCGCGGGCCCGGCTGCTGGCCTGGGGCGAGCATCTCAGCGTAACGTTCCCTGACCGGGAGGGTGGTCAGCGCCGCGTGCTGCATGAGGCCCGCTTCAAACTCCGCCAGGGCGACCGGGTGGTGCTGCTGGGCGCCAACGGCACCGGCAAATCCACTCTGCTGCGGCTGCTGGCCGGCGAACAGAAGCCCGACCCCGGCCCGCCCGAGCCGTTGCTGCGGCTGGCCGGCGGCGTCACGCTGGCCTACCTGGACCAGACCTGGCACGGCCTGACACCTGGGCGCGGCTTGCGGGCACAGTTTGAAGACCGTTTCGGAGACGCCGCCCCCGCACTGCTGGGCGCTGCCGGTTTCGGAGCCGTGCACTGGGACCAGACCCCCGAGCAGCTGTCGGGCGGCGAGCGGTCGCGGGCGGGGCTGGCGCTGGTCAGTGCGCTGCGCTCGGATCTGCTGCTGCTGGACGAACCTACCAACCATCTGGACGTGGAAGCCCTGCAGGCGCTGGAAGCGGCCGTGAAAGCTTACGGCGGCGCCCTGATCATCGTCACCCACGACCGCCGCTTTGCCCGCGAGGTGGCCACCCGGCTGTGGGTGATCGAGGCGGCCGAGCTGCGCGAGGTGTCCGGCTGGGGCCGCAGTGATTACGCGGACCCGGCCCGCGCCCTGGAAGGCGACCCGCCGCCCCCGCTGCCGGCTCCCAGCGCCCCGCAGCGGATGTTCCGGCTGGAGCGGGCGCTGCTGGATCTGCGCGCCGAGCTGGATACCCCCTGGCTGCTGTCGGGCCGCGAGGAAGCCCGCCGGCGTGCCGAAGCCGCGCAGCTGCAAGGCGAGCTGTATGACACCTACGCCGAGGTCTACGGCCAGGAACAGTGGGACGACGAGGTGCCCGAGCCGCCGCTGCGGGTACGTGGGGTGCGCTTTGAGACGGGCGGCATGTTCTGGGCGGCGGAGCAGCCCGAGTGCCCCCACCTCGCCTGGGACGGCCAGACCCTGCGCGCCTCCGGGCCGCTGCCGGCACATTTCGGCGAACTGCTGCTGGGCGGCGCCCTGCGAATCCTGTTCGAGCGCTGGAATGTGGGCCGTGTGCGCCTGGGTGGGGGCGGCCCGCGCCTTACCCGCCGCGAGTGGTTCGAGCGCGTGGGCACCGTGCGCGGCCGCTCCTCTTAAGAACCTGGCTTACCTTTTCCCCGTATACTTGCCGTTATGAGTGAAGTGATCATGGGCCGCATCGGCCAGGAGGGCGAGGGCTTCAGCGTTCGCTGCGAGATTCTGGAAGACAAGATCAAGGGCCGCGCCGGCAGCCGGCTGCACGGCAAGAACATTGAGCTGGAAATCACCGAGTCGGGCGTGCAGGGTAAGGTCGGCGACCAGGCCGTCAGCGTGGCGCTGGAAGCCGGCGAACTGCGCGGCACCATTGGGGATCAGCCCCTGACCCTGCGCGGCGTGGACCGGGTGACTGGTCGCTTCGGCGAACCGATTATCGGCTGGGATATCACCGCCCAGCAAAATGGTGATCACCTCGAAGGCCGCCTGGGCAGCACCGTGCTGGGCCGTCCCTTCAGCCTGGAACTGGCCGGCGCCCCCGGCTGGGTCGGCGTGCTGGTGGCCTTGGTGGCTTTTTACGCCCTGGAACCCCGCGCCAGCGCCAAAGCCGGCTGAGTCACTTTTCTGTCTCTTTTGCTCCGGTTTCCCGGAGCCAGGCCGTCCAATTGGGCGGCCTTTTTTGCTGTGGCCGGGGCCAGCCAGGGGGGCGCCGGCTCACACACTCAGCCCTGCCCCGGCAGTTCCAGTTCGGCCGGCATGGCGCCGCTTTCAGGCGGCACCAGCGCAATCATCACGGTGCCGGCCGGGGCCAATTCAGGAAAGCCGGCCGCTACCCGGAAATCATCGCCCTGACCGTACAGCAGCAGCACCGAACCGGACGGCAGCTCGGCCAGATAGGTTGCCAGGGGGTAGGCGTCGGTCAGGTGGGTACGCCGCACCCGCGCGCCTTGCTTGAACAGGATATCCAGCTCGCGGTAGGTGAGCGCCGGCGCGAACGCACTGTTGGCCGAGTAGGTCTCGCCGATCTGGGTACGGTTGCTGCCGCCGGGCTGCAACTGAAAGACCTTGCTGCGCCCGAAGGTCCGCTCGTACTTGCGGGCAATCAGGGTGTTGGCTTCATCGTTGGAGGTCAGCGCCAGCAGCTTGCCGATGCCTTCCAGCGGCAGCGTGTCCGCCGCTTCGCTGAGCAGGCTGCCGTAAGCCCCGCCCAGCCCCTCGTACCGCGCCTGGGCAATATTGGCGCGGTTGGTGTCGGACAGCAGCACGTCGGCCCCCTCCTCTTTGAGGGCCAGGGCAATTTCGCGTGCCCAGCTGTGGGCGCCCACAATCAGAAAACCGCGCGGCTCGGCCTGCGCCACGCCCAGAGCGCGGGCCACCGGCTTGGCGGTCAGGCTGGCCAGAATCACCGTGCCCACGATCACCGTAAAGACCAGCGTCAGCAGTTGCTCGCCGCCGGCCACGCCCATTTCGGTCAGACGTCCGGCGAACAGCGCACTCACCGCCGCCGCCACGATCCCGCGCGGCCCCACATAACTGATAAAAGCCCGCTCCTTCAGGGTCAGGTTGCTGCCCCGGGTGCTGACAAACACGCTGATAGGCCGCACCACCGCCATCATGAACAGCAGCAGCAGCAGCGGCTCCGGCTGAAACACCGCCCGCAGCGCCGGCTCGGGGATATTGGCCGCCAGCGCCACAAAAATGGTGCTCAGCAGCAGCACCACCACCTCTTCCTTGAAATGCACCAGCTCGCCCAGCCGGGGGATGTTCATGTTGGCGGCCATCATGCCCATGATCGTCACCGAGAGCAGGCCCGATTCCGGCGCGAAGATATCGGTCAGCCCGAAGGCCAGCAGCACCCAGGCCAGCACGCTGGGATTGACCAGTTGATCTGGAATAATCTCGCGCCGCAGCGCCCAGATCATGATCAGGCCCATCACTACGCCGAATGCCGCGCCCACGCCCATGAAGGTGGCAAAGTGCGTCAGGGTGGCGGCCAGCGCCTCGTTGCCGCTGCTGGCCCGCACCCACTCGAAAGCGATGGCGGCGGCCAGCACCCCGATCGGGTCAATCAGGATGCCTTCCCAGCGCAGGACGCCGGCCACCCGCGGGTTGGGGCGGATGTTCTGCAGCAATGGGGCGATCACGGTAGGACCGGTCACGATGACCAGCGCGCCAAACAGCGCTGCCACGTTCCAGCTCAGGCCGGTAATGTAGTGGGCGCCGGTCGCGGCCAGCACCCAGGTCAGCAGCGCGCCCACCGAGATCAGCCGGGTCACGGCCCGGCCGTGTCCGGCGATGTCGCTGAATTTCAGGGTCAGGCCGCCCTCGAACAGAATCACGGCCACCGCCAGCGAGGTCAGGGTCTGCAGGCCCGAGCCCAGCACCGCGCCGGGGTTGATCAGGTGCAGCAGCGGCCCCGCCAGAAAGCCGATCAGCAGCAGCGGCAAGATGGCGGGGATTCTCAGGCGTGACGCCAGAATCTGCGCCCCCAGGCCCAGGGCCACGATGATGGGCAAGACCACCACCGCCTGGTTCAGGGCATGTGCGAAATCAATCTGCATAACGCACAGTATGGCGGCACCTGTGGCCAGAAGTGCCGCCGGCCGCTGCCGCGCCGGGGGCCGCCTTCATGCGGGGCGAGCTTGTCAGGCTCCCGTGCCAGGGCTTTTCTATACTGGGCCTCACCATGATTGAACCCACCCTGGCGCTATACGGCGATGCCTACGAAAGAGTTGACCGACATCTCGAAGAACTCCTGAAAAATACCGGCGTCCGCTATTGCCTGCTGGTGGACCGCAAGGGCTTCGTGCTGTCGCACAAGGAAGCCATCTGGGCACCCCGGCCGCCGGCCCTCGACAGCGTGGCTACCCTGGTCGCCAGCAACGCGGCGGCCACCTCGGCGCTGGCGAACATGCTGGGTGAAAAAGCGTTCAACGAGCAGATTCACCAGGGCGAAAACGGCACGCTGTACGTGGAAGCGGTGGGCGACGACAGCCTGCTGACCCTGATTTTCGATTCCACCGTGCCGCTGGGCCGGGTCAAGGTGCAGACCAAGAAAACCATCGGAGAAGTGGCCGCCATTTTGGATGAACTCAAAGATGCCCCTCCCGTGCAATTCGACGAAGACTTCTCCAAAGGCGCCAGTGCTCTGCTGGACGACCTGCTCGGTTAAGGGACAAGGGGTAAAACATGAGCACCATCAACTTTGCGGCGCGCGAAATCAACTGCAAGATCGTCTATTACGGCCCCGGCGTGGCCGGCAAGACCGTCAATCTCAAGTACGTCTTTTCCAAGGTCCCCGAGCGGCTGCGCGGTGAAATGGTCAGCCTGGAAACCGAGGATGAGCGCACCCTCTTTTTTGACTTCATGCCGCTGGAACTGGGCAGTGTGCAGGGCTTCAAGACCCGTTTTCACCTGTACACCGTGCCGGGGCAGGTGTTCTACAACGCCAGCCGCAAGCTGATTCTGCGCGGCGTAGACGGCATCGTTTTCGTGGCCGACTCGGCCCCCGAGCGCCTGCGCGCCAACGCCGAAAGCATGCGCAACCTGCGCGAGAACCTCGCCGAGCATGGGGTAGACGTGAACAGCATTCCCATCGTGCTGCAGATCAACAAGCGCGACCTGCCCGGCGCTCTGCCGGTGGACATCATCCGCTCGGTGGTGGACCCCCAGCGCAAGCTGCCGGTGATCGAGGCCGAGGCGATCAACGGCAAAGGCGTGTTTGAATCGCTCAAGCTGGCTTCCAAGCTGGTGCTGGACCGCCTGTCCAAGACCGGCTGAAATCGTTAGTCGAAAGGAGAGCGCCAGCAATCACAGCTGGCGCTCTCCTTTGGCTGTGCCGGGTAGGCTTTACTGATCCAGGCTTTCGATCACGCCGCACAGCACCCGGGCGCCGGAGTTGCCGGCCGGGTTGGTGCGGTAGTCGTCGCTGTCCGCGTGCAAAATCAGTGAGCGGCCCAGGATGCCGCGCTCGCCACGCAGGCTGAATTTCCGGGTGGTGAACTCGGCGCTGCCCCGGCCATCGGCGCCGACGTTCAGCATCGGAAGGTCGCCGGCGTGGCCCTGGTCGGAAGGCACGTCCGGGCCGGCGTGATTGCCAGTGCCGGCCGGGTCAAAGTGTCCCCCGGCTGCGCCGAAGACGGTGGGTTTGCCGTCCACCACCTTGTCACTGCACTCCCCGGCGGTATGCACATGCATGCCGTGCATGCCAGGCTTCAGCCCGGCGACCTGCACGCTGACCAGCAGTTCATCGCCGGCCAGCTGGGTCAGGAACACCTGCCCTTTCACCTGCCCGCTGGGGTCGGTGAGGTCGGCGGTAGCGGCGTCATGGGCACTTCTCAGGCCACCGGCGTTGTTGTCCGTCAGGGTAACGTTGCCGGCGTCCGGGAGCTGGCCAGCACTGGTGGCGCCGCTCTGTACTGTGCCTGAAGCGTTGCTGCTAGACAGGCCTGAAGCGTTGCTGCCAGACAGCGGCAGCGCCGGAATCACCAGGGTGCTGCTGGCGGTGCTATACACCGGCGCAGGCCGGGGAATGGAAGTAGGCGCGGGCGCAGCCACCACCGGCCGGGGAGCCGGCGCAGACGGAGCCACGTAGCCACCTCCAGCCGAGACGGCACCGGAGAGGGCGAGGGCCAGCAGGGGAAGGAAACGGGTACGGTTCATAAACAACCTCCGGGGGCCGGTCAGCCGCTGCGACGCTCGCTTGCTCGCTGCCCGGGAAAAGTGGGGTGTCGCCAGTATGGCGGGCCCTTCCCGGAAGCGTCCAGCCAGCAAAAACTTAGGCCAGGACTCAGCCGGATCATGCTCTTTCCTCAGAGAACCTCACCGCCCGTTCATGGCTGGCAAGGCCAAGCGGCCTTTCAGCCGAGACCAGCAGGCCGCCGGCTGCCTGACTTCACCTGAGATGAGGCGGAGCGCGGCAGCCAGCGGCCCGCCAGGCTTCAGAACTTGCTAAAGCGGGTTAGGCGGAAAGGGGTTTCGGGCCGGCCATCTTGCTGCTTGTCCAGCTGGGACTGGGCGACCACCACTTCGTTGCCTACCGCCGCCATACCGGCGGGATAGCGCAGGCCGGCCAGTGGCTTTTCGGCGGCGATCTGGCCACTGCTCCAGTCCTGGCTGAGACGCACCCGGCTGATCACTTGCTCGCGGTTGCGCGACACGTAAAGGTCGTGGCCGTCCAGCAGCAGGCCGTCACCGTCTTTCAGGCCGCCCATCACCTTATGCACGGCCTTGCTGCGCAGGTCGAAGCGCCACAGGTCGCCGCTGTTGCTCTGAACCGCCAGCAGGTACCGGCCGTCGGGTGTCAGGGCGGCGCCGTTGAGGTTGTCGCCTTCGCTGTAGCGAATGGGGGGGTGCGGGTCAGGTCCAGCCAGCGGGTCAGTTGCAGACCTGGTGAGACGCGGTAAATCGCCGGGCGGCGGCTGTCGGTCACGTAAGCCGAGCCGTCGGGCGCCAGCACCAGGTCGTTGATAAAGGCGGCGGGGCTGTCCGGCGTCTCGAGCACTTTCAGGGTCACGCCGTAGCGGTCCAGCACGCTGACGGTACCCTGAGCGCCGCCGGCAATCCACAGCCGGCCCTGGCCGTCTACCTTCAGGCCCAGGGCGGCCCGCCGGCCCAGGGCGCCGCCCCGGCTGTACAGGCTGGTCTGGCCACTCTCGGCGTTGACGGCGTAGATGTCGCCAGTTTCGGCACTGCCGGTCAACAGCAGGCCCCGCTCCGCGTCGTAGGTCACGCCTTCGGGGAAGGTCTGCCAGCCGGGCAGGGTATAGTCGCGCACGCTCAGGCCCTGGCGCTGCACAGCCCCGCACAGCAGCCGCCCGCCCGACTTGCCGGCGGGGTCCGAAGCGTAGTCGTCAGCGTTCGCGTGAACCACCAGGGTACGGTTCAGCACGCCATTTTCGCCCATCAGGCTGACCTTGTCGGTCACGAAGCTGGCCTGGCCGCTTCCGTTCTCGCCCACCTGCAGCATCGGCAGGTCGCCGCCGTGGCCCAGTTCATTGGGGGCAGTGGGCTTGTCGTGGTTGTGGCTCATGCCGGGGTCGAAGTGGGGGCCGGCCCCACCGAAGGGCACGGCCGCGTTCGTGGCGGCGTCCACACCGGGCGTGCAGGCGCTGAACTCGTGAATGTGTATGCCGTGATTGCCGGGCGTCAGGCCACGGACCTGCACGTTGACCCGCATGCCGCCCCCGCGCTGCACGAAGGTGGCTTCGCCCTGGGGGCGGCCCTGGGTATCAACCAGCACGGCGCGGGCGTTGAGCGGGCCTACGGTGTCGGCAGTCACGGGCGCGGTGAGAGCAGGTGCAGTCTGAGCTTGGGCCATGCCTGCGGCGGTCAGGCCCAGGCTGAGCAGGGGCCACAGGGCCAGCGTATAGTTGCGCATTTACTTGCCTCCCATGTAGCGCACGCGGTAAATCACGCCGCTCTGATCATCGGTGAACAGCAGGCTGCCGTCGGTGTAGGTGGCGACGCCGGCCAGCCGGCCGAACTGCTTCCAGGTGCCGTCTTCGGGGAACACGAAACCGGTCACGAAAGGCTCGATGCGTTCGGGCCGGTTCTGGCCATCAAAGACCACCCGCACGATCTCGTAGCCGCTGGGCTTCGAGCGGTTCCATGAGCCGCGCATGGCCGCAAAAGCGTCATTGCGGTACTCGGCCGGGAACTGCTGGCCCCGGTAGAATTCCATGCCGATGGCGGCGGCGTGGGCGCCATAGTTCAGCACACTGCCGGCTGTTTGGGCACAGTAGTCCTGCTTGGTGATCAGCCCCGGAATCTGGCTGGAGTTGGTGTAGGGGTCGAGGTTCTTGGCGCCGTAGCAAAAGGGCCAGCCGTAGTTCTTGCCGCGCTCAATGCGGTTGAATTCCTCGGGCGGGATGTTGTCGCCGTGCCAGTCGGCGCCCTGGTCAAAGCCGTACAGCGCGCCGGTGCCAGGCTGGAAATCGTAGCCGATGGTGTGGCGCAGGCCGCTGGCGTATACTTCGCGCCACTGGCCGTCGGGGCGCACCCGCAGAATGCTGGCTTCCTCGGGGTTCTGGGTGGGGGCGTCGTTGTTGGTGGAGCCGAACGACACGTACAGGTAGCCATCCGGGCCCCAGCGCAGGCCACGGGCAGGGTGCTGGCCGGCGTCGGGGAAGCCGTCGGCAAACACCCGGGGCGCGCTCAGGCCGCCATTTTGCAGGATATCCATCACCCAGACGGTCTTTTCACCGACCGCGTACAGCTTGCCGTCCTTGACATCCAGGCCGTGAACCAGCTTCAGGTTCTTGGCGACCTGGCGGCGTTCCAGCCGGCTGAACTGGCCGTCACCGTTGCGGTCCTTGAGGTACCAGATATCGCCCTGCTGGCGGCGGGTCAGGTAGATGCTGCCGTCAGGCATCACGTGCAGCATGCGGGCGTTGCCCAGCTCGGTGGCCATCACGCTGACCTGAAACCCGGCCGGCACCTTCAGCTGAGCGAGGCGCTCGGGGCTGTAGCCCAGCGGCACGGGTTCAAAGCGGGTCACTTCGGCGCTGACGGCCGGTTCGGGAGCGGGTAGGGGGCGCGGCTGGGGCGCGCGTCCTGCTGGGCCAGGGCACTGCCGCCCAGCGCCAGCAGAGCGCCAAGAGTTAAAGCTTTATTCATCACAGGAAAAGTCCTCCGGGGCCCAGTATTCCCGGTAAGCGCCATGAGCCAAGGCTGAAACACCACTTTCTGAGAAAGGTGGCAGCGGAACTTAAAGCTGTGATCCCACTGCTCAGCGCGGCACGAACAACGGCAGGCCGCTGGGGGGCAGGGCGCCTGCCTCCACCGCCCGGCGGTGCAGTTCGCGCACGGCCCGCTCGCCGGTCTCGCCCACGTCCTCGCTGTAGTCGTTCACATAGAGGTCAATGTGCGACTGCATCACCGCGTCGTCCATTTCCAGGGCGTGCTGCCGGATGTAGCCTTTGGCCTCCTGCGGATGCGCCCAGGCGTAGGCGATAGAGTCGCGCACCGCCTGCTGCATGGCCTGCTGTACTTCCAGCGGCAGGTCGCGGCGCACCAGAATCGCGCCCAGCGGCAGCGGCAGCCCGGTTTCGGCTTCCCACCATTCGCCCATATCGCGCAGCTTGACCAGCCCGTGCTGCGGGTAGGTAAAGCGCGACTCGTGAATAATCAGCCCGGCGTCCAGCGGCTCGCCGCCGTACTCGCCGCGTTCTACTGCCGGCATCACCTCGTCAAAGCGCATCTGCACCGGAATGGCGTCCGGCCAGGCCAGGCGCAGCAGAAGCTCGGCGGTGGTGAGCCGCCCCGGTGAGGCCACCCGCCGCCCGTTCAGGTCGGCCAGCGGTTCCCGCGCCACCACCAGCGGCCCCACCCCGCGCCCCAGCGCCCCGCCCGAGCGCAGCGCAACATAACGGTCCATCACCCCGAAATACGCCCGGTAGCTGATTTTGGTCAGCGGCAGCCGGCCTCGCGCGGCCCAGTCGTTGAGGGTCTGCACGTCGCTGAGCACCTCGTGAATGGGCGCCGGCGTGGCGATGCGGCCGGCCTGCAGCGCATAAAAAATAAAGGTGTCGTTGGGGCAAAAAGAATAGCCCAGGTCCAGTGACGGAAGAGAGGGGGAGGGGACAGACATAAACCCAGGGTAGAGGAGAAGCGGCGGGCGGAATGCGGCGTGGTGAAGGTCGGCGGGGCCTTCAGCAAGTTGGCTGCCGGGGGTGTGTTGGGATTTCGTTGGAGTGCGGCGCCTAGGCTGGGCCCATGATGCCTGCGACTTCCAAACTGCGCGGCGCCCTGGCCGCCCTGACCCTGCCTGCCCTGCTGGCGGCTTGTAACGGCGGTCCCCTGCCGGTGCCGGCCGCTCAGGGCCAGCCTCCGGTTTCTGTCTTGCAACCAGCTCCGAAACCAGCGCTCACCCCAGCCCCTACGCCCAGTCCAGCGCCCACACCTGCACCTGTTCCCACACCTAGCCCGGAACCTGTGCCCAGTCCGGCCCCTAGCCCAAGCCCGGCACCCGTACCGAGCCCAGCGCCCTCTCCAGAACCAGCCCCGACTCCTGCGCCTAGCCCAACACCCACGCCAGCTCCGGCTCCGGAACCAGCTCCTGCGCCAGCGCCCGCTCCGACTCCCGCGCCGGCACCCACACCGGCTCCAACTCCCGCGCCTACGCCGAGCCCAGCACCCACACCGGCCCCTGCGCCAGCTCCCGGTGGCTACCTCTGGTATCCCGGTAGCGACCGCCCTGCCAGTGCCGAGGAACTGGAAGTCCTGCGGCTGACCAACGAGGTGCGCGCCCGGGGAGCCACCTGCGGCGCTACGGCCACTGAGCCGGCGACCGTCTTTCCCCCGGCTCCGGCGCTGGTCTGGAACGATCAGCTGACGCATGCTGCCCGCAACCACGTGCAGGACATGGCCACCCGCAACTATTTCGCCCATGTGACCCCTGAAGGCGTTTCACCCTCGGAACGGGTCACGCTGACCGGCTACCGGTGGCGGATGACCGGCGAGAACATTGCGGCCGGTTACCCCGACCCCGCCGCCGTGGTCGAAGGCTGGCTGAAAAGCCCCGGCCATTGCCGCAACCTGATGAACCCTGGCTACCGCGACCTGGGCGTGGGCCTCTTCCGCGACTCCGACTCCGCTGACAAATACGGCAGCTACTGGGCCCAGTCGTTCGGCACCCGGCAAGGTCAATAACCCTGGTAGGGCTGAAGCAGACGGGGGCCGGGAATGCGGCCCCGTTTGCTTGTTGCTGGGCGTGCTCAGCTCTGCAGGCGTGCCTCGTCCACCTCGTACAGCACCCGGGCGTCGTTGAAGGTGATCAGGCGCTTGCTGACGGTGTTGCCGGTGCGGCGGTCAATCTGTGACTGGTAAAGCCGGTTGGTGCGGTAGACCTGCCCGTCACGGCGGTAAAAGCGGTGGTCTTCTTCCGACACCTTATAGGTGTACTGCGGCTCGCGGTTGACCCGCAGTTCGCCGTGCAGCGACACGTCGTCCAGCCACACGCTCAGGCAGAAGGTGTCGGGGGTGTCGTTGCGCAGCTGCAAATCCACGTAGTTGTAAAAGACGCTGGCGCCGCTGCCGAAGGGCAGCACCCGGCCTGAATCGGGAAACAGGTCCAGGCTGTGGTGGTGATGCTCGGTCACGGTCAGTGGCGAGTGCAGCGCCATCCAGTACAGCAGATTCGCCATCTGGCACAGGCCACCGCCCTGGCCTTCAACCGGCCGGCCATTCGAAATCAACATGCCGGTGGTAAAGCCGCGCCGGGCGCTGGGCCGGCCCACCTGCCCCCAGTAGCTCAGCGTTTGTCCCGGCGCGATACTGAGGCCGTCCAGCTGCTCGGCGGCGCGGCGCAGGTTCTGCACTTTCAGCTCCTGCAAGCGGGGATCGGCGTCGCCCAGCCGGCGGCGCAGCACGCTGTGATGTTTGTGAACCCGGAAGGGAAACAGCGCTGCTGGCGCGCGGGAAAGCTGGTAATCGGGCCGGCGGGTCTGGCGCTTTTTCAGGGCAATGCGGCTTTCCACCACGGCGGGCGCCAGGGCAGGAAAACGGCTGGTCAGGGCTTGACGGGGCATGGCCCCATCCTGGCGCAGCGGCCCGGCACCCAGCAAGCAATTTTGCCTGGCCCTGCCAGGTGACTTTTTCCCGGAGGAAGGCCCGCAGGCCGGCTCAGTCCAGCGCGGCCCGGGCGGCCTCCGCGTCGCGGCCCAGCTGGGCTTTCAGTTCGTCCAGGCCGATGAATTTCTGCTCACCGCGCAGCCGGCCCACGAACTGCACCTGCAGCTCGCGGCCGTACAGGTCGCCCGTGAAATCGAACAGGTTCACCTCGAAGCGGCGTTCCTCGCCGCCCACGGTGGGCCGCACGCCGATGTTGGCCATGCCGCCCCAGCTGCCGCCCCGGTCGTCCTGCACCCGCACCGCGAAGACGCCGCGCGGCAGTGCTTTGCCGTCCGGCACCTGAAGGTTGGCGGTGGGATAGCCGATGGTGCGGCCCAGCTGATCGCCCTGCACCACCACGCCCTGCGCCGCGTAAGGCCGGCCCAGCAGCCGCGCCGCGCCGGCCACGTCCCCTTCACGCAGATATTCCCGAATGCGGGTGCTCTTGATGTCCTCGCCGCTTACTCCGTGGATAGGCACCACCACGGTGTCGTGCGCCACGGCCCGCAGGTCGTCCACGCTGCCGGCCCGCGCCTTGCCAAAGTAAAAATCCTCACCCACCACGATGGCGCGGGGCCGCAGCAGCCGCAGGTCGTCCAGAAAAGCCGATTTGTCGCGGGCGGCGAACTCGCGGGTAAACGGCACCGCCACCGTCTCGTCGATGCCGTAGAGGGTCAGCAGGTCCAGTTTCTCGGGCAGGGTAGAGAGGTATTCCACGCCTTTCATCAGAACCTTGGTGGGCGGGTCGAAGGTGTAGACCACGCTGGGCACCCGGTATTCGCGGGCCTTGGCCTTCAGCTGCGCCAGCAGGGCCTGATGCCCCAGATGCACGCCGTCAAAGGACCCGATGGCGACCACCGTGTCGGTGTCGGGGCGCTGGTCGGGGGAGACATAGGTCTTCACTGCGGCCGGCCTTCTGGCGTCCGGCCGCCGAGCAGATTCATGGCGAACAGGGCGGCCGTGACGGTGGTGGCTGCCCCGGTCACGCTGCCGTCCCGCAGGCCGTCCAGAATCTCGGCGGGCCGGCGCCACACCACTTCGATGTCCTCGTCCTCGTCCATCGGCAGGCGCGACTCGCGCAGGTTGTCGGCCTGGAAGATATACAGCAGTTCGTCGCTGAAGCCGGGGCTGCTGTAAAAGCGGGTCAGCAACGTCACGTCGGCGTCGAAGCCGGCTTCCTCCTGCAGTTCGCGCCGAGCGGCGGTCTCAGGGTCCTCGCCGGGGTCGATCAGTCCGGCCGGCACTTCTAGCGTGACGGCGTTCACCGCGCGGCGCTGCTGACGCACGCACAGCAGCTCGCCTTGCTCGTTCAGGACCAGCAGGGCCACGGCGCCCGCGTGCCGCACCACTTCCCACTTGCCCTCCAGGCGTTCCAGCCGCAGGATATGTCCGTCGTAGATGGTTTCGGCCGTTTGGGAGTCGCTCATGAGGTTTATTGTGCCAGAGCGCCCGGCTTCCCGCTCCCTGGCATTTCTCATTTGCTGTATCTCCCGTTGGCTTCGCTTACCAGGCCGCACCAAAGCGCAGGCCCCAGCGCCCGGCTCCGTCCAGCTCGCTGCTGAAAGTGTAGCTGCCGGCCGCGTAGCCCAGCCGCACGAACGGCGCGCTTTGCCCGTCCCCGTGCCGGTAGCCAGCGCCCACCTGCCAGGGCCGCACAGCAGCGGGCGTGCCGCCGGGCAGCCAGTAGTTCACGCCCACCTCGCTGGCCCCCGGTGTTTGGGCGGCGTATAGTTGCCAGTAGTCGGCCGGAATCAGGGTGGCACCCCAGGCCCAGCGCTCTTGCTCCTGCCCGGCGCCAGCGGCCAGCGGGTGCCAGCGGGCCCACAGCTCGCCGGAGCGGTTCAGGCTGAGGCTGCCGGCCAGCAGCGGCCCGGCCGAATCCCAGCCGCCGCCCACCGTGTAGGGAAAGCGGTGATACGCCACCCCGAAGCCCCGGTAGCGGCCGGCCTGGCTGCTGCGGTCGGCCAGATGCAGCACCCAGTCGCCCTGGTCGTTGCCGCCCCAGCGGGCAGCGAAGCGGGTTTCGCGCTCATGACCGCGCAGGCCCAGGCTGAGGCTGCCGTTGCCCAGCAGCTCATAGCCGGCCGGGTTCCAGTCCAGTGGGGCCGGCAGCGCCGGGGCGCCGGGGCTTTGCTCTAGCAGCAGCAGTAAGCCCGCGCCGGCCAGCAGCGGGGTGCGGCCGCCCACGCCGTAGCGGGCCCGTGCCCCCAGAAAAGCTCCGTCCCAGGGAGTCAGTGCCGGGGCCGACTGCGCCAGCGGGTCGCGCCGGGGCAGGTAGGGGCCGCCGGTCACGCCGCAGTTCAGGCCCTGGGCACGGGCGGTGCGGCGGGCGCGGGCGTCTTGCAGGTTGTAAGGATAGGCCACGCAGGTCACGCCGGCCGGAGGCTGCAGCTGCTGGGTCAGCCCCGCCGCCGACAGCCGGGACAGCGGCGCATGGCTCTGGGTGTGGTGCCCGGTTTCCCAGCCGGCCGCCCGCAGTTCCTCCAGCTGCGAGCGGGTCAGGTAGCCGGGCTGGCCGACTTGCTCCCAGATGACAAACACGGTGCCCGGCACGTCCAACTCGCGCAGCACCGGAAAGGCCTGCGCGTACACGCTCTGGCGGCCGTCGTCGAACTCCATCACCGCCACCCGTTCCTGTGGCCCGGCCTGTGCCGCCTGGCTGGCGGTCACGAAACGGTAGCCCAGGGCGCGCAGCCCCTGCACGCGCTGGCGCAGTTGCTGTGGCTGAATACTGAGGGTGGTTCCCCCGCTGGTGCCCACCTGATGGTAGGCCAGAATCACCGGCCGCGCGGCGCTGGCCTGCCCGGCGCTCAGCAGCGCCCAGGCGGCCAGCAGCCCAGACCAACGGGCGCGGCGGCCCGCTTTTTCCAGGCGTGAGCGGCGGGAAAACGAAATCATGCGGCCCATTGTGTCAGAAGGGGAGGTTTGCTCCGTGAGCCAGTGCACCCTTCTGGCATACTCGGAGGCATGTTGACCCGCGCTGATCTGGAAGCCCGCGAGGCGGCCACCCTGGCACCCTACGCCGCGCTGAGCGCCGAATCCGGCGGGCGCGAGTACCCCGAAGCCGAGAGCGAAGCCCGCACCGCTTTTGCCCGCGACCGCGACCGGGTGCTGCACACCGGCGCCTTCCGGCGGCTGGAACACAAGACCCAGGTGTTCTTGAACGTGCGCGGCGACCACTACCGCACCCGGCTGACCCACACGCTGGAAGTGGCGCAGGTGGCCCGCTCGGCTGCGCTGCGCCTGGGCCTCAACGAAACCCTGGCCGAAGTGCAGGCCCTGGCACACGACCTGGGCCACCCACCCTACGGCCACGCCGGCGAGCGGCTGCTGGACGGGCTGGTGCGCGCCCACGGTGAGGCCAGCGGCTTTGACCACAACCTTCAGGCGCGGCGCACCGTGACGCAACTGGAAGACCGTTACCCGGACTTTCCGGGCCTGAACCTGACCCGCACCGTGCTGGACGGCCTGAACAAGCATGAGCGGGCCGGTCTGGGACAGCCCACCCTGGAAGCCCAGCTGGTGGACGTGGCCGACGCCCTGGCCTACACTGCCCACGACCTGGAAGACGGTCTGCGCTCGGGCCTGCTGCTGGAAGGTGACCTGCTGGAGCTGGGGCTGTGGCGCGAACTGCTGGCCCGCACCGGACTGAGCGGCGTGAACCTCAGCAAGCGGGAGCGCCGCACCCTGCACCGTGAACTGCTGGGCTTCCTGATCGGTGATCTGACAGCGGCCAGCGCTGCTGCCATCACGGCCAGTGGGGTGGGCAGCGTGGCGGACGTGCGCGCGCAGCCGGGGTATCTGATCTGTCACAGCCCTGCAGTGGCCGCGCTGCTGAGCGAGACCCGGCAGTTTCTGTTCGTCCATCTGTACCGGCACTGGCGGGTGGAAATGCAGGTGGCCCAGGCCGAGCAGATCCTGACCACCCTGTTTGAGGCGTACCTGTCCCGTCCGCAGATGCTGCCGCCAGCCTACGCCGCCCGGCTGGCCGGGGCCGGCGAGGTGCGAACTGTGTGCGACTTTCTCGCCGGCATGACCGACCGCTACGCCCTGGACATGTACGAGGAACTGACCCGGCCGGGCCTGGGCATGGGCTGGGCACGCTAGAGCATTTGACAAAAAGGCGGCACCGCTTTTTGACGAACGAAGCGAGTGCAAACCAAAGAGCAGGACAGACTTGCAAAGCTGCGGAGCAGAGAATGGAGCGGGTGGCGGTGATGTGCTGGCGCACGGGTCATTCGGAGAACTGCTGCAGGGCGCCGGGGCCGTCACCCCGGCAGATTTTCCCCACAGCGCTTGCAAAAGTGTGCGTCGGTGTCGTGTTTGGCCAGGCCACACTGCGGGCAGACGCGGCCCTTACGCACCTCGCGGACTTCCTGCAGGCCCACCGTCACGATGCCGGTGGGCACCGCGATGATTGCGTAGCCCAGCAGCATGGCAACGGTCGCCAAGAACTTGCCGGCCGGCGTGCCGGGCGAGATGTCGCCGTAGCCCACCGTGGTCACCGTGACCACCGCCCAGTAGATGGCGGTGGGAATGGAGGTAAAGCCGTGTTCGGGGCCTTCGATCATGTACAGCAGCGTGCCGAACACGATCACCAGTGTCAGCACCGAGATAAAAAACACCGTAATGCGTTCGCGGCTGGCCACCAGCGCCTCGCCCAGCAGCGCGGCCTGATCGGTGTAGCGGGCCAGTTTGAATACCCGAAATACCCGCAGCAGCCGCAGTGCCCGCACCACCAGCAGGTACTGGCTGCCCGGAAACAGCAGGCTGAGATAAGAAGGCAAGATGGTCAGCAGGTCCACTGCGCCGTAAAAGCTCATGGCGTAGCGCAGAGGCCGCCGCGCCCCCAGCAGCCGCCCCAGATAATCCAGCGTAAAGACGATGGTAAAGACCCACTCGGCCCAGCGCAGCAGGGCATGCAGTTCGGCCGGCAGGCCCGCGATGCTTTCCAGCATCACCGCCAGCACCGAAGCCGCGATCATCACGATCACGATCTTGTCGTATAGCCGGGCCACCGGACTGTTCAGCCCGAAGATCATCCGCCCCAGCGCCCGCCGCCAGGGGGGCCGGCGGTCTACGAACGTGCTGGGCTGCGGGTCAGGGGCAGGAGACATGGCGCACCCAGTTTAGGCCGCGGGGGGACAGGGGCACAGTGGGCCGGGCCGGAGACTGAGGCCGGAGAGGCAGCAAGGACAGCAGGACAAGCCACGCCGCCCACAAAAAAACCCCCGCACAGGCGGGGGTTGGGGAGAGAAGAGACGGGGGACCTTACTGGGCCAGCTTCACGGAGAAGGTGGAGCCGTTCTGGTCGATCAGGATGCTGGCGGTGCGGCCCGAACGGGTGAAGGTCGAGTACACCCGGCTGCCGTTGCGGCTGGTGCTGGTCAGGCGGTAGCCCTGGTTGCTCATCAGGTTCAGGTACTGGGCGTGCACGCGTTCCAGGGTGGTGTTCATGCGGAATGTGGAGCGCCACACGGCCTGGTTGAAGTTAGGACGGGGAACCTGAGCCACCGGGGTCGAAGGAGCCGGGGTGGTGGTGCCGCCGCGGGCCACGTTGTAGAAGGCGGTGTCGGTCACCCAGTTGGTCTGGGGCAGCGGGTTCACCACGATGCTCAGTGCCTGGGCCAGACCCTGCTGACCGCTGACGTTCACGGTGGCAAAGGCGTTCTGGCTCTGGAAATCGGCCAGCTGGTTCAGGTTCAGCTTCTCGCGGCTGGCCAGGGCCAGCACCTTGTTCACGCCGTAGGGCGCGGCGATGTCAAAGGTGAAGTTGTCCTGGGCGCTGGGGAACACGCGGGTTTCACCGGCGCGCAGGTAGTTGCCGCCCGACTGCAGGTTGTTGGGGAGAATCAGGTCAACCTTGCCGTTGGGGTCCACGTTGAACAGGTAAACGTAGGCGCTTTCGTTGGTCTTGGTGAACAGACGGATCTTGTTGCCCACGTAGTAGTTGGGGGTGCGGGCGCCGCTGGTGTCGCGGTCGGTCCAGACCTGCACGGTCAGCGGGGTGGGGGCGGGGTTCACGATGATGCTCTGGGCGCTGATCTGGGGAGCAGCGTGGGCAGAACCGAAAGCGGCGGCGCCGAGAGCGGCGGTCAGAACAGTCAAAGTCTTTTTCATGGCCCAAGTCTGCCGCGCCCACGTGACGGTGAGCTGATGAGGGCACTTGGAAATTTAGGGCGTTTTCTCACTTTCCGTCAGCTTTGGCGGACTGGGCGGCCGCCGCGCGCTGTGGCTTGCCAAATTCCTGCACCCAGTGATGTAGGTACTCGCTGCCCGGCACCCGCACGTAACTGAGGCCAGTTTCGGTGTAGTCGCCCATGATGGAGGCGCAGTGGCCGGGGCTGTTCAGCCAGTCGGAGACGGCCTCGGCCGGGGTGGGCTGGCCTACGGCGAGGTTCTCGGCGGTGTTGGCATTGGGGTAGCCGGCGGCCGCAATGCGCTGCGCCGGAGAACTGCCGTCCAGCTCGCTGACATGGTTCACGAACCCGGCAGCCGGCATCGCCAGCGCCTGGGCCAGTGCGGCACGGTCCAGCACCCGGCTGCGGGTCAGCGGTGCGCGGGCCACCCCGTCGGTGCGGCCGGTGGCGCAGTTGTAGCGGCTGGTGCGCAGCAGGTTGATGGCCCGCAGCACCTGATCCTCATAGACGGCCGAGGTCTGGACGCTGGACGGCAGCGTGAAGCTGACCGAACGCTTCAGCGGCCCGCCCACGCCGCTCAGGCTGAGGCTGGCGGTGTTGGTTCCAGGCTGCAGCGCCGCCGTGACGCGGCCGGAGCCCCGGTCATCCAGCGCCTGTCCATTCAACGAGTAGTGCGGCTGATAAGGCCGGTAGACCACGCTGCCCACGTCGCTCAGCAGCACGTTGTCCAGGCCCAGCAGCACCACCAGCTTGGCCCGTTCCTGCCCCTGCGACTTGACCTCGATGGGCAGCTGGCTTTGGCCCAGCGGCAGCCTGCCCCGGCTGAGGTTGACCGCCGCCACATAGTGCCCCGGCTGGTAGTAGGTGTGGGTCACTTGCCTGCCCTGCGCCGCCTGCCCGTCGCCGAAGTTCCAGCGTACGTCGGTGCCGCTGCTCACCTGTGCCCGGAAGTTCACGGTCAGCGGGGCCAGGCGCTGGCTGTCGGTCTCGGCCGAGACCTGAAACTGTTCCTGTGCAAACTGTTCCTGCGCGGCGGCCGGAACGAGTGAAAGCAGTACTCCTGCGGCGCAGGTGAGCAGGGCGGCGGTGCGGGAGAGAGGGCGCATAGGCCGCAGTGTAAACGGCGCGGGCGCTGTGCCCCCACCTTAAGGATGATGCGCCCCTCACCCGGGGACGTTAGATTCTGAAGTGTGATTGACTGGCTGCTGAACGTGATGAACTCGCTGGGATACGTGGGCGTATTTCTGCTGATGGTTCTGGAAAACCTGTTTCCACCCATCCCCAGCGAGGTGATTATGCCGGCGGCCGGCTTCGCTGCCTCGCCTGAGCAGGGCCAGCTGAACATCTTCGGGGTGATCGCGGCCGGGGCGCTGGGCAGCGTGATCGGCACCCTGCCGCTGTATTACGTCGGCAAGGTGTTCGGGCTGGAACGCAGCAAGCGCTGGGCCGACCGCTACGGCCGCTGGCTCACTGTAAGCGGCGACGACCTGCAAAAAGCCAGCGACTGGTTCGACCGCCACGGCGCTGGGGCGGTACTGTTCGGGCGGATGGTGCCGGGTGTGCGCAGCCTGCTGTCGCTGCCGGCCGGAATCAATGCGATGAACATGCCCCAGTTCCTGCTGTACTCGCTGATCGGCTCGGGCCTCTGGGCGGCGCTGCTGGCCGGTGCCGGCTACCTGCTGGGCGAACACTACGACCGGGTGGCGCAGTATGTGGACCCGGCGTCCAAGATCATTCTGGGCCTGCTGGTGCTGGGCTTTATCTGGTGGGTGCTCAGCCGCCGCCGGGCCGGCAAGGGCGGCAGCGCCGGAGACGGAGCGGCCAGCTGAGGCCGGGGCCGAAACAAGTACTTCGCCGGGCGGCCGCAACTCTTCTGCTTTAATGGGGCTGTTCCTTCAATCTATCCCCCAGCACCGCCCGACAGGAGGCCCCCTCATGTTCGACCAGTTTGCCGTGATGGACCTGCTTGCTCCCGAGGAGCGGCAGGCCCGCGCCAGTGCCCGCCAGTACGCCGAAAAAGCCCTGATGCCCCACATCGCCGGATGGTGGGACGCCGCAGAAGTTCCGGTGCGCGAGGTGATGCGCGGCCTGGGCACCCAGGGCCTGCTGGGCCCGATGATTCCGCCGGAATACGGCGGCAGCGGGGCCAGTTCCAACCTCTACGGCGCCCTGATGTACGAGCTGGACCGGGTGGACAGCGGGATTCGCAGCGCCGCCAGCGTGCAGGGCAGCCTGGTGATGTACCCGATTCATGCTTACGGCAGCGACGAGCAAAAAGCCCAGTATCTGCCGGGGCTGGCCAGCGGCGAGCTGATCAGCTGCTTTGGCCTGACTGAGCCAGACGGCGGCTCCGATCCCGGCGCCATGCGCACCCGCGCCCACCGCGACGGCGACGACTGGGTGCTGGACGGCGACAAAATCTGGATCACCAACTCACCGCTGGCCGATATCGCGGTGGTGTGGGCGCAGGTGGAGGAGGCCGGGCGCGATACGGTACGCGGCTTTGTGGTGCCTACAGATACCCCCGGCTACAGCGCTCCCACCATTCACCGCAAGATGAGCATGCGGGCCAGCGTGACCGGGGAAATCGTGCTGGACGGCTGCCGGGTGCCGGGGTCGGCGCTGCTGCCCGGTGTGCGCGGGCTGAAAGGGCCGCTGTCGTGCCTGACCGGAGCCCGCTTTGGCATCGGCTGGGGCGCGATGGGCGCCCTGGAACTGATGCTGACCACCGCCCTGGACTACACCGGCAGCCGCATCACTTTCGGGCAACCCACCGCCTCGCGGCAGCTGGTGCAGGACAAACTGGTCAAGATGGCGACCGACCACTCGGCCGGGCTGCTGCTGGCCTGGCGGCTGGGCGTGCTGAAAGACACCGGCACGATGGACTACACCCAGGTCAGCCTGGTCAAGCGCAACAATGTGCGCCGCGCTCTGGAAGGCGCCCGGCTGGCCCGCGAACTGCTGGGCGCCAACGGCATCACCACCGAGTACCCGGTGATTCGCCACATGCTGAACCTGGAAACGGTAGACACCTACGAGGGCACCCACGACATCCACACCCTGATCGCTGGCCGGGGCCTGACCGGGGAAAGCGCGATGGGCTAGAGGAAGGAGGCAGGCAGGTAAGAGAGCTAAGGTGGGTCAGGGCAGCAGGCCAGCTTCCTGGGCTTTCCACTCCAGGTAGCTGGTCATGTCCTCGGTGGACAGCGGCCGGCTTTCGAGGTAGCCCTGAATCTGAATCGGTCCCCAGCGCCGCAGCAGGTCGAACTGCTCGGAGGTTTCCACGCCCTCGGCCACCACGTCTAGCCCCGATTCCTGCGCGAAGGTGATCAGGGCGTGCATCAGCGGCCGGGTGGAGCGGCCGGCACTGACTGGTGTCAGCTGCGCGGTGAGCGAGCGGTCAATTTTCAGCACCTGCATGGGCAGCTGTGCCAGGCCCGCCAGGCTGGCGTAACCGGTGCCCACGTCATCCAGCCCGATGCTCAGCCCGGCGGCCTGCAACTCCTGAAAGGGCCGCAGCCGGCGCACGTCCACCACGGCCGCCTCGGTCAGTTCCAGCATCAGGGCGCCGGGGTCCAGGCCGTACTCCTGTAGCAAGGCGCTGACCTGCCGGGCCAGGTCCGGCTGGGTCAGCTGCCGCGCCGAGACATTCACGCTGATTTTCAGCTGTGGCCAGAGCTGCCGCCACTCGCTCAGCTGCTGCAGGGCCGCCCGCGCTGCCCAGGACCCCAGCTGCAGGATCAGGTCACTGCGCTCGGCCACCGGGATAAATACATGCGGCGAGACTTCGCCCCAGGGACTGTGCCAGCGCAGCAGCGCCTCGATCATCACCGGCTGGCCGTTGCCCGAATCCACCACCGCCTGGTACTGCAGATAAAAGCCGTCTTCTTGCAGCGCAGTGTGCAGCGCCTGTTCCACCGTGAGCTGCTCCAGCGCCTCGGTGCCCAGGGTGGCCTGGTACATCCGGTAACGCCCGCGCTCCTGCTTGGCCTGGTAGAGCGCCAGGTCGGCGTGCTTTTGCAGGGTAATCACGTCCAGGCCGTGGTTGGGAAATATGGCGATGCCGATAGACGCGGTGGTGTGCAGCGTGAGCCCCCCGGCGCTGTAAGGGTGGGCCAGCTGTTCGAGCAGTTGCTGTGCGGCCTGCTCGGCTGCCTGTGGGGAGTCCACCGACCGCAGCAGCACTGTGAACTCGTCACCGCCCTGCCGCGCCACCTCGTCACCCGGCTGGACGTTGTGCAGCAGCCGCTCGGCCACCTGTTTCAGCAGCTGGTCTCCCACCGGATGTCCCAGGGTGTCGTTGATCTGCTTGAAATGGTCCAGGTCGATAAACAGCACCGCCGTCACCTCAGGCGGGCGGGTCTGGCAGATGGCTTCCAGCTGCTTTTCCAGCGCCGGGCGGTTGAGCAGCCCGGTCAGGCTGTCGTGTGAGGCACGGTAAGCCAGCTCGGCCTGCGCCGCCTGCAGCGTCTCGTTCATGGCGGCCAGCTGATCGCCGCGCTGCTGCTGCTCGGCCGCATGAAACTCCAGCCGGTCAATCTGCAGCTGGGTGGCCAGCACTTTGGTGCGCTCCTGCGAGATGGTTTCCAGCTGCTCTTTTTTCAGCTCGTGATAGCGCCGCAGTGCCGTCAGTGCGCCGGCCATATCGCCCAGCTCTTCCAGCGCATACGACAGTTCGCAGTAGCCTTCACGCAGGTAGTGGGTGGCCGACAACTCCTCGGCTATGTTGAGTGCTTTTTGCAGGTCGGCGGCCGCTGCGGCTGAGCGGCCTAGACGCCGCAGGATGGCCCCACGGGTCATCAGCCCGTCGCACAGGCTTTCTTTCAGGTTCAGCCGCTCGGCCAGCTCCATCGTCTGCCGGCAGGCGTCCAGGCCCTCTTCAAAGCGTCCCATGTTCTTGAGGTTGGTGGCGATGTTGCCGTGCAGGATGGCGGCAAACTGTCCCATGTCCAGACCGCTGATCCGGTCCAGCGCCCCGCGGTTGAGCCGCAGCGCCGTTTCCGGGTCGCCGCGCTGGTCGTGGTTGGCCGCCAGGTTGATCGTCGCGCTGATTTCCAGGGGCAGGTGCCCGGCGGCGCGGGCGCCCGCCTGGGCTTCCAGCTGATATTTCAGGGCCTGGTCGTAGTCCTGCAGGTGCATGTACAGGTAGCCGATGGTGTTCAGGGTGCGGACCTCGCCCTCGCTGTCACGCAGCTCCTGCACCAGCCGCAGGCTTTCCAGCTGGGTCTGCAGCGCTTCCCCGTACTGGCCGGTCTGGGTGGTGATGGCCCCTAGGCCGCCCAGGGCGCGGGCCTGCAGGGGGCCGGTGCCGGTCTGCTCGGCCGCCCGGGGCGGCCTGCCGGGCCAGTTGCAGCGCCTGCGCCGGGTTCTGGGCCAGGGCAACTTCGGCCTGCTCGGTCAGCTGCCGGACCTCTGCGGGAAGCTGTTCAGCCACCGGAACGGAAGCCGGAAAAGCGGGTTGGCCGTCCGGACGCTCCGGCGGGCCAGAACGTGTCTGGTCACGCATATCCCCGTCAGTATAGGGGGCAAATGTGAAATTCTTTCCGCTTGGGCTCGGCAGGCGGCCGGCACCCGGGTCCCGCTTTGAACTAGCATCGGCCCATGACCTGGCTGTATATCGCTCTGGGAGGCGCGGCGGGCGCAGCACTGCGGCATGCAGCCACGCTGCTGCTGGCCCCGCTGACCCTGCGGGCCGGCTGGCCGCTGGCTGTATTGCTGATCAACCTGCTCGGTTCGCTGCTGCTGGGGTTGCTGCTGGCGCTGGTGGGCCGGGGCGCGCTGAGCGACGCGGCGCGGCTGGCACTGGGCAGCGGGCTGCTGGGCGGCTTTACCACCTTCAGCACCTTTAGCGTGGACCTGGATACCCTGCTGGCCCGCGGCGCCTACGCCGAAACGGCACTGTACCTGGGCCTCAGCGTGGGCGGGGGCGTGCTGGCGGCGGCGCTGGGCCGCTGGCTGGCCCTGGGGCTGCTGGCCAGAGGTTGATGTTGGCGGCCCGCGGCAGCTGAGCTGCGGGAGCCAAAGTGAGCCGCCGCTCACCCGGCCAGGCTCTAAAGTGAGCCTTATGACCAAAGCCGCCCTGGCCTTCCTGACCGTGCCTGCCCTGGCTGCCTGCAGCCTGGTGACTTTGCCCCCGCAGCCGCTGCCGGACGTGACCCTGACCACGCCGCTGCCGCTGGTGGCTTCGGGCCTGCGGCTGTTTCAGGAAGCGCCGCTGTTTCCCGCGCCGGTGGACGGCCGCCTGAAAAACATCTCGGTCACAGGGCAGGCGACGCTGAGCGTCCCGGCCAGTTCCCGCGTGGTGGTGGATGTGCTGCTGACCCGTGATTTGCCGGTCAATTGCCTGTCTTACGGGGGCTACCGGGGTTGCCTCGCGGGCGGCGAGACCGTTGGCACGGTGACCTTTGAAGCGGGTCAGACCGGGGCCAGCGTGCTGCTGCGCGGCGCCAGCCTGACCGAGCTGGCGCATGCCGCGCAGGGCCATCTGGGGCTGATGCTGAAAGAAGGATCGCTGCCCGCCAACACCACTGTGCAGCTGACTGGCCTGCGGGCAGCCGCCACCCTCTGACCATGCTCGGCGCGGGGCAGCACAAAAGCCGCTGCTGGCAGCCTGAGCTGCGCAGCCCTGCTCTAGACTGTCTCCTATGCCTCCCCGCCGCTCTGCCCGCTCCTCTGCTCCCGCCGCCGAAGACGCCGCTCCCACCCAGTGGCTGGAACTCTCCGAGCTGCTGGACTATGTGGGGCAGGTGCTGGGCCGGGGCCTGCCCGGCGCGGTGTGGGTGCGGGCCGAAATTGCCGAGCTGACAGACCGCCGGCACCTCTACCTGGAACTGATTCAGCTGGACGGTGGCCAGCAGGTCGCCAAGTGCCGCGCCAACTTGTGGGCCCGCGAGCGCTTTGCCCTGGAAGGCAAGCTGCGGCGGGCCACCGGCGGCGGCCTCAGCGCCGGCATGACGGTGCTGCTGCTGTGCACCGCCGAGTTCCATCCGCAGTACGGGTTCTCGCTGCACATTCACGACCTCTCGCCGGAATTCACGCTGGGCGAGGCGGCCGCCCGCCTGGGGGCTATGCGTGAAACCTTGCAGGCCGAAGGAGTCTACGAACTGAACCGTGCCCTGCCGCTGCCGGCCGATTACGCCCGCATCGCCGTGATTGCTCCCGAGGGAGCCGCCGGCCTGGGCGACTTTCACCGCGAGGTGGCGCCCCTGCAGGAGGCCGGCGCCCTGGAGCTGCTGTACCTGCCGGCCACCTTCCAGGGCCGCGAGGCCAGCGCCAGCCTGACCCGCGCCGCCGCCGAGGCACTGGCCCTGCACGCCGAGCAGCCGCTGGACGCCCTGGTGGTGATTCGCGGCGGGGGCGCCACCACCGACCTGGCCTGGTTGAACGACCTGGATTTCGGCCGTGCTCTGGCGCAGTTTCCCGCGCCGGTCATCACCGGGCTGGGGCACGCCCGCGACGACACCTTGCCCGACGAGCTGGCCGCCCTGCGCACCGATACGCCCAGCAAGGCCGCCGCCCATATCGTCCGCACGGTGGTGAATGCCGCGGCCCAGGCCCAGGCCGACTGGCAGACCATTCGCCGCGCTGGGGCCGAGGAAGCCACGAACGCCGACGCCGGCGTGCGCTGGCTGCGCGACCGGCTGCGCGGCGCTGCCCGGCGGCAACTGACAGATGCCGAGCGAGACATGACTGCGCTGATGCGTTCGGCAGTGGGCCTGTCGCCCGAGCGCACACTGGGCCGTGGCTACGCGCTGGTGCGCGGCGCGGCCGGGCAGCCGGTCACCCGGGCGGCGCAGGTCGGCGCGGATGAGCCGCTGACCCTGCATTTTGCAGACGGGGACGTGGCGGTGCAGGTGATCTCAGAGCAGGCAGTGGCAGGACCAGTACAGCCTGAGCCCTGAACGGAGTGCGGCGGTACACTGACCCATGCCGCCGCAGATCAGTCATGCTTCCCTGGACGACCTGAACCTTCTGAGTGACCTCTTTGACGAGTACCGGGTCTGGTACGGGCAGCCGAGCGACCGGGCCGCGGCCCACGCTTTTTTGCAGGAGCGGCTGCTGCTGGGCGAATCGGTCATTTTGCTGGCGCATCTGAACGGTGTGCCGGCCGGCTTCACTCAGCTGTACCGTTCCTTTTCCAGCGTGCGGATGAAGCGGCTGTGGATTTTGAACGACCTGTTTGTGCGTTCCGAGTTCCGTGGTCAGCGGGTGGGCGTGGCCCTGCTGGACGCTGCCCGTGACCTGGCGGTGCAGAGCGGCGCCAGAGGCGTGGCCCTGGAAACGGCCGGCGACAACCTGGCAGCCCAGCGCCTCTATGACCATTATGGCTTCCGGCGCAGCACGGGCGTGCATTACCTGCTGGAAGTGGGGGAACCGGCATGACCGCGCCCGACTCTGCCGCCCAGCCCGAGCTGGACGCGCTGCGCGAACAGATCGATGCCGGCGACCGCGAGCTGCTGCGGCTGTTGCAGCGGCGCATTGACCTGGCCCGGCAGGTGGGCGATGTCAAACGCGCCCAGGGCCTGCCCATCTATGTGCCCGAGCGCGAAGCCGCGCTGCTGGAGGCCCGCCGCGCCGAGGCCGCCGCACTGGGCATCAGCCCCGACTTGGCCGAGGACGTGCTGCGCCGCTGTATGCGCGAAAGCTATGTGCAGGAAAACGGCCACAGTAAAGGAGTGCGCCCCGGCCTGCGGGTGGTGGTGGTGGGCGGCGCCGGGCGGCTGGGCCGCCGCTTCGTGCAGGCCTTCCGCGAATCCGGCTACGACGTGGCGGTGCTGGAACGGGATGACTGGGACCACGCCGCCAAGCTGGTCGAGCATGCCGGCCTGGTGCTGATCAGCGTGCCGATTCACGATACCGAAGCGGTCATCCGGCAGTTGCCCCCGCTGCCGCAGGACTGCTTGCTGGCCGACCTGACCTCGGTCAAGGCGGCGCCCTTGCAGGCCATGCTGGCCCAGCACCCGGGGCCGGTGGTGGGGCTGCATCCCATGTTCGGCCCCGATGTATTGACCTTCGCCAAGGAAGTGACCGTGTTCTGCCGCGGGCGCGGCACTGCCGAGCAGGTGGACTGGCTGCTGGAACAGCTGCGGCTGTGGGGGTTGCGCCTGCACGCCGCGCAGCCCGAAGAACACGACCGCCACATGGGGCTGATTCAGGCCATGCGCCACGCCACCGCCTACGCTTACGGCCTGAACCTCAGCCGCGAGCAGCCGGACCTCGGCGAGTTGCTGGCCCTCTCCAGCCCTATCTACCGCCTGGAGTTGATGATGGTGGGGCGCCTGTTCGCGCAGGACGCGGGGCTCTACTACGACATCATCCAGTCACAGCGCCAGCACCTGGACCTGATCCGCGATTACCACGCCACCCTGGCCGACGTGATCGAGCTGCTGGAGGGCGAAGACCGTGGGGGCTTCACCCGGCGCTTTCAGGAGGTGCGCGAATTCTTCGGGCCGCTGGGCGAGCAATTCCTGAACGAGAGCCGCGTGATGCTGGCCCAGAGCAAGGACCGGGTGGGCTAGGGACTGGGTAGGCTAGGGCCGGGTGCCCAGTGGCAGGGCCGCAGGAAGTGCCGGGGGCGCACTAGAATGAACCATGTCCGACCAGCCTGACTCCGCGCACCCTACGCCCGGCCACCCTGCAGCTGGGCATCCCGCGCCCGATGTTTCGCCGGCTCTGGCTGCCGCTATTGCCCCGCACCGCGAGCGAATAGACGCGGTAGATGTCCAGCTGCTGGAGTTGCTCAACCAGCGGGCCGCCGAGGCGCGGGCCATCGGTACGCTCAAGGGCACGGCTGCCGTCTACCGGCCCGAAAGAGAAGCGCAGGTGCTGGCCCGCATTGCGGCGCTGAACAGCGGGCCGCTGCATGGCAATGCGGTGCAGCGCATTTTCCGCGAAATCATGAGCGAGTGCCTGGCGCTGGAACGGCCGCTGACGGTCACCTATCTGGGGCCGCCGGGCACCTTTACCGAGCAGGCTGCCCGGCGGCATTTCGGGGGCGCGGCGCAGCTGGCCTCCTGCGCCACCATCGACGCGGTGCTGCGCGAAGTGGAAGCCCGTCAGGCCGACTACGCGGTGGTGCCGGTCGAGAACAGCAGCGAGGGCGCTGTGAACCGCACCCTCGACCTGCTGCCGGCCACGCCGCTGCGGGCCTGCGGTGAGGTCACGCTCAGGATTCACCACTGCCTGATGTCGCCGGGCCGCAGTGCCGCGCAGGTCACCCGGGTCTACGCCCATCCGCAGGCGCTGGCGCAGTGTCAGGATTTCCTGACCCGGCACCTGCCCACCGCCGAGCGCCTGCCGGTCAGCTCTAACGCCGAGGCGGCCCGGCTGGCGGCGCAGTCGGGCGAGGAGAACGTGGCGGCACTGGGCCCCGGCGCGGCGGCCGGCCTTTACGGGCTGAACATGCGGGCGCAGAACGTGGAGGACGACCCCAGCAACACCACCCGCTTTCTGGTGCTGGGCCACGTCAGCCCCGGCCCCAGCGGGCAGGACCGCACTACCCTGGTGGTGGCCGCGCCGCAGTCCGAACATGCCGGGGCGATGCACCGACTGCTGGAACCATTCAGCCGCCTGGGCGTGTCGATGACCAAGCTGGAAAGCCGGCCCGTGCGCGGCGGGCTGTGGCAGTACGTGTTTTTTATTGACATCGAAGGCCACGAGCAGGACGAGAGCGTGGCCCAGGCCCTGCGGGAGATGCGCGAGCGGGCCACTTTCCTGAAAGTGGTGGGCAGTTACCCGCGCGCCCTGGCCTGACCAGAACCCGCAAAGGGAAAAGCAACGTACTGGACAACAGAAAACAGGGAGAGCCGGCATTGGCCCTCCCTGTTCTGATGGGTGCTGTCCCTGTATTGTCTTCAGCCGAGCAGGCCTGCCAGATTCGCCAGGAACAGCAGAGTGAAGCCGACCAGGAAAGCTAGGCCCGCGTAAGCCAGCACCCGCAGGGCCGGCGAGAGGTCCTTTTCGCCGTTGACCAGTCGCAGGTTCAGCCACGCGAAAATCGGGGCGGTCACGAAGGCGCTGGTCATGGCGAACTTCAGCATGCCGGCCAGCTGATTTTGCATCAGCAGGATGATCGCCAGGCTGACCACGCTGACCCCGGTAATCCAGAGGCTGATCGAGCGGCCGCGCAGTTCTTTCTCGCCGCGCAGCAGCCGCAGCGCCTCGGCACTGGCGCGCGAGTAGCCGTCCACCACGGTGATGGTGGTGCCGAACATGCACATGAAAGCGATAAAGGTGATCACCGGCCGCGACCAGTCACCAATGGTGCGGCCGTACATCTGCACCAGTTGATTGATGTAAGCGGCGCTGGCCGGTTCCAGCTTCTCGCCGTTGCCGTATTGCACCAGCGCGCCCATCGCCACGAAGAAGATGGCGAGAATGGCCGAAGTGATGTAGCCCACGTTGAAATCGAAAATGGTATCGGCGTAGTTGGCGGGGTTGATCTTCTGCTTGGCGCGCACCCACATGGAATTAATGGCGCTGATCTCGATAGGCGCGGGCATCCAGCCCACCAGCGCCACCAGGAACGGCAGGGTGGCGAGGTTCCAAGGTGACGGCTCCACGAAGCCCGGCATCATGTTGGAACCTTTGCTGGCCGCGATAAAGGTGGCGGCAACCGTCGAGACGGTCAGGCCAATCACGATCAGTTTGGTGATGCCGTCCAGCGCCTTGTAGTGCCCGGCAATCAGCATCACCCAGACCACCAGCATCATCAGGCTGGCCATCACCGGCCCGCTGACCGCGAACCCGGCCGGCAGCATGGAGTTGAGAATCACCGCCGACAACAAGCCCACCCCGGCGGTGGAAATCACCGAGGATACCGTGCAGAGGATAAAAAATACCCAGAGATAGCCCCGGCCCTGCCCGGCGTAGCCCTCGATCAGGCTGCGGCCGCTTTCTACCGTGTACTGCGGCCCGAAGCGGAAAAAGGGGTACTTCAGCAGGTTGGTCAGCAGAATCAGACCGGCCAGCTGCCACCCGAACAGCGCACCGGCCTGCGCCGAGGACACGATGTGCGACCCACCGATGGCCGCCGAGGCCATCATGATGCCTGGCCCCAGGGCCGAGAGACGAGTTTTCCAGCTAGAAGGTTGAACAGCCGCTTGCATGACATTTTCTAACATGAAAGCGGCCGAAAGGCCAAATGCACCGCCTTCTCATTCTAAGATTCTTTACACCTGACAGACGGTCAGCTTAGTCCTCGCTCTTTTCGCTGCCGGTTGCAATGGGGCGTGCTTCATCGCTGACCCAGTCGCTCCAGCTGCCGGCATACAGCCGGTTCTGCGGGCCCAGCGGCACGCCGGCCAGTTCGCGGGCCAGCAGGTTGGGCGTGGCGCTCACGCCGCTGCCGCAGTAGGTGACGGTGGCCTGCTCCCCGGCAGCGCCCAGGCGTTCACGTTGCTGCTCGCCGCTGCGGAAGTGCCCTTCTGCGTCCAGCGCTTCCGTCCAGCTGCGGTTCACCGCGCCCGGAATGTGCCCGGCCCGGCGGTCGATCGGTTCGGTGTCGCCCCGGTAACGCTCGGGTGCCCGCGAGTCGATCAGCAGGGTGCCGGCGGGCAGGTCAGCCACCTCGTCGGCAGTCGCCACGAACCCCGGCTGCACCTGTGCGGTGAAGGTGGCGGGCTGCGGCTGCGGCTCTTCGGCGGTCAGCTCGCCGCCAGCCGCCTGCCACGCGGCCAAGCCACCGTCCAGCACGGCCACCTGCCCGTGCCCCAGCCAGCGCAGTAGCCACCAGGCCCGCGTGGCATACATGCCCTGTTCGCCGCCTGCGTCGTAACAGACCACCCGGCTCTGCGGGCCGATGCCCTGCTCGCCCAGCCAGGCGGCCAGGGTCTCTGGAACCGGCAGGGGATGGCGGCCCCCGGCGCCCGACTCTGTCAGCGGGCCGCTGAGGTTCATTTCCAGGTCGGCATAGACAGCGCCGGGAATGTGCCCTTCGAAGTACGCCATGCGCCCCAGCAGCGCGTCGCGCAGGTCGAAGCGGCAGTCCAGCAGCCGCAGCTCGGGGTCGTGGAGGTGGGCTTGCAGCCACTCGGCACTCACCAGCGGGGTGGGAAAGTCAGGTTGGGTCATGGTCAGAGTCTAGACTCCGCATATACCCACTGTCCGGTCTATTCCGGTGGATGACCTCTACGAACCGACCTACGAGTTTCGGTTTTTCTTCGAAGCAGGCAGCCATATTTGCCTATGGAGCGCCAACGCGGACGCCTGGCAATGTTTCCATGGCCCGGTTTCCCTGCGTGATCTGGTCTTGCCCCTTGACCTCATTCTCTGGGGAGAAGCCCTGATGGAACACTGGGACGAAGCTGTGGGATGGTACAGGCCGCCCGTGCCCTGGGAGGCAGGAGAAAGAGCCGAGTTTCACGCTGAGGTCAGCGATTTTCTGGATGGGCTGGACATGGCTCTGGGCAGGGAATACCGCATCATTCGCTGTGGCCCCTGGGCAAAAAGTTCCAGCTGACGCTGAACCCTCTAAAAAAACCGCGTCACGTCCCGCACCAGCACAAAGACCATCAGAAATAGCAGAAAGAGGATGCCGGTTGCCGTGACACTCTGTTCCTGGGCAAATGTCAGCGGGTGGCCGCGCAGCATCTCGATCAAGACCAGCGCGATGCGGCCGCCGTCCAGGCCCGGAATGGGCAGCAGATTGAACACCGCCAGCGACAGGTTCAGCAAGGTGGCAATCTGCACCAGCGCCCAGCCGTTCAGCGCCGCCGCCTGACTGACCGTCTCGGTGATGCGGATCGGGCCGCCCACGTCGTCCGTTTCCTTGCCCTTGATGTTCAGGCTGAACATCTCGCGCAGCAGACCCCCGAACGATTTCACCACCAGCGGCACCGATTCGGCAGTGGCCTGCACCGAGCGGCCCAGCGCCTGCGGCACACTGACCGGCACGCTGCCGGGGCCGTAGCGAATGCCCAGCAACTGCCGCTCGCCGTTGACGGTGGGGGCCCAGTCAAAGGCCAGCTGGCGCTGCTGGGCCTCGCCGGTGCGCTGCACGGTCAGGGTGTGGCGCCCCGGCTCCCCAAGCATCTCGCCCAGCAGCCGGTAGCCGGGCTGCATTTGTCCGTCTATTTCGGCGCGTTTGGGCAGCAGGCGGCCGTCCAGCGCCACGATCTCGTCGCCCGGCTGGATGCCCAGGCGCTCGGCCGGGGAACCGGCCACCACTTCGCCCACCCGGATGCGGTCGTCGGCGTTTACGCCCAGGGCGCTGAAAGTGGCGGTCAGCAGCCCGATGGCCAGCACCAGATTGACCAGCGGCCCGGCCAGCAGCACGGCGATGCGGCCCAGCGGGGGCAGCGCCGCGAAGCCGGTGGTGGGCAGCCGCAGCGTGCCGTCGGGTGCCTCCTCGGGCGCCATGCCGCTGATCTGCACGTAGCCGCCGATAGGCAGCAGCGAAATGCGCCACTCTGTGCCGCGCCAGTGCCGGCGCAGCAGCACCGGCCCCATGCCCACGCTGAAGGAATCCACCTTCACGCCCTGGCGGCGGGCGGCGAAATAGTGCCCCAGTTCGTGCAGGCCGGTGATGATACCCAGCAGCAGCAGCGTCCACACGATACCCAGCGGGGTCAGTGCCGCAGAGATGGCCTGCAGGGGGTTCACGGCAGTGCCCTGCACAGTTCCTGGGCGCGGGCGGTGGCCCAGGCCTGCACGTCTATCAGCGCGGCCCAGCCGAGCGGTTCCTGGGGGCATTCGTCCAGCACCTGTTCAATCACGCGGGGAATGTCCAGAAAGCCGATCTTCCCGGCCAGGAAGGCCGGTACCGCCACCTCATCGGCGGCGTTCAGCGCGGCGGGCAGCAGGCCCCCGGCCTCGCCGGCGCGGTAGGCCAGTCCCAGGGCGGGAAAGCGTTCCAGGTCGGGCGCGTGGAATTCCCACTGTCCTTCCAGCGGCCAGGCCAGGTGTTCGGGGGCGCCGGCGCCGCGCTGCGCGCCCACCACCTCGCCGGGCCGGGTCATGCCGCCGGCCGCCGCTGCTTCTATGGCATAGGCGATAGACAGCCGCATGTCGGTGGGGCCCACGTTGGCGCTGAGGTTGCCGTCGCGCCAGCGCACCGCCGCGTGCATGATGCTCTGCGGATGCACCACCACCCGCACCTGCGAGAGCGGCAGGCCGTACAGCGCGGCGCACTCCATCACTTCCAGGCCCTTGTTCATCAAAGTGGCGCTGTCCACGGTGATCTTCTGGCCCATGTTCCAGCTGGGGTGCTTCAGGGCCTGCTCGGGGGTCACGCTGCTCAGGTCGGCGGGGCCGGTGCGGAACGGCCCGCCCGACGCGGTCAGAATCAGCTCGGCCACGTCACTGAGGCGCTCGCCCACCAGGCACTGATAGATGCCGGTGTGCTCGGAATCGACCGGCACCAGGCTGCCGCCGCCCTGCTGCGCCGCCGCCCAGATCAGCGGAGCGGCCGTCACCATCGCTTCCTTGGTGGCCAGCGCCACCGCCCGGCCCGCTTCCAGGGCGGCGCGGGTGGGGGAGAGGCCCGGAAGGCCCCCTATAGCGTTGACCACCACGTCCGCTTCACGGGCGGCCAGCTCGTCCAGCGGCAGGATTTCGGTGCCTGAGAACTCGGTGCCAGTGAAGCGGGCCCGCGCTTCCGGGAGGGCATCATCGGCCACCGCTATGGCGGCCGGCTGCCACTCGCGCACCTGCGCTGCCAGCCGGTCGAGGTTGCGCCCGCCGGCCAGGGCGCTGACCTGCCAGCCGCGCTGCCGCGCCACCTCCAGCGTTTGGGTGCCGATGCTGCCTGTGCTGCCTAAAACGGTGAGCTTCACGCGCTCCATGATGCCGCATATGGGCGGGGACGCGCGGGAAGCACCGTTACTCTGGGAGCATGTCCGAAGCTTCGCTCCTGGGCCGCGTACTGGCCTTTGCCGAAACCGACACCCGCGTCCGAGCCACCATCTTGAGTGGTTCGCGGGTGAATCCGGCCATCCGGCCCGACCCTTTTCAGGACTTCGACGTCACCCTGTATGTACGTCACCTGCCGTCGTTCACGGCTGACCAGAGCTGGATAGACCGCTTCGGCGAGCGAATGATTCTTCAGATTCCGGCGCTGATGGGCGAAAAAAAATACGATCATGCCTCGCCCATCCTTTATCTGATGCAGTTTCTGGATGGCAGCCGGCTGGACCTGGGCCTGGTGCCGCTGGAGTGCCGGGCCCAGGTCCAGCCGGAAAGTCTCTCCAAAGTGCTGCTGGACAAGGACAGGCTGTTTGCCGATCTGCCAGGCCCGCATGAGGGCGACCATTTCCCGCAGCCGCCGGACGCCCAGGCTTTTGCCGATTGTTGCAACGAGTTCTGGTGGCTGGCGCCCTATGTCGCCAAGGGTTTGCGCCGCGGACAGACCGGCTACGCCAAGTACCACCTCGACGCGCTGATGCGCGGTGAACTGCTGCGGATGCTGGAATGGGCTTTTGGCTGCCGCAGTGGCTGGGCGAGGAATCCGGGCAAGTTTAGTTCACGGTTCGTGGGCGTATTGCCCCCAGATTGGCTGACCCGCCTGGATGCCACCTACGCAGGCGCCGCAGCTACAGCCAACTGGAACGCCCTGATGACCATGACGGCGCTGTTTCAGGAGGCGGCCACTGAGGTCGCTGCCTGCACCGGCTATGCCCTTCCAGCAGAAGAGGCGAGCCGGGTCAGCACTTACCTGCGGCAGCTGCGCAGCGATGCGCAAGGCTGCCCGGGATAGTCAGGCGACACATCTGACCATCCCGGTGCCCTCTCGGCTCTGTGACCCGGCTGGTAACAGAGGGCTTCCCAGGTGCGAATGCTTCTTACTCAGCCGATGCTTCGGCAGCTGACCTTTCTCTGCTCGCTAGGGTTTTCTCAGTCTGGCGCACGGTCTACCCATAAACGCCCCAGCAGTTATGAGCTTTCCCTGCCTTGAGCCGGCCATATTCCGGTCAGCACCGCCTGACCAGAGGAAGACACTCAGCTGCATAAAATCTCTTTTGCGTCTATGAGAAGGGCTTGACGCTCCCTGCCGCTGCGCGTAAAGTTCTCTTAGCTATGTTACTTACGGTCAACAACGTACTAAGCATTTCTGGTCCAGGGGAAAAATAAGACCAGACCTGCTGTCGTTGAATTTTTCCCCACCCGCTTTCGCCGAGGTGGGGAATTTTTTTAGCTGTCTGCGCTGCTTGCTTCCGCGTCACATAGTCGTTCCACACTGAACGCCGTTTAGGGCTGACCGACCACTGTTGAAGTGCGTCTCAGGCACATAAAAATAGAGACGACATGGCTAAATATCGTCTCCACCATAGTTTAGGACGTCGACACGTCATTCGCCACCTCTATCTCTGGGCCAGGAAGCACTTCAGTGACCGGAAATCCTGCCAGCACCAGAAGGTCACAGATGCCATGCTGGTTGCTCTGCTGCTCTCCCGTCTCATCTTCAAGCATCCATTTGCTTCCATCTGGTGGAACATCCTCAAGGAAGACCGTCCCGGTCTTCCTTCCTACACACAGGCTTACACCAGGGGCATCAAGCTTTTACCACTCTTGGAACATGTTGCCAGCCCAGCTCAGCCGTGCGCCGAGGTTGTGATTGATTCGATGCCCCTCCCCATTTGCCGTCCCAAACGCACTCATCTTTGTCAATTCCCAGGAGCAAAGTGGGGTTTCGGAACTCAGGGTGAGTTCTTCGGATACAAGTTGCACGCCTGGGTCACACCAGGTGGACAAATCGTTCAGTACGTCATCCGACCTGCAAACCTCCACGACGTTACGGTGAGTTACGAGCTGAATCTCAGGTGGCCAGAGTTTGAAGGCCCAACCATCATTGGCGACAAAGGCTATTGCTGTCTAGGCTACGTGTATCCACCCAAGAAGAACACCAAATACGACACGGGATGGCGAGAATCTCGCCATCCCAGAATTCGCAAACGCATTGAAACGGTCTTCTCTGCGCTCGTAGAAGCGCAAATTCGTTCCGTTCAGACCAAAACTCTGGCGTCACTCAAGCTCCGCGTCGTTCTGGCTGTACTCGCGCACCTCAGTAGGTGACAACTTCAGTTTGACCTCGTTCCAGAAGGCAAAAACCAACAGTCGGCCCCATCAAGCTTGATGGGGCCGACTGTTCACGGTTTCCTGAGAGTGTGAAAACAACAGAATCCGCTGCTCAGCAGGCTACCGCACTCACCCAGCACTTCAAAGCGCACGCCAGTCATCTCCGCATTGACACCCTTCAGCGCTTGATTGACGTCCTTCTGGCGATGATTGCCGCGAGGAGCATCAATCATCACGACCTGAGTGCCCACATGCCGGGTATCAGCATGCCCCAGGCTAAGAAAAGGCGGGCAGACCGCACCTTCCGGGATGAGCAGCTGGACATGGACTTTTTCATCGCTCTGCTCGTCGTCCATCTTCCACCGGGGAAGGTGTTGCTGAGTCTGGACCGCACCAATTGGGAGCATGGGGAAACGCCCATCAATTTTCTGGTGCTTGGAGCCGTGGTTCATGGCTTCACCCTGCCCCTGATTTGGGTTCCTCTTGATGAGTCCGGGAACAGCCACACCTACGCCCGTATGTGGTTGGTATTGAAGCTCCTCCGCGTCTTGCCAGCGAAACGCTGGCAAGGCCTGGTGGCTGACCGTGAGTTCATCGGTGCGGAGTGGTTCCGTTTTCTCCGTCGTCAAGGCATCAAGCGGGCGATCCGCATTCGGCACAGCGACATGCTGGACGACATGAATGGGAAGGAATGGTTTAAGCACGTCCAGCACGGTCATTTCCATGAAATCGACGAAAAGGTGTTCGTGTTTGGCGAACTCATGCGGGTGGTCGCGACGAGGTCATCCACAGGTGACCTCGTCATCATTGCCACAGATTTCAGCGCTCGGAAGACCTGGAAGCTGTACAAGCAGCGCTGGTCAATCGAGTGCACCTTCAGCAGCTTCAAGAAGCGAGGCTTCGACCTGGAGCGGACTGGGATGACGGAAAGGAGCCGTCTTCAGCGGCTCTTCGGCCTTGTGACACTGGCCTGGATGTTTTGTTTGCGCTTGGGGGTCTGGCTCAGCCAGACCCAGTCCATCCCCATTCTCAAGCATGGTCGTAGAGCGGTCAGTCTGGTGCGGTACGGTGCTCAGCATCTCGTGGATGCCTTACGATGGAAACCACAACAGTTCATGGCTGTCCTAGACCTGTTGACCCAGCCTTTTTGCCCACCAGGAGGGGCTGGAAGTGAAGTTGTCACCTACTGAGCTCGCGCACAACCTCGCTAGGCCCTAAACGGCGTACTGAATTACCTCAGCCGCTTTGCCGCTCTTGTCACCTGACCGGGAACATGGTTTCCGCTTTTGCCTCCCTGGAGAACTGTCAATGACCCCACCCCCAGATTCCCCGCAGAACCAGGCCGCTCCCGCCCAGCCGGACATCCGGCAGACCGGCGCCGGTGCCGTCTGGGCCACCCTGGACGCCCACGGTATCTCCACCGTGTTTGGTTATCCCGGCGGCGCCATCATGCCGGTGTACGACGCCCTGACCTTTTACCCGCAGATTCGCCACATTCTGGGCCGTCACGAGCAGGGCTGTATTCACGCTGCCGAAGGCTGGGCCAAGGCCACCGGACAGCTGGGCGTGGTCCTGGCGACGTCCGGCCCCGGCGCCACCAATCTGGTGACTGGCCTGGCCGACGCTATGCTGGACAGCGTGCCGCTGCTGGCAATTACCGGCAACGTGCCCAGCTACCTGATGGGTACCGATGCCTTTCAGGAAGCCGACATCACCGGCATTACCCTGCCGGTGACCAAGCACAACTATGTGGTGCGCCGCGCCGAGGATGTCACCGAAATCCTGACCGAGGCGATCTATCTGGCCCTCAGCGGCCGCCCCGGGCCGGTGCTGGTGGACATTCCCAAGGACGTGCAGCTGGCCCGCTGGCGCTGGACTTCAGTGGGCTGCGCCCCCGCCACAAGGCGCCGCCCCGCACTCCCGAAGCGGCTTCTCTGGCGGCGGCCCGTGAGCTGCTGCAGGCAGCCAGCAAGCCGGTGATGATGGTGGGCGGCGGCGCCCTGGACGCTGCGGAAGAGGTCACGGCGCTGGCGCGGGCCTGGAATATTCCGGTCGCCACCACCCTAATGGGCTTGGGCGCTTTTCCGGCTTCTGACCCCCTCTGGCTGGGCATGCCGGGCATGCACGGCAGCGTGGCGGCCAACCGCGCCATCAGCGAGGCGGACCTGCTGCTGGGTATTGGCCTGCGCTTTGATGACCGCGTGACTGGGCGGGTACACGACTTTGCTCCGCACGCCAACATCATCCACGTGGACGTGGACGCCGCTGAAATCGGCAAGATCGTGGCAACCCATTGCCCGGTCCGCGCCGATGCTGCCCTGGCTGCCCGCGCCCTGGCGGAAGACGCCCGGCCGGCCCCGCACGAGGCCTGGACCCGGCAGCTGGAAGAATGGAAAACCCGCGGCCAGCATTCGGAAAACTGGGGCGCCGCGCAGGCGGTGCGGCAGGTGGTGGCCCGGCTGCGGCCCCAGGACATCCTCTCCAGTGACGTGGGGCCGCATCAGATGCTGGCCGCGCAGCTGGCCCGCTTCGAGCGCCCGCGCCGCTGGCTGAACTCCGGCGGGCTGGGCACCATGGGCTTCGGCTTTCCGGCCGCCATCGGTGCCGCCCTGGCCGAGCCGGACGTGGTGACCATGGTGATTGCCGGCGACGGCGGCTTTCAGATGACTGCCCAGGAACTGGCGACCTTGACGCACGCCGGCATCCGCAACGTCAAAATCTGCATCATCAACAACGCTTACCTGGGTATGGTCCGGCAGTGGCAGGAGATGTTTCACGGTGAGCGCTACTCGGAAGTGGAAATCGGGCCTTCCAACCCCGACTTCCTGAAACTGGCGGACGCTTATGGAGTGCCCGGCTGGCGCGCCGAGGACAGCGCCGGCCTGGAAACGGCGCTGGACGAGTGGCTGAACCATCCCGGCTCGGCCCTGCTGGAAGTGGTGGTGCCCAGCCAGCATCACGTGTTCCCGATGGTGCCGACTGGCGCCTCGCTGGCCGAGATGCTGGAAGACGACCCGGCCCACGCCAAGCTGGCCCGCGCCGGGGGAGAGAGGGGCAGCGGCCGGGTGCAGGACACCCCTGACGGCGTGGAAGCGCCCGGCGACGACATGGAAGCCGCGCCCATCTTTGCGGTGACCGACGGAGGTGACGCATGACCGCAGGCCCGCAGCAGCCACATTTGCTGGCCCAGGACCACCTCGTCTCGGCGCTGGTGCGCGACGAACCTCGCGTGCTGACCCGCATCACCGCGCTGTTTGGCCGGCGCGGCTACAACATCAAGAGCCTCAGCGTGGGCAGCACCGAAACGCCCGGCGTCTCGCGGATGACCTTCGTGGTGGCCGGTGAACGCGGCATCGTGGAGCAGGCCATCCGGCAGCTGGAAAAGCTGCACGACGTCCTGAAAATCATTGACCACAGCGCCGAGAAATACGTGGACCGCGAGCTGGTGCTGCTCAAGGTGCGGGTGGACCGCGACACCCGGCTGGAAGTGCGGCAGATGGCCGAGGACTTCCGCGCCCGGATCGTGGACGCCGGGCGGCAGGCCCTGACCTTCGAGGTCACCGGCGACGAGGGCAAGATCACAGCTTTTATCGAGCAGATGCGGCCTTTCGGGATTCTGGAAACCATGCGCACCGGCCGGGTCGCCCTGATTCGTGGCTCCAATGCCGATATCGCCAGCCATGTCTATGGCGGCGAGTCGCAGGCACTGGCGGCCCCGGCGCCGGACGCCTTGGCACCGGCCCCCGAACCTCGCGAGGCCAGCAGCCGGGACGGAGGTGAGCAGTAGCCACCACGCTTTTTCTTCTCTCCCTTTCCGGACCTTTTGTCTTTTCCTCGCCTCTTCCATTCCTTCCCAAGGAGAGCCCTCATGACCGCAAAAATGTACTATGACGCCGACGTTTCCCTGCAGCCTCTCGAAGACAAGACCGTGGCCGTGATCGGCTACGGCTCGCAGGCCCACGCCCACGCCCAGAACATGCATGACAGCGGGGTCAACGTGGTCATCGGTCTGCGCGAAGGCAGCAGCAGCCGCGCCAAGGCCGAGCAGGCTGGCCTGAAGGTGCTGCCCATCGCCGAGGCGACCGAGGCCGCCGACCTGATCGCCCTGCTGATTCCCGACGAGGAGCAGGCCAAGGTCTACGAGGAGCAGATCGCCCCGCAGCTGAAAGAAGGCAAGACCCTGCTGTTCGGCCACGGCTTCAATGTGCATTTCGGCCGCATCACCCCGCCAGAGAGTGTGGACGTGATTCTGGTGGCGCCCAAGGGCCCCGGCCACATGCTGCGCCGCGTATACAAGGAAGGTGCCGGAATGCCTGGTATTTTTGCCGTGGGGCAGGACGCTTCGGGTCACGCCCGTGAAACGGCACTGGCCTATGCCCGCGCCATCGGCTGTACCCGCGCCGGCGTGCTGGAAACCAGCTTCAAGGAAGAAACCGAAACCGACCTGTTCGGCGAGCAGGCGGTGCTGTGCGGCGGCGTGAACCAGCTGATCCAGAACGGCTTCGAAACCCTGGTGGAAGCCGGCTAACAGCCGGAAATCGCCTATTTTGAAACGCTGCACGAGGTCAAGCTGATCGTGGACCTGATCTACGAAAAGGGCTTCGAGGGCATGCGCCACTCCATTTCCAACACCGCCGAGTTCGGTGACTATGTGACCGGCCCGCGCATCGTAAACGGCGACACCAAGGCCGAAATGAAGAAGGTGCTGGAAGATACCCAGAGCGGTACTTTCGCCGACCGCTTCACCGCCGACTACCAGGGCGGCTTCGAGTTCATGAATGAGCAGCGCGGCAAAATGCATAACCACCAGATCGAAACGGTGGGCAAGGAACTGCGCAGCCGGATGCCGTTTATCAACCAAGAAGAACTGGAAGTCTGAGGGCCAGCCCCCAGGCAGGCGGAAGGCGCAGCAGACTTGGCGGCGCCTTCCGCTTTTTCATTTGATTCTCTTTGCCGTTTCTGCCCCAACACGAGGAACCTTTTTATGACTGCACCACATCCCCAGCCCCTTTCTTCTTCAACTCCTTTCGGCATGGACCTGGTCCGCGATGTCCTCAACAGCCGGGTCTACGACGTGGCGGTCCGCACGCCGCTCCAGCCTGCGCCCCGGCTCTCGGGCCGGTTGGGCCAGCAGGTCTATTTCAAGCGCGAGGACCAGCAGCCGGTCTTTTCGTTCAAGCTGCGCGGTGCCTATAACCGGATGGCGCAGCTGAGCGCGGCCGAGCGGGCTGCCGGCGTCATCTGCGCTTCGGCGGGCAACCACGCGCAGGGAGTGGCCTACTCGGCGCAGCAACTGGGCGTGCAGGCCGTGATCGTGATGCCGGCGACCACCCCCGAAATCAAGGTGCGGGCCTGCCGTGACCGCGGCGCCGAGGTGATTCTGCACGGTGACTCGTTCAGCGACGCGGCCGCCCACGCCTTCGAGGTCCAGGCGCAGCGTGACCTGACCTTTATCCACCCCTTCGACGACCCGGCGGTGATTGCTGGACAGGGCACCATCGGGCTGGAGCTGCTTTCGCAGGTGCAGGCGGAAGGCAGCAGCGGCGGTGCCTACACGGTCTTTGCCCCGGTGGGTGGCGGCGGACTGATCGCGGGTGTGGCGGGTTTTCTCAAGACGCTGAACCCGGCCGTCAGGATCGTGGGCGTAGAACCTGAGGACAGCGCCGCCATGGGCCTCAGCATTCAGGCGGGCGAGCGGGTCTGGCTGGATCAGGTGGGCCTGTTTGTGGACGGTGTGGCCGTCAAGCAGGTGGGTGAGCACACCTTCGCCCTCTGTCAGGAGTACGTGGATGAGTGGATAACCGTCAGCACCGACGAGGTCTGCGCCGCCATCAAGGACGTGTTCGACGATACCCGCTCCATCATGGAGCCGGCCGGGGCGCTGGCGGTGGCGGGCCTCAAGCGCTACGCCCGGCAGCTGGAAGAGGAGGGGCAGACCCTGGTGGCCCTTACCTGCGGTGCCAACATGAACTTCGACCGGCTGCGCCACGTGGCCGAGCGCGCCGAAGTGGGCGAACAGAAAGAAGCGGTGCTGGCCGTCACCATCCCCGAGCAGCCCGGCGCCTTCGTGCGCTTTTGCCAGCAGCTGGGTCCGCTTGCCATCACCGAATTCAACTACCGCTACGCGCCGCGCCGCAACGCCCGCATTTTTGTGGGGGTACAGCTGCCCCGGCCGGCCGACCGCACGGCCATCGTGCAGCAGCTGGAGCAGGCCGGCTATCCGGTGCTGGACCTTACCGGCGACGAGGTCGCCAAGGTGCATGTGCGGCACATGGTGGGTGGCCGCGCCCCCGAGGCAGCGTACGAGCGGCTCTATTCCTTCGACTTCCCCGAGCGCCCCGGCGCCCTGCTGGATTTTCTGCTGCGGCTGGGGGGCCGCTGGAACATCAGCCTGTTTCACTACCGCAACCACGGCTCCGACTATGGCCGGGTGCTGGCCGGCTTTCGGGTGCCAGACGCCGAGCTGCCGGCCTTTCAGGCGTCACTGGCAGAGGTCGGTTACGACTTTACCGAGCAGAGCAGCAACCCGGCTTACCGGACTTTTCTGCAGTAACCGCTCTGGCCTGCCTGAAGAAAGAGGGGGCCTTAGCCCCCCAGCAGGCTGATGTGCAGGTACAGATAGGTGGCCGGCACGGCGAACAGCAGGCTGTCGAGCCGGTCCAGAAACCCGCCGTGCCCCGGCAGCGCAGTGCCGCTGTCTTTGGTCTTTAGCGCCCGTTTGAGCAGACTTTCGGCCAGGTCGCCCAGCTGAGAAGCGCTGGCGACCAGCACGGCGTACAGGAACGCCTCCATTGGCGTCCAGATGGGGTAGATGAACTCGGTCAGCGCCGTAATCACCACAAAGCTGAGCAGCAGGCCGCTGATGGCGCCTTCCACCGTCTTGGCCGGGCTGATTTCGGGTGCTAGCTTGCGCTTGCCGAAGCGGTAGCCGCCGAAAAACCCGCCGATATCGGCCGCGAAGGTCGCCAGCAGCGGCAGCGCAAAATAAAGCAGCCCCAGTTCGCCGTCGGGCGTGTAGCGCAGCATCAGGAAATAGCCCAGCAGCCACGGAACATACAGCAGCCCAAAAGCCGAGTACACGATCCGCTCCAGCGGGCGCTCGCCAGGCTTGATCACCTCGATCACCAGTAGGTAGCCCACCGCCACCGTCAGCACCACCTCGCGCCACGACCCGCCGGGCCAGGGCACGCCCGGCAGCATCGGCAGGCTGGCGATGATGATGGCGCTGCCGAACACCGCCAGGGTGCCGCGCCGCACGTCGATATCGTTGTAGTCCAGCATCCGGACATACTCGAACAGCCCCATCACCGACACCAGCAGCAGCGCTGGCAGCATCGCCCACCAGCCCAGGTACACGACGGCGCTGACCACCAGAAAACCAATAATGGCGGTGCTGACGCGGCTACTCAGGGTTTCCAACAGGGGGCCTCCGGGGGTGTCGTGTCCGGACGTCTGGGTCCGGCTCCGCCTGCAGCGGGCAACCCGGTCACTATAGCGGGTCCAGCCCACTTCCGGCCGCCCCGGCTGTAAAGAAACGGCAGCGCCGGCCCCAGATGGAAGGCCGGCACTGCCGTTTCAGGAGCGGGGGCAGGGCCTCAGCCCAGGATTTCGGATTCCTTGCGGTCGAACACGTCGTCCACCTTCTTCACGAACTCGTCGGTGATCTTCTGCACTTCGGCTTCGGCGCGCTTAACTTCATCTTCGCCCAGGTCGTCCAGCTTCTTGACCTCGTCCAGCGCCGATTTACGCACGTTGCGAATGCTGATGCGGGCTTCTTCGGCGTAGCCCTTGGCGTTCTTGACCATTTCCTTGCGGCGCTCTTCGGTCAGCGCAGGAATGGAAATAAAGATCATGTCGCCCTTGTTGTTGGGGTTCAGACCCAGGTCAGAGTCGCGGATGGCCTTCTCGATGGGGTTCAGCGCGCCGCGGTCCCAGGGGGTCACGGTCAGGGTGCGGGCGTCGGGGGCGTTGACGGTGGCCACCTGATCGATAGGCATGGTCGAGCCGAAATACTCCACCATTACTTTTTTCAGCAGGCCGGGGTGGGCGCGGCCGGTGCGCAGCACTCCCAGGTTGCTTTCCAGGGCCTCAATGCTCTTGCCCATGCGGTCACGGGCGTCCTTGTAAATTGCGTTGGTGTCACTCATGGTTTCTCGTCCTCCTCGGTTGGATTGATGGCTTTAGTCTAGCGCGGTGGGCTGTGGCTTCCCCCGGCCCACCTTTAGCGCTGCATCCGTTTAGCTTTGGGCCTTGGACTCGGCGGAAGCTTCTAGAGCGTCCAGGGCGCCGCGCGCCGCAGCCACGATATCCGGCGTGCTGATCAGGGTGCCGACCCGCTCGCCGCGGAACAGCCGGCTCAGGTTGCCTTCCTGGAAAATGTCGAACACCACGATGGGCAGGCCCTTATCCATGCAGAGGGTCAGGGCAGTGGCGTCCATCACGGCCAGGCGCTGCTCCACCACGTCCATGTGGGTCAGCGCACCGAAGCGCACCGCGTCCGCATACTTCTGTGGGTCCTTGTCGTACACGCCGTCCACCTTGTTTTTCGCCATCAGCACCACGTCGGCGCCGATTTCCAGGGCGCGCAGGGTGGATGTGGTGTCGGTGGTGAAAAAGGGCGCGCCGTTGCCGCCGCCGAAGATGACCACCCGTTCTTTTTCCAGATGGCGAATGGCCCGGCGGCGAATATACGGCTCAGCCACCGCCTGCATCTGAATGGCACTCATCACACGGGTGGGTTTGCCGGCCGCTTCCATGGCGTCTTGCAGGGCCATGGCGTTCATTACGGTGCCCAGCATGCCGATGTAGTCGGCAGTGGCCGGGTCCATGCCCTTGCCGTTGCGGGTGCCGCGCCACAGGTTGCCGCCGCCGATCACCACGGCCAGTTCCACGTCGGTGCCGTCCAGCGCGCTGATAATCAGTTGCGCCAGTTGCCGGGTGGTGTCGGGGTTGATGCCAAAGCCGCTTTCGTCCGACAGGAACTCGCCGGACAGTTTCAGCAGAACTCGCTTATACATGGGGTTACCTCAGAAGATAGATAGTGAAAAAGGCGAAAGAGGGAAACCGGAAAAGTGAAGGGGAAAAGGAGTCTCTTGTTGGGCGTTCTAAAAAAAGCCCGGGGCAGCGCGCAGGCTGGCTCCGGGTTTTTCTTTTGGCTCTCGCCTGCGTGCCAGGGCGGTGGCGGCGCTCTCGCCACGGCCGGCCGCCCTGCAAGCGGGGGCTTTACTTGGTGCCGACTTCGAAGCGGATGAAGCGGTTGACGGTGGCTTCACCGAGGTACTTCGCTACGGTCAGCGAGTTGTCCTTGACGAACTTCTGCTCGGGCAGCACGCGCTCTTCGTAGAACTTGCCGATCTGGCCGCCCACGATGCGTTCGACCATGTTTTCGGGCTTGCCTTCGGCCAGCGCCTTGTTGGTCAGCACTTCGCGTTCCTTTTCGATGTCCTCGGCGTTCACTTCGTCGCGGGTCAGGTACTCGGGCTTTTCAGCGGCCACGTGCAGAGCCACGTCCTTGGCCTGGTCCTGGGTGCCGCCCTGGACGTCCACCAGCACGCCGATCTTGCCGTTCGAGTGTACGTAGCCGGCCAGGTTGTCGCCTTCCAGGTAGTCCACGCGGTTCAGCACGATGTTTTCACCGATCTTGCCCGACAGGGCCGACACAAAGTCGCCCACTTTTTCACCGTTGTCCATCTGGAACTCGCGGAAGGTGTCCAGATCGCTGGTGCCGGCCTTCAGGGCCGCCTGGGCCAGCTGCTCCACGGCGCTCTGGAAATCGGAGTTGCGGGCTACAAAGTCGGTTTCGCTGTTCACTTCGACGATGGCAGCCTTGTTGCCTTCCACCACAAAGCGCACGATGCCTTCCTTGGCTTCGCGGTCAGCCTTCTTGGCTGCCTTGACAATGCCGCGTTCGCGCAGCAGGGCCACAGCCTTTTCTTCGTTGCCCTCGGCGTCGCTCAGGGCCTTTTTGACGTCCATCATGCCAGCGCCGGTCATTTCGCGCAGTTTCTTGATTGATTTCATCATGGTGATGACCTCCTGGGGGTCAGGTGTGTGTGATACGGGACAGAAGCCTAGACAAGTCTAGCGGCTTGCCGGCCGCCGGGCTCCCTTGACTAAACGAGTTCCCAAAAAAGCGTCCCTGAAAATAGAGTTCCTAAAAAAGGGGAGAGGCACACAGGAGCCGCTCCCCTTTCACTGCGGGGGCTTTCCCCTTAGGAACGGCCCTGGCTGCTGGTGTGCTGAACGTTCTCCACACCTTCGCCAGCTTCGGCGGCTTCGATGTCGGCGTTGCTGTCTTCCACGCGTTCGCCGCCTTCGCCCTGCTCCACGTCCTCGTCGGCGCCGCGGGCTTCGACCAGCAGGTCACCGATGCGGTGGGTGATCAGCTGGATGGAGCGGATGGCGTCGTCGTTGCCGGGAACGATGTAGTCGATCACATCGGGGTCAGAGTCGGTGTCGGCCAGGGCGATCACGGGAATACCCAACTTGTTGGCTTCCTTGACCGCAATGACTTCCTTGGTGGGGTCAATCACGAAGATGGCGTCGGGCAGACGGTTCATCTTGCGGATACCGCCCACGAAGCGCTGCAGACGGTCGCGCTCGGTGCCCAGCTGAACACGTTCGGCCTTGGGACGGTCGTTGATGCGGCCCGATTCGAACAGCTCGTCCAGCTCGTCTAGGCGCTCCACGCGGGTGCGGATGGTGCGGTAGTTGGTGAGCATGCCGCCCAGCCAGCGGCTGGTCACGAAGGGCATGCCGGTGCGGCGGGCTTCCAGTTCCACGATTTCCTGGGCCTGCTTCTTGGTGCCCACGAACAGGATGGTGCCGCCCTTTTCGGCCAGTTCCTTGATGTAGTCGAAGGAACGGTCCACCTGCTTGAGGGTCTTTTGCAGGTCGATGATGAAAATACCGTTGCGCTCACCAAAGATGAACCGGCCGAACTTGGGGTTCCAGCGCTTGGTCTCGTGACCGAAGTGCACACCGGCTTCCAGCAGTTGCTTCATGCTGATGTAGGACATGACGTCTCCTTTTAGCGTTACGGGAGCAAAGAATTTACCGTGTCCGCGCCAGCCCCCGCCCCGGCGCAGTGGCCGGCAGGCGATGTAGGGGCCAGTTCCAGATCGGGGCGACGCTTGAGCACCAGCTGGCAAGAGGTCGCGGGCGGCTTTCCCAAACGGAAATTATAACAGACATCTGCGGGTCAGCGTCAGGGCCAGGCGGCCTTTGCTACGCTGTCCCCCATGAGCCTGCGAATTCTGGGCGGCAGTGCCAAAGGCCGTGCCCTCAAAGTGCCCGAGTCGGCCCGCCCCAGCGGGGCCCGCGTCCGCAAAAGCCTTTTTGACCTGCTACAAAATCGCCGCCCACCCGAAGGCAGCCGCCCGGTCACCTTCGTGGATCTGCATGGCGGCAGCGGGGCTATCGGTCTGGAGGCGGCCAGCCGGGGGTATCAGGTCACCCTGATCGAGAAAGAGGGGCGCAGCGTGAAGGCTCTGGAACAGAACGCCCGCGAGCTGGGCCTGTGGGAAAATGTCCGCATTCTCAAAGGGGACGCCGGCGCCTTGGCTGGACGGCTGGAACCGGCCGACATTGTGTTTAGCGACCCGCCTTATGCGCAGGATATTCCTCTGCTGACGGAGCAGATTCTGGCAGCCGGCATGCTGGCGCCCGGTGGAATGCTGATCGCTCAGCACGACAAGCGCCTGACCTTGCCGGACGTGCCCGGCTTCGAGCGTGAAACCCGGCATTACGGCAGCAACAGCCTGAGCATCTATACCCACGCGGCCGAGCAGGATCATGCACCGGGTTCCGGGGCGCAGGCGAGCGGCAGCGAGGCTGCTAGTCTGGAACCCGCATGAATGCCGTCTTTTCCGGTTCCTTCGATCCCATCACCAACGGCCACCTCGACGTGCTGGAGCGGGCCAGCCGGATGTTCGGCAAGGTGACCGTCACTGTGATGCACAATGCCCGCAAGAGCGGGAAGCACCTGTTTACCCTGGAAGAACGCCTGGCGATTCTCCGGGAAGCCACCGCGCATCTGCCCAACGTCACGGTCGACAGTTTCGACGGCCTACTGGTGGACTATATGAAGGAAAGCGACCACGGCATCATTGTCCGGGGCCTGCGCGCCGTCAGCGACTACGAGTATGAACTCCAGATTGCCCATCTCAACCGCGAAATCGGCGGTGTGGAAACGGTCTTTATCATGGCGGCCACCCACTGGAGCTATGTCAGTTCCAGCATGGTGAAGGAAGTGGCCAGTTACGGTGGCCCGATAGAGACGATGGTGCCGCCTGCCAGTGCCCAGGCGCTGCGCAGCAAGTTCGCGGACCGCTACGCCCAACGGGTACCGGACGCTGCCGAAGACGGCTGAACTCTGCCTGCCTTTGGGTCTAACTCAGAACTTGCACCTGAATAGGCGGACAAAAAGCGCTCCCAGAGCTGAAATTCTGGAAGTGTGTACAAACAGGCTTCAGGGGAGCGCAACCATATTCTCTCACAGCGGATTCTGGACATTCCAGAGACGCTGTACCAACGGCGAAGCCTGGAGGCTTCGCTGCACCTCTTCCACAGTCCAGGTCAGAAGACCAAGTTCAGCCAGGCAGAGGGAGTCAGCCCCAGTGCACTCAGCCGTTTCTTCAACATCTACGACTGGGATTCAGACCGCTGCTGGGAAGAGATGCAGGACACCCAATGGCGCATGTTGCTGGACGCGGCTCGTCACAAACGCAGACCTCGTCTGCGTCTCAGTGTGGACCTGACCACGGTGGAAAAGGTGGGGACTCAACTGCCCTACGTCAGCGTCTACAACGGCAGGCACGGCATCCATCTGGTGGTCCTGTTCGCCGAGTATGGGGAACTGAAGTTCCCCATTTCTTACCGGATCTACCAGGGCAAGCACACCAGCACCCCGGTCACGCTGGCCCTCGACTTGCTGGAAGAGGTGCCAGACTTCGTGGGGAAACGCTTTCAGGTCTGCGTACTGGCGGACAGCGGATTCGAATCCGCTGTCTTTCTGGACGGTGTGCAGCGTCTCGGTTTCGAGTTCGTGGTGGGTGTGCGGAGCAACCGGCGCACAGACCATCCTGGACAGGTGACAGTGGCGGATTGTCCGCACGGAGGGTATGTCAACCTCGCCAACTGGCCTCTGGAAACGCTGACCCTGGGGAGAATAGACCGTGGGGACCGCGAATTCTTCGCGGTGTCGTCTGAGCTGTTAGAGGGGAAGGACATCCTTGCTGAAGGAAAACGGCGCTGGGCACTGGAGTCGTTTTTCAAAGAAGGGAAGCATCAGTTTGGGTTGGCGCAGTTCGCGCTGCGAACTGCCAGGGGTCTGGACCGCTGGATTTTGATGGTCTTCCTGGCCTTCACCCTAACCATGCTGTACCGCTCTGAGGACATGACCCTGAAAGAGGCGGCACGCCTGGCCCTCTACACCCTGTTCCCCGTAGTCAGGCTCAACCATCTTCTGAGTCAGCTCCAAAAAGAACGAGAATTTCTTCTCCAGCACGGCTATTCGCTCAGCTATGCAAGGTGCAAGTTATGAGTCTAACTGTACGAACACAAGCTGCCCTGCTTCAGACCAGTCTCCAAGTCTGAGGCAGGGCAACTTTTGGAAAGTCCCCTCATTTTGCGGTTACGGTGCTGCCTTTTCGGCTTCGGACTTCTGCCTTAATCAAAACTAAATCCTTCAAGGTTTTCTCTGACAGAAGCGGGGAGCGGATTATGGACCAAGCAGAAGAGGAATATATTTTTTGAATAAGCGTGTCCCAGAGGTATTGGAGCAAGAGGAAGTATATTTGGAATATTCCAAATACAGATTTTAATTATTACAAGCTGTCTTAACCGATACAGAAACTAGATTCCATGCCTTTTCCAGAAAGGCAACAAGGTGGATGAAGTGAGAGCGATCTGGAGACGACTGGGCAGGGGTAGGAATGGCAGTGGCGCTGGGTCTGACAGGCTGTGGAACCGGAGGTGCGCCCAACATCGGGGCCCAGGCCACGCCGGCCGCCGGTATTTCAGCCGGGCAGAGCAGCAAGCTTCATCCCCTCAGTGTCATGACGGTGTCTCCCTCCGCCGAGGAAGCTGAGCTTTTGCTCCTGATCAACGAGGTGCGGACCCGGGGCACGGTGGCCGGCAAGAACGTGATTCCAGGCAGCTGCGTCGCAGATACTTTTGTGGCCGGTCAGCTCAAAGCTCTCTCCTATAGCGGTGTTCTGGCCCGCGCCGCTGGCCGTCACGCCCAGTACATGAGCCGGGTAGGCTACCAGGCCCACGACGAGGACCGCGCCCTGGCGGGCAATAGTGGGTTCTTTTATGGCAGCACCCGGCGTGAGCGGGTCCAGCGCAGCCTGAACGAAGCGGGCCTGTCGCCCACTTACGATTTCGTGGCTGGCAACTCCGGTGAGAACGTGGCGGGCGGCACCCCTGGACAGACGGCCAGCGGCGAGACGACGACCGGCTACGCCACTCCCCGCGAAGTCATGGAAGCCTGGATGCAGAGCCCTTCTCACTGCCACAACCTGATGAACCCTGACTGGGATTTCGTCGGTACGGCCTACGTCTATAACGCTGAGCCCAACGTGCAAGTGCAGCCCCGGCGGCATCAGTATTCCTGGGTGCAGGTGTTCGGCCGCGGCACGCCCAACGTCAAATACACCTACTGAGTGGTCCTTCGTCACAAGGCGCTGGTTCGGGCTATATACCTAAGCCAGCGCCCATTTGCTGCCTACCTTCCACTCGGTGAGGAGCAGGCGCAGGACAGAAGTGATGCCAGCGCGTTCACCTTTACATTATACTTCTCCTCATGCCGATGTCAGACACCACCTCAAAACCTCTTTGTCTGTTGTTGGTGGAAGACGAACAGGCCGACGCGGAGCTGTTCCAGGAACTATTGAGTGATGTGGCCGCGCATGCCACGGTCGTTCATATGGCCAACGGGCAAGAAGCGCTGGACTACCTGCAACAGCTGAACGACGACCTCTCCGACGATCAGCCGCAGTCGCGGCCCAACCTGATCGTGCTGGACCTGAACATGCCGGTGATGAACGGTCATACTTTCCTGGAACATGCCAAGAAGGACGAGCGTCTCAGCGATATTCCGGTGCTGGTGCTGAGCACTTCTGACCACGCCGACGACGTGCAGCGGGCCTATCAGGCCCATGCCAGCGGCTACCTGGTCAAGCCGACTTCTTTTCAGGAGTACACCGAAATGCTCCGCCTGATGACCTCCTACTGGGGCGAAGTCATGCGGCTGCCGCGCGGCCACTAGCTTTTGACTGCCTTTTCGCAGTTCAGCATGCTTTCGACGCCTGAGTAGGGCGCCTTTTTCTGGGGCTTCCCTCGTGGCCCCGGCCGGAACCTTGCTTCCAGAAAGGCCCGGCCCCGGCCCGTATGCTGTGGCTTATGGCTTTCCCCGACTTTCAGTCCTTTATGCAGCTGCTCGACAGCCGCGGCGAGTTGCTGCGGGTGTCTGCGCCCGTGTCCCGCGACCTGGAAATCACCGAGATTGCCGACCGACTGGTGAAAAAGGGAGGCCCAGCCGTGCTGTTTGAGAATGTCCTGGGCAGCGACTTCCCGCTGCTGATCGGGGCACTCGGCACCCGCGAGCGTGTGGCGCTGGCGCTGGGCGTGGATGACCTGGATGAGCTGGCGACCAAAGTGAACCGCCTGATTGACCTCAAAGGCCAGGGCGGTGTCCGGGGCCTGCTGAGCAACGTGCCCAAGCTGGGCGACGCCATGAATCTGCCCCCCCGGCACGTACGGTCGGCGCCGGTGCAGGACGTGGTGTGGCGCGGCGACGAGGTGGACCTGAGCAAGATTCCGGTGCTGAAATGCTGGCCCGAGGACGGCGGCCCGTTCATTACCTTGCCGCTGGTCATGACCAAAGACCCGGAAACCGGCGAGCGCAACATGGGGATGTACCGCATGCAGGTGATGAGCCGCAACACCACCGGCATGCACTGGCAGCGGCACAAGACCGGCACCCGGCACTTGGAAAAAGCCAGGAAGCTGGGGCAGCGCCTTGAGGTGGCGGTGGCTATCGGCGGCGACCCGGCATTGGTCTATGCCGCGACCGCGCCGCTGCCGCCCATTCCGGGCCTAGACGAATTTGCGCTGGCCGGCTACCTGCGCGGGCAGCGTTACCCGGTGGTGAAGGGCTTGACGGTGGACCTGGACGTGCCTGCCAACGCCGAATTCATCCTGGAAGGCTACGTGGACCCGCAGGAAGATTGGGTGGTGGAAGGGCCGTTTGGGGACCACACCGGCTTTTACACCCTGCCGGACCTGTATCCGCTGTTTCACGTCACGGCCGTCACCATGCGGCGTGACCCGATTTACCCGGCGACCATCGTGGGCCGCCCGCCGATGGAAGACGCCTACTTGATCGAAGCGTCCGAGCGGCTGTTCCTGCCTGCGGCGCAGCTGATTCAGCCGGAAATTGTGGACTACCATATGCCGCCGGCTGGCGTGGCCCACAACCTGGTGGTGGTCAGCATCAAGAAGGAATTTCCTGGGCAGGCTTACAAGGTCGCCAACGGCCTGTTCGGGCTGGGGCAGATGATGAACGCCAAGGTGGTGGTGGTGGTAGACGCCGGCGTGCCGGTCCACGATATGGATGCCGTCTGGCGCGAGGTGGTGCATAAGGCAGTGCCGGGCCGCGACACCCTGACCACCCGTGGCCCCATTGACGTGCTGGACCATTCCAGCCGCGGCTGGGGCTACGGCGGCAAGCTGATTCTTGACGCGACCACCAAGCGGCCGGAAGAAACTGGCGCGGGTGTCAGCAGCCGTGAGGACCAGGCGCAGGATGTGGTGGCCGAAGTGTTTGAGCCTTTCACTGCCGCTGAGCTGCCCACTTTCCCCGGAGTGCTGGCGCAGCGGCAGACGCCGGATGGCTACTGGTATGTGGCCCTGAACAAGACCGAGGCTGAGCAGGCCCGCGCTCTGGCCGAAGCGTTCGCGGCGCACCCGGCTGCCGCTGGCATACGGCACCTACTGATCTGTGATGAGCAGACCGATGTGCAGGACACGGGTGACGTGTGGTGGACTGTCCTGAACAACATTGACGCCGAGCGCGATGTCTGGGTGCTGGATGCGCCTGGCGGAGGCAAGCTGCTGGCCTGGGACGGCGCCCGCAAACTCCCGCAAGAAGGCTTTGTGCGCGAGTGGCCTCCCAAGATCGTGATGGACCCGGCGGTCAGGGCGCGGGTGGACCGCCTATGGAATGTGTACGGCTTGCCGGAACGCTGGCGCTGAACTGAGTAAGAGAGACTGAAAGCGAAAGGCGGCAGGAACATTGTTTTCCTGCCGCCTCTCTTCGAGGTTCTTCTGTATTTATCTCAGCGCCTAGCCTAGAAGAAGCCACGTCCCTTACGGCTGCTCTGGCTCCGGCGGCCAAAGCGGCGATTAGCAGTATCTAGCAGGGTGTCGAACAGCTGTTCGCGCCGGCCGGGGCGGTAGAGCCGGCTTTGCCGGGCACGCTGGCTGCTCCGGTACTGGGTCAGCAGTTCCAGTCCGACAGGCAACAGCAGGGGCAGCAGCCGGCGCAGGGTGGATTTGCGGGAGGTGCTTCGGGAAGCTTTCTGATAACGGGCCATAGCTCCAGTAATAGCGGAAAGGCGTAGCGTATGGCTGAGGCGTCGCTTAGATTCTGCTATAATCCGCACTTGCGCCGCCCGGGCGAGGCTGACATCTGTCTGACCTGCTCCGCTGCGGCAGAGAGCGAGGTGAATGAACAATGGCACAGTACGACCTGAACCTGATCCTGAACCCCAACATCAGCGCCGAGCAGGTGGAAACCGAAAAGGAATTCATCCAGCGCGCCGTGAGCAACGCGGGAGGCGAGATCACCAACCTGGACGAACTCGGCAACCGCCGCCTGGCCTACGCGATCAACAAGACCCGCGAAGGCTACTACCTGATGTACACCATCAACGTGGAAGGCAACCCTGAAAAGGACATTGCCAGCAACCTGCGTCTGCGCGACAACGTGTACCGCGTGTTGGTGGTCAAGGACCGTCCCGAGTGGAAGACCAAGAAGAGCGCCTGAGCGCCCTTTTTTCCCGGTTCAAACTTTTCCGGCTTGCTCGCCCTTTTATGTCATTGACATAATACGGCATCCACACTATGCTTTATTCACCCCTCGCCCGGCCGCTTAAAGAGCAGGCCGCGAGCAGAGACAGGGGCAAATTCAGGGCCGCTAGCCTCAGACATATCAATTCACATGTAAGCTCGCTAGCGACGTAAAAGGAGAAATGACTATGGCCCGAGGAATGAATCACGTTTTTCTGGTTGGTGCACTGGCCCGCGACCCCGAACTGCGCTACACCCAAAGTGGACTGGCTGTGTTCGAAGCCACCGTGGCCGGTGAAGACCATATCGTGGGGCACGACGGTAAGGAGCGGCGACTGCCGTATTACCACCGCGTTTCCATGCTGGGCAAGCCCGCCGAATGGCAGGGCGAGCGAGGCTACCGCGCCGGCGATCCGGTGCTGGTCGAAGGCAGCCTGGAATACAACGCCTGGGACGCCCCGGAAGGTGGCAAACGCAGCATCGTCCGTGTCAAGGCGCTGCGCATTGAGCAGCTGGCAGGACAAGCTCCGCTGACTGAAGATGCCGGCGGCGGCGTGCGAATGGCAGGTGGTATGAACGAAGTGCTGGTGGTGGGCAATCTGACCCGCGACCCTGAACTGCGTTACACCCCTGGCGGCGACGCTGTCCTGAGCCTGGGTCTGGCCGTCAACGAAAGCTGGACGGACCGCTCCGGCGAAAAGCAGGAAAAGACCCACTGGATTGACGTGACCCTGTGGCGCGAACTGGCCGAAGCTATGCAGAATCTCCGTAAAGGGGATCCGGTGATGGTCAAGGGACGCCTGATGAACGAGTCGTGGACCGACAAAGACGGCAACAAGCGTAGCAGTACCAAAGTAGAGGCGACGCGAGTCGAAGCCCTTTCCCGAGGTGCGGGCACTGGCAGCACCGCAGCCACCCCCGCAGCACCCCGTCAGGCCACGGGCAGTGCTGCGTACTCGGCCCCCAGTTATGGAGGAGCCGGCACGGGGAACCGTTCGGGGGGCTTGGATATTGATCAAGGCCTCAATGACATTCCGCCAGAAGAAGACGATATGCCGTTCTGAGTTGACTGCGCTGGCCTAAGCTGGCGCACAAACGAGAGCGAGGATCAAATGTGGTCAGGGGGGCTATCCCCGAGCCTGATTCCCGCTCTTCTGCCGACCTCAACGGATATTTATAAGGAATCAAAATGACCAAACCTGACCGTAAACCCCGCGGCAAGGGCCCCAAGCGCCCCCGCAAGCCGAAAGTGGATCCTTTTTCCATCGGCGAACTGGAAATTACTGACTACAAAGATGTGAAGATGCTGCGCCGCTTCGTGAGCGATACCGGCAAGATTCTTCCCCGCCGCCGCACGGGCCTCTCGGCCAAGCACCAGCGCCGTATCTCGCAGACCGTGAAGGTCGCGCGTCAGATGGCCCTGCTGCCCTACACCGAGAAGCTGGTCCGGAAGTAAGGAGAGAAGCAATGCAAGTGATTCTTCTTGAACCCGGCAAGCTGGGACAGACCGGCGAAATCGTGACCGTCAAGCCCGGCTACGCCCGCAACTTCCTGATTCCCCGTGGCATGGCCGTTCCGGCCAACGCCACCAACATGAAGTCGCTGGAGGCCCGCATCCGCAGCCGCCAGAAGATTCTGGCCGAGGAAAAGGCCACCGCCGAAGACCTCGCCAGCCGCCTGGAAAACGTTGCCATCGAGCTGAGCGTGCGCGCCGGTGAAGGCAAGGTTTACGGCGCCGTGACTTCCGGCGACGTGGCCGACGCCCTGGACCGCCTGGGCTTCGACGTGGACCGCCGCAAGATCGAAATGCCCAAGGCCGTCAAGGAAATTGGCGAGTACGACATCAGCTACAAGGCTCACCCTGAAGTGAGCATTCCTCTCAAGCTGGTTGTCAACGCCGAGAAGTAAGACCAGAGCAGGATAAGAAAACCGCCCTCCGGGGCGGCTTTTTTTATGCTCTGAAGTTGGCTTTATGGCTTATGCTCGTGTTGCTTACTCTCCCTCGCGCACTGTGGCGAGCAGTTCCTCGGTCACTTTCAGCGCAGCTGGCCCCAGCGGCGAGCGGGTGATGCCCAGCAGGATACTGAGCTTGTTCTGGCGCATGCCCGAAAGGTGGGCCCAGCGGGTGATGTCAGTGCGGTGCAGGGCGTAGGTTTCGTCGCGCAAGTAGCGCACGGCGCCGTCGTAGTAGCCGGCATTGAAAGCGGCATGGGCCAGTTTTTCCTGCGGCAACATTTTCAGGCCACGGGTGGCCAGCAGCGCGGCGCGGGCCTCGTCGCGGCCCCCGAAGCCATACAGCTGCTCGAGCAGATACACCGATTTGGGAAATTTCAGCCCGGCGGCAGCGCGCCAGGCGTGTGGCAGCCGCAGCTCGAATTCCGGCCAGAGGCCCGCGTGGGTCAGCAGCGCCGGGTAAAGTGCCTCGGTGGCCCAGCGGCGGGCCTCGCCCAGCGCCATGATCTGCTCGGCTGGGCCCGCTCCACCTGCCCGGAAAGTCTGCTTGACGGCGACCAGTTCCTCGCTGACGCTGCGGAGGGTCTCTGCCCGCCAGTCGGCCCGGCGCTCCTCGCTGAGGGTCCACAGCTGGCGCTGAATGCGGGCAAAGTAGCCGGTGGGGTCGTACAGGGCACGGCTGCTGGCCAGCAGACCTAGTGGGGCTTCGGCGCGGGCCACGTCCCATTCGCGCCAGCGTTCCAGCTGCTCGTAAGGAAAGCGGATAACCCGCACGCCGCTGCGCAGATCCTCTTGCATGCTCTGCACGCCACGCTCGAAAGCCAGGTAGGTGGGCACGCTGCCGGTCCAGGCGTCGTCGGTATCAAAGCTGCCGGCGGCCGCCACGGCGCGCACCCGGCGGTCGGCAATCAGTTTCTCGGCCGTTTTTTCGGCCCGTTGGGCGAGTTCCAGTTCGTTCAAAGCGTTCTTTCTCCTCTGGACTGGTCTTTGTTCAGGGCAGAGCATCTACTCTAGCGGTTCCCAGTCCCCACGGCCGGCACAGTTTGCCGGCAGGGAAAGCGGGGGGCCTTCCGGGAACTTTTTAGCCGATCAAGACGTCGCTGGTTTCGGGGAAGCGCACGGGCGGCGGCAGCTCACGCTGCGCAAAGGCGACCGCCAGCGTGAGCGGCCCGATGCGGCCCAGGAACATCAGCGCGATGATTACCAGTTCCTGCGCCGAATTCAGGTGGGTGGTGGCGTTCATGCTGAGGCCCACTGTGGCAAAGGCGCTGACCGCCTCGAACACCAGCTGAATAAACTGCAGCCCATCCCGGCCGTGGCGGTTAAAGACCAGCAGCAGCAGGATGCCCAGCGCCAGCATGACCAGGCTGAGCAGCCCCACGCTCATGGCCCGCAGGATGATATCGGTGCCCAGGCGCCGGTCGAACACCACCGCGTCTTTTCGGCCCCGGATCAGCGACCAGGCGCTGACCACCATCACGAACACCGTGTTGGTCTTGATGCCGCCGGCGGTGGAGCCGGAATTCCCGCCGATCAGCATCAGCAGCATCGAGTAGAACAGGCCTGCAAAAGTCATCTGGGCGTAATCGAGGGTGTTGAACCCGGCGGTGCGCGGTGTGATGCCCTGGAACCAGGACGCCAGCAGCTTCTGCTCCAACGGGAGGTTGCCCAGTGTGGCGGGGTTGTTCCACTCCATCATCCCGAACAGCACCGGCGCGGTCAGCAGCAGAAAGAACATCATCGCCAGCGAGATGCGGGTGTTGGTGCTCAGCTGATTGCGCCGGTCGCGCAGCCAGGCCAGCACGTTAACCTGCACCAGAAACCCGGTGCCGCCCAGAATAATCAGCAGCGGAATGATCAGGTTGATCCAGGGGTCACCGATCAGCCCCAGCAGCCCGGTGGGGTAGAGGCTGAAGCCGGCGTTGTTAAAGGCGCTGACCGAGTGAAACAGCGCGAAATAGAGCCCCCGCCCCAGGCCCTCACGGGCGATGAAGTCGGGGGAGAGCAGCAGGGCGCCGGCCAGCTCGATGCCCAGGGCACTCAGCACCACGGTGCGCACCAGCTGCGGCGCTTCACCCAGGCGCGAAGCGTTCACCTGCTGGGCGGCATTCAGGCGGCTGCGCACGCCCACCCGGCGGCGCAGCAGCAGCGCGGTCATGGTGCCCACCGTGATCAGGCCCAGGCCACCAAACTGCACCAGCAGCATCATGACCACTTCACCGAACGGCGAGAAGGTGCTGCCGACATCCACCACGCCCAGCCCGGTCACGCAGACGGCGCTGGTGGCCATAAAGAGGGCCTGCAGGAAAGTGACCGTCTGGCCCGGTTCATGGCTGAGCGGCAGCCACAGCAGCAGCGTGCCGGCCAGGATGGCGGCACCAAAGGTCAGGGCAATCAGCTGGGCGGGGCTGAAACGGCCCAGTCCAAGATTTCTCAGGCGAAAAGAAAAGACGCTGTTCATGGCAGAAGAAGAAAAAAAGCACCGGCCCTGAACAGCTTCTGAGCAGCCCCGAGCAGCGCGGAAAAACTGGCCCAGTCTACTCCTACTCCTTTGACTGGCCCGGGATGTGGCCTCCGCCGGGGGCTTTCGCAGCGCGGTTAGGCGGCAATTTCGGCCCTGGCAGCGCCGATGTGATAAACGGAGGGAAACATTATGCCGGCCCGCCTGCCCGGGCGCCGGCGGCGAGGGGAGAGGAATGATGGCACTGAACCGTGACGTGAGTACGCTGGGCCGCCTGCTGGGACAGATTCTGCGCGAACAGGAAGGCGAGGAATTCTTCGAATTGGTTGAGAGAACCCGCGCCCTGGTCCGTGAGGTGCGGGCCGGCGGCGACCCGGCCGAGCTGAACCGGCTGCTCCAGAGCCTCGGCGAGCGGGAGGCGTCCAACCTGGCCCGCGCGTTCAGCTGGTACTTTCAGCTGGTCAACCTGGCCGAGGAATACGAGCGGGTCCGCACCCTGCAGGAACGCCAGGGCACCCGGCCCCAGAGCTTGCAGCAGGCTGTGGAGGAACTGCAGCGCCAGGGCCTCAGCGCCCAGCAAGCCCGCGACTTGCTTGCCACCTTGCGGCTGGAGCTGACCTTTACCGCCCACCCCACCGAGATGCGCCGGCGCACCGTGCGTCAGCATCTGGTGGACGTGGTAGAGCAGCTGCCGCGCCTGGAACAGCCTGGGGCGCAGGAACGGGTGCTGGCGCATATCGAGGCGCTGTGGGGCACGCCGGAACTGCGCCGCATCAAGCCCACCGTCACCGATGAGGTCAAGGCCGGGCTGACCTATATTTCCTCGATTTCCCGCGCCCTACCGGAGCTGGAACGCGACCTGGACCACGCTTTCGAGACGGTCTACGGCGAGTCCGGCGCGGCCGGGGTCACCACCCAGCTGCCACTGCGCTTTAGCTCCTGGATGGGCGGCGACCGCGACGGTAACCCTTTCGTGACGCCGGAAGCCACCCGCGCCGCGCTTGAACTGCACCGTGGGCGGGCCCGCGAACTGCTGGCAGCGGCCCTAAGCCAGGCCTACGCCGAGGTGAGCCAGGAAGACCTGGAGGCCGGCGAGGAGCAGCCCACCTACCGCCAGGAGCTGCGGGCGCTGTTTGTGGCGGTGCAGGCCGGCGAGCCGGTGGACCTTTACCCACGGCTCAGCGAGCTGTACCAGCAGCTGCTGCGCGACGGACAGCAGCGCACCGCCGAACAGCTGCTGCTGCCGGCGCTGACGCTGGTCCGCATCTTCGGGCAGCACCTGGTCAGCCTGGATATCCGCGAGCATTCCGGTCAGACCGGCAAGGCGGTGGCCGAGCTGCTGCAAGCGGCCGGCGTCGAAGCGGACTATCTGGCGCTGGACGAGGAAGACAAGCTGGCCCTGCTGCGGCGTGAACTGCGCTCCCGCCGCCCGCTGTGGCCTGCCGGCGAGCCGCTCACCGAAACGCTGGAAACGGCCGTCGGCCCTCTGCGCGAGGTGCAGGCCGGTGTCCGTGAGGTGGGCCCGGCGGCTTTCGGGCACTACGTGATTTCCATGTCTGAAAGTGTCAGCGACATTCTGGAGCCGTTGCTGCTGGCCCGCGAGGTGGGATTCCGCATCCTGCCAGTGCCGCTGTTCGAAACCCTGGACGACCTGCAGCGTGCCCCGCAGGTGATGACCCGGCTGCTGGCGCTGCCCGAATACCGCGCTCATCTGGGAGACGACGTGCAGGAAATCATGCTGGGCTACTCGGATTCCAACAAGGACGCCGGGTTCCTGGCGGCCAACTGGGCGCTGCACGAGGCGCAGCGGCAGATCAGCGCCGTGTGCCGTGAGGCTGGCGTGCACTGGCGCTTTTTCCACGGGCGCGGTACTTCTATCGGACGCGGCGGTGGCCCGGCCAGCCGCGCCATTCTGGGACAGCCGGCCGGCACCATCGACGCCGGGCTGCGCATCACCGAGCAGGGCGAGGCGCTGGCCGACAAGTACAGCCATCCGGTGCTGGCCCGCCGCAACCTGGAACAGGCCCTTTACGGCATGATTCTGGCGGCAGCCCGCCCGCCACAGGACCCGCCGGCCGAGTGGATGGCCGCGCTGGACCGGGCGGCTCAGGCTGCTGCCGCCGCTTACCGCGCTTTTGTGCAGGACCCGGCCTTCTTGCCCTTTTTCGAGCAGGTCACGCCGATTCACGAGATCAGCCGCCTGAACATTGCCAGCCGGCCGGTGCGCCGCCCGGGCAGCCCGACCCTCAGCAACCTGCGGGCCATTCCCTGGGTGATGAGCTGGACCCAGACCCGCGCCAATCTGCCCGGCTGGTACGGTCTGAACGTGGGCCTGCGCGAAATCGGTACCGAGCAGGCCCGGCAGATGTACGCCGAATGGCCCTTTTTCCGGTCCATGCTGGACAACGCCCAGATGAGCCTGGCCAAGACCGACCCCACCATTTTCCGTGAGTACGTGGCCCTGCTGCACGGGGCCGAATCGCCCGAAACGCTGCGCGGCGGCGAGGAACTGGCGGCCCTGATTGAGGACGCTCACCGCGACACCGCCGCCCTGGTCAGCGAAGTGGTGGGCGGCGAACTGCTGGCCCAGGAGCCCCGCCTGGCCCAGAGCATTCTGCTGCGCAACCCCTATGTGGACCCCATCCACCGCATTCAGATTGAGCTGCTGCGCCGCGCCCGTGCCGAGGAAGGCGGCCTGGACCGCTACGAGCACGCGCTGATGCTGACCTTGCAGGGCATTTCGGCCGGGGTGAGGAACACCGGCTGAGCGCAGGGGAGAGGGCGGGGAGCATAGGGCGGTGGCCTTGGTCTTCCCGACTTTACTCACCCCGCACCCTCTAGACTGTCCCCATGAAACTGGCCGAAGCTCTGATTCTACGTGCCGACCTGCAAAAGCGTTTGGCGCAGGTGGCTGCTCGCCTGACCCAGAACGTGCTGGTGCAAGAAGGCGACGCCCCCGCAGAAGACCCCGCCGCCCTGCTGGCCGAACACGCCGAGCTGTCGCGGCAGCTGGCCCTTCTCATTCCCGCCATTCACCACACCAACCTGGACACCCACCTGGCCGATGGCCGCACGCTGACCCAGGCCCTGACCGAGCGCGACCTGCTGGACGGCCAGCTGAACCTGCTGCGCCGCGTGGTGGATGAAGCCTCAGTGCAGCGCCAGCGCCACAGCATGAGTGAGGTGCGCTGGGTGCCGGTGATCAACGCCCGTGAGTGGCAGGCTCAGGCGGACGCTCTGGCCAAGCAGCGCCGCGAACTGGACACGGCCCTGCAGCAGGCCAACTGGCTGACCGAGCTGCAGGAGGCTTAGCTATACTGCCGGCGTGGGTCAGTGGCTGGCCGGCGGGCGAGGGCTGAAGCCCAGCGGGGGCCAAGCCGCAACCATGCAGACTGGTGGGGGCCAGTCACACCTACTGTCTTCCCCAGCACGCTGCACATGGGCACTGTTTTTTTTCACTTTCACTTCCACAGCCCTGACGCTTCCGGCCACTGACCCACCGGCTCCCTGCCTTTTCCGGCGAGGAGCTTTTTTCTGGCTGGAAAAGGCAGGCAGCGTCAGCTTTATTCGTCCAATTCGTCCGCGCCTTCACCTTCTCCGTGTGCCGCCCGCAGCTTACGCCAACGCTCCTGCACGCGTCCTTCCCAGCCCTCGCTGCCGGGATGGTACAAGTCCAGGTCAGCACCTTCCGGCAGGTAAGCCTGGGCAAATGATCCCGCCAGGTTGTCGAAGTAGTAGGCGTAGCTTTTGCTGTAGCCCTGAACACGCATCAATTCGGTGGGGGCGTTGCGCAGGTGCAGCGGCACCGGCAGTGTTTCGCCTTCCTGCACGGCACGGACGGTACGCTTCCAGGCGGTATATACGCTGTTGCTCTTGGGCGCCAGTGCCAGGTATACCACGGCTTGCGCCAGCGCCAGGTCTCCTTCGGGCCGTCCCAGGAACTCGGCGGTATCGCGGGCGGCAATCGCCAGCCGCAGCGCCTGCGGGTCAGCCAGACCCACATCTTCACTGGCAATCCGCACGATGCGCCGCGCCACATAGAGGGGGTCCGCGCCGCCTTCCAGCATCCGCGCCAGCCAGTACAGCGAAGCGTCCACATGGCTGCCCCGCACCGACTTGTGCAGCGCCGAAATCAGGTTGTAAAAATCCTCGCCGCCCTTGTCCATTGCTGGCAGATGCCGGCCGAAAGCCTCGGTCACGGCTTCCCCGTCTACCGGGTTGGCCAGGACTGCGGCTGCTTCCAGCGTGCCCAGGGCCCGCCGCGCGTCGCCGTCGGCCAGCCGGGCCAACAGGTTCAGGGCGTCCGGCTCTATGCTCACGCCTTCCAGCCCGCGCGGGTCGCTCAGCGCCCGTTCGATCAACCCTCGCAGGTCGTCTTGACTCAGTGGCTCCAGCACCAGCGTCCGCGCCCGCGAGCGCAGCGCCGGGTTGACCTCGAAACTGGGGTTTTCGGTGGTGGCGCCGATCAGGGTCAGCAGGCCCGACTCCACGTGCGGCAGCAGGGCATCTTGCTGGGCTTTGTTAAAGCGGTGAATCTCGTCCAGAAACAGCACGGTCTTCTGCCCACGTCCGCGCCGCGCCTGCGCTTCCACCACCGTCTCGCGCACGTCCTTGACCCCGGCACTGACGGCCGAGAGCTGGATAAAATGCGCTCCCACTTCACCGGCCAGCAGCCGGGCCAGGGTGGTCTTGCCGACCCCCGGTGGCCCCCACAGAATCAGCGAGGGGAGCCGGCCGGATTCCAGCAGGCGGGTCAGCGGTTTGCCGGGGCCCAGCAGGTGCCGCTGCCCCACGACTTCGGCAGTGGTCTGGGGGCGCAGGCGTTCGGCCAGGGGAGCGGGGGGATCGAACAGCGTCATTCCCTCACGTTAAAGCCCGCCCATACTCCTGAGCGCGGAACACGGCACAATGACAGGCATGAACCTTAAAGAGATGGCCCAGCGCGAAGGTCTCCCGGCCAGCGTGACTGTCGAGCGTGAAGAGAGCGAAGCCGGCATTCTGATCCGTGCCTTTCAGGAGCAGCAGGGTGCTGAAATCCTGATCACCCCTTCAGCCTGCAAGATGTACGGCGAAGGCCCTAGCATCACAGCTGCCCTCAGCCGCCTGCGGGTGCTGTCTGAAGAAGGTTTCCCTGAGCGTGAGCATGGACACTGGCACCATGAGGAACTGGCCGACACCTGAAGATCAGGCAGAGCCTGAATTTTCTTAACCAAGACTTTATACTTCTAGTCGCTCAGTGTCAGTCTGGGCCAGCACCCGGCTGCCAACTTGCCCCTGAGCTGCAGATCCGCTAGACTTTTACGTCGGTACGCAAGTCTCTGCGTAGCGTGTGCCAGCCGGCAGGACACTGCCGCCTCGGCGAGAACCAACCCAATGTGGGCCGCAAAACCCAACTGGACCTCCCAGGTCCTTTCTGGCAAACCCGATCAAAGGGTCTTTTTGTGTGTGCCACCGCTTGGAGGAGAGTAACTATGGCAAAAGGTACGTTTGAACGCACCAAGCCCCACGTGAACGTGGGCACCATCGGACACGTTGACCACGGTAAGACTACCCTGACCGCGGCCATCACCTTCACCGCTGCTGCGATGGACGACACCATCGAAACCCTGGCTTACGACCAGATCGACAAGGCCCCTGAAGAAAAGGCCCGCGGTATCACCATCAACACCAGCCACGTCGAATACAACACCGAAGGCCGTCACTACTCCCACGTGGACTGCCCCGGTCACGCCGACTACGTCAAGAACATGATCACCGGCGCAGCTCAGATGGACGGCGCCATCCTGGTCGTCAGCTCCGCTGACGGCCCTATGCCCCAGACCCGCGAGCACATCCTGCTCGCCCGTCAGGTCGGCGTGCCTTACATCGTCGTGTTCATGAACAAGGTCGACATGGTCGACGACGAAGAACTGCTCGAGCTGGTCGAAATGGAAGTTCGCGAACTGCTCAGCAACTACGAATTCCCCGGCGATGATCTGCCGATCATCAAGGGCAGCGCCCTGAAGGCTCTCGAAGCCCTGCAGGCCAACCCCAAGACCGCCCGCGGCGAAGACGAATGGGTGGACCGCATCTGGGAACTGCTGGACGCGATCGACTCTTACATCCCCACCCCGGAACGCGACACCGATAAGAGCTTCCTGATGCCTGTCGAAGACGTGTTCACCATCACCGGCCGCGGTACTGTGGCGACCGGCCGTGTGGAGCGTGGCATCGTGAAGGTTGGCGACGAAGTGGAAATCGTGGGTCTGACCGACACCAAGAAGACCACCGTGACCGGCGTGGAAATGCACCGTAAGCTGCTGGATCAGGGCATGGCGGGCGACAACGTGGGCGTGCTGCTGCGCGGTGTGAACCGTGACGACGTGGAACGCGGACAGGTGCTGGCCAAGCCCGGCAGCATCACCCCGCACACCAAGTTCGAAGCCAGCGTGTACATCCTGAGCAAGGACGAAGGTGGCCGTCACAGCGCGTTCTTCGGCGGTTACCGCCCCCAGTTCTACTTCCGGACCACGGACGTGACTGGCGTGGTGGAGCTGAAAGAAGGCGTGGAAATGGTGATGCCCGGTGACAACATCGAGTTCACCGTGGAGCTGATCAAGCCCATCGCCATGGAAGAAGGCCTGCGCTTCGCCATCCGCGAAGGTGGCCGCACCGTCGGCGCCGGCGTCGTGACCAAGGTTATCCAGTAAGGAATTGGTGTAGAGAATGGTTGCCCCCAAGATTCGTATCAAACTGCGTGGTTTCGACCACCGCGCTCTGGACCAGTCCGCCAGCAAGATCGTGGACACCGTCCGCCGCACCGGCGCTGACGTGAGCGGTCCCGTGCCGCTGCCCACCCGCATCCGCCGTTTCTGCGTGCTGCGTAGCCCCTTTGTCAACAAGGACAGCCGCGAGCACTTTGAAATCCGGACCCACAACCGCCTGGTGGACATCAAGAACCCCACCAAGAAGACCATCGATAGCCTGATGACCCTGGACCTGCCGACCGGCGTGGACATTGAAATCAAGACTGTTGGAGGCGGCGCATGAAGGGAATCCTCGGTACCAAGATCGGCATGACGCAGATCTGGAAAGACGACCGTGCCGTGCCTGTCACGGTGATCCTGGCCGGCCCCTGCCCCGTGGTTCAGCGCAAGACCAACGAAGTAGACGGCTATGAAGCTGTGCAAATCGGCTTTGGCGACCGCAAGGAAAAGGGCCTGAACAAGCCCAAACTGGGCCACCTGAAAAAGGCCAACCTGAGCCCTGTGCGTTACCTGCGTGAATTCCGCGACTTCAATCCTGAAGGCGACGAAGTGCGTGTGGACGTGTTTGGCGAAGGTGAAAAGATCGACGTGACCGGCACCAGCAAAGGTAAGGGTTTTCAGGGCGTTATGAAGCGCTGGAACTTCGCCGGCGGTCCTGCCAGCCACGGTGCCAAGAAGTGGCACCGCCGTCCCGGTTCGATCGGTCAGCGTAAGACCCCCGGCCGTGTGTACAAAGGCAAGAAGATGGCCGGTCACATGGGCGACGAGCGCGTGACTGTCCAGAACCTGGAAGTGGTCGAAGTGCGCCCCGACGAGAACCTGATCCTGGTCAAGGGCGCTGTGCCCGGAGCCAATGGCGGCCTGGTGATTCTGCGCGGCGCCGTTAAGGGAGGCCAGTAATGGCTCAGATTCAAGTTGTTGGTAAGAACGGCGGCCGCTCTATCGAGCTGGACCTGCCTGAAGTGAACCCCCACGTGCTGCACGAGGTCGTTACCTGGCAGCTGGCCGGTCGCCGCCGCGGCACCGCCAGCACCAAGACCCGCGCTCAGGTGGCCCGCACCGGCCGGAAGATGTTCTCCCAGAAGGGCACCGGCAACGCCCGTCACGGCGACCGTACCGTGCCGACCTTCGTGGGCGGTGGCGTGGCCTTTGGCCCCAAGCCCCGGACCTACGCTTACACCCTGCCCCGCAAGGTCCGTCAGCTGGGTCTGGCGATGGCCCTGGCCGACCGCCAGGCTGCCGGCATGCTGACCGCTGTAGACGGCTTCGATCTCGACGGCAAGACCAAGAGCTTCGTGAAGTGGGCCAAGGACAACGGGATGGACGGCAGCGACAAAGTGCTGATCATCACCGACGACGAAAATGTTCTGCGCAGCGCCCGTAACGTTTCCTGGGCAACCGCTCTGCCGGTGGCCGGGCTGAACACCTACGACATCCTGCGTCACGACCGCCTGGTCATCGACGCTGTGGCTCTGGAACCTGCTCAGGACCTGCAAGAGGAGGCACAGCAGTGAGCCACTACGACATTATCCAGGCCCCCGTGGTCAGTGAAAAAGCATTCGCCGGCATGGAAAAGGGCGTGTACTCGTTCTGGGTGTCCCCCAAGGCCACCAAGCTTGAAATTCGCGAAGCCATTCAGAAGGCTTTCGGTGTACAGGTGACCGGCATCAGCACCATGAACGTGCGCGGCAAGCGCAAGCGTGTGGGCCGTTTCATGGGCCAGCGCAACGACCGTAAGAAGGCCGTGGTTCGCCTCGCCGATGGCCAGAAAATCGAAGCCCTCGAAGGACTGGTCTAAGGAGATTCAGCATGGCTATGAAGAAGTACCGTCCCTATACCCCCAGTCGCCGTCAGATGACCACGGCCGACTTCTCGGGCCTGACCAAAAAGCGCCCTGAAAAGGCCCTCACCCAGCCGCTGCCCAAGACTGGTGGCCGTAACAACTGTGGCCGTATCACCAGCCGTTTCATCGGCGGTGGCCACAAGCGCCTGTACCGCGTTATTGACTTTAAGCGCCGTGACAAAGCTGGCGTGACCGCGACTGTGGCTGCAATCGAATACGATCCCAACCGCAGCGCCCGCATCGCCCTGCTGCACTACGCTGACGGCGTCAAGCGCTACATCCTGGCCCCTGAAGGCATGAAGGTCGGCCAGAAGGTCAATGCTGGCCCCGAAGCCGAACCCAAGCTGGGCAACGCCCTGCCTCTGCGTTTCGTGCCGGTCGGTGCTGTGGTTCACGCTGTAGAACTGGTCCCCGGTAAAGGTGCCCAGATGGCCCGCAGCGCTGGTACCAGCGTGCAGGTTCAGGGTAAGGAAGGCGACTACGTCATCCTGCGTCTGCCCAGCGGCGAACTGCGCCGCGTTCACTCCGAGTGCTACGCCACCATCGGTGCTGTAGGCAACGCCGAGCACAAGAACGTTGTGCTGGGTAAAGCCGGCCGCAGCCGCTGGCTGGGCCGTAAGCCTCACCAGCGCGGTAGCGCCATGAACCCGGTGGATCACCCTCACGGTGGTGGTGAAGGACGTACCAGCACCGGCCGTGTGCCTGTCAGCCCCTGGGGCCAGCCGGCCAAGGGGCTGAAGACCCGCCGCAAGCGCAAGAACAGTGACCGTTTCATCATCAGCCGCCGTAAGGGCCGCAAGTAAGGGAAGGTAGAGAATGCCCCGTAGCCTCAAAAAAGGCCCGTTCGTGGATGACCACCTCCTGAAAAAGGTGGATGCCCAGAACGAGCGCAAAGAGAAGAAAGTCATCAAGACCTGGAGCCGCCGCTCAACGGTCGTGCCCGAAATGATCGGCCACACCATTGCGGTGCACAACGGCAAACAGCACACCCCGGTATTCGTGAACGAACAGATGATCGGCCACAAGCTGGGCGAGTTTGCCCCTACCCGCACCTACCGCGGTCACGGCACCGATAAGAATGCGAAAGGGAGCAAGAGGAAATGACCGCTACCCAGACCGCTGAATACCGCAACAAGAAGCAGCGCAAGCAGGAGCACAAGCTGCGTAAGCCCGGCTACGCCCGTGCCAAGTACGTGCGCATGAGCCCCCGCAAGGTGCGCCTGGTCGTAGACCTGATTCGCGGCAAGAGCGTTCAGGAGGCTGAAGACATCCTGCGCTTCCTGCCTCATATTGCCAGTGAGCCCATCAGCAAGGTGCTGAACTCGGCCAAGGCCAACGCTCTGCACAATGACAACATGCTGGAAGACCAGCTGTTCGTCAAGGAAGCTTATGTGGACGCCGGCCCCACTCTGAAGCGCCTGATTCCCCGGGCCCGCGGCGCCGCCAACATCATCCGCAAGCGCACCAGCCACATCACCATCGTGGTCGGCGAAAAAGGAGCCAACTAATGGGTAATAAAATCAACCCCAACGGCTTCCGCCTCGGCGTGACCCGTGGCTGGAACAGCCGCTGGTACGCTGGCAAGAAGAACTACAGCCAACTGCTGCGCGAAGACGAAAAGATTCGCCAGCTGGTTCACCGCGAGTTGCAGGCTGCCGGTATCGCCCGCATCGAAATCGAGCGCGCCGGTCAGCAGATCAACGTGATCATCAGTGCGGCCAAGCCGGGCATCGTGATCGGTAAGGGTGGCGAAAGCATCAAGGCCATCCGCCAGAAGATCGAAAGCATGGTGGAAGCCGGAACCGTGGCTGTGAACGTCGCGGAAATCCCGAACCCCAACACCAGCGCTCCCCTGGTGGCCCTGCGTATCGCCGAACAGATCGAACGTCGCTTCGCGTTCCGCCGTGCCATGAAGCAGGCGGCCCAGCGCGTGATGGAATCCGGCGCCCGTGGCGTCAAGGTGATCCTGAGCGGCCGTCTGGGTGGCGCCGAGCAGGCCCGTACAGAGAAAGTGCTGGAAGGCCGCGTGCCCCTGCACACCCTGCGCGCCGACATCGACTACGGCACCGCGACTGCCAGCACCACCTACGGTCAGCTGGGCATCAAGGTCCTGGTGTTCAACGGCGAAGTGATTGGTGGACGTACCGAAACCGCTCAGCCCCGTCACGGCCGCTCCGGCAGACACGACGGTGAAGGCAGCGAACGCCGTGGCCGCAGCGACCGCCCCGCCGGACGCCGCCGCCCCACTGCTCGCCGCCGTCAAGGAGGACCCAATGCTGCTTCCTAAGCGCACCAAATACCGTAAGCAGTTCCGTGGCCGCATGCGCGGTGAAGCCAAGGGCGGCGATTATGTGGCCTTCGGTGACTATGGCCTGGTGGCCATGGAACCCGGCTGGATTCGCTCCAACCACATCGAAGCCTGCCGTATCGTGATGAGCCGTCACTTCCGCCGTGGCGGTAAGATCTACATTCGGATCTTCCCCGATAAGCCTGTGACCAAAAAGCCCCTGGAAGTCCGAATGGGTAAGGGGAAAGGCGCCGTGGAATTCTGGGTGGCTGTGGTCAAGCCCGGCCGCGTGATGTTTGAGGTGGCCGGTGTGACCGAGGCCCAGGCCAAGGAAGCTTTCCGTCTGGCCAGCCACAAGCTGCCGATCAAGACCAAGATGGTCAAGCGCGAGGTATACGATGAAGCCCAGTGAAATGCGTGATTTGGCGCTGGCCGACTTCGATCAGGAAATCGAAAACCGCAAGAAGGAGCTGATGGAACTGCGCTTCCAAGCTTCGATGGGCAACCTGCCCCAGCCCCACCGCGTCAGCAAGCTGCGCCGTGAAGTGGCCCAGCTGAACACCATCCGCGGTGAACGTCAGCGCAAGGAAGGTCAGCAATGAGTGAACAGAAAAAAGTCGCCCTGAGAAAGACCTTCCAGGGCACTGTGGTCAGCGACAAGGCCGACAAGACGGTGAGCGTGAAAGTGGAACGCCGCTTTGCCCACCCCCTGTACGGCAAGGTCGTGACCCGCAGCCAGAAGTACGCTGCCCACGATGAACAGAACGAATACCGCATCGGTGACCGTGTGGAAATCATTGCGGTGCGCCCGATCAGTAAGAACAAGACCTGGAAGGTTACTCGCCTGATCGAACGCCCCCGCGGCATGGAAACCACCGTGGCCGAAACTGAAGTTGCCGGCGAAGAAGCTGCTGGAGGCGAAGCATGATTCAGGTTCAATCCCGTCTCGACGTGGCCGACAACAGCGGCGCCCGTGAACTGATGTGCATCCGTGTGCTGAACTCGGGTATCGGCGGTAAGGGCCTGACCACCGGCGGTGGCGGCAACAAGCGTTACGCGCAGGTTGGCGACATCATCGTGGCCAGCGTGAAAGACGCCGCTCCCCGCGGTGCCGTGAAGGCTGGCGACGTGGTCAAGGCTGTGGTCGTGCGTACCAGCCAGGCCATCAAGCGCGCTGACGGCAGCACCATCCGCTTTGACCGGAATGCTGCTGTGGTCATCAACCAGAACGGCGAACCCCGTGGTACCCGCGTCTTTGGCCCGGTGGCCCGTGAACTGCGTGACCGCCGCTTCATGAAGATCGTCTCCCTGGCTCCGGAGGTGCTGTAATGGCCCGTAAAGCAGCAGGCGAACACCACGGCAACAAGCTGCACGTCCGCAAGGGCGACACTGTGGTGGTACTGAGCGGCAAGCATAAGGGCGCGACCGGCAAGGTTCTGGAAACCTCGCCCCGCGACCAGAAGGTGCTGGTCGAAGGTGTCAACACCGTGATCAAGCACGTCAAGCCCAGCTTCGCTAACCCTGAAGGCGGCCGCGTCGAGAAGGAAATCCCCCTGCATGCCTCCAAGGTGGCGTTGGTGGATCCCGAAACCGGCAAGGCCACCCGTGTCCGTAAGCAGGTCGTGGACGGCCGCAAGGTCCGCGTCGCGGCTGCCAGCGGCAAGGTCATCGACTAAAACCCGTGGGGCCGCTTCCCGAAATGGAGCGGCCTGGGCGACCTGTCCGCCCGAAATGAGGAACCATGTTGCAACTCAAGGATAAGTATCAGAGCGAGGTGCGCCCTGCCCTGGTCGAACAGTTCAGCTATTCCAGCGTGATGGCTGCGCCCCGGATCGAAAAGATCGTGATTAACGAAGGTCTGGGCTCCGCGGCCCATGACGATTCCAAGGCCATTGATAAGGCGGCCAAGGAACTGGCGCTGATTGCCCTGCAAAAGCCAGTGATCACCAAGGCCAAGAAGAGCATCTCGAACTTCAAGCTGCGTCAGGGCATGCCTATCGGCGTAAAGGTGACCCTGCGCGGTGACCGTATGTGGGTGTTCCTGGATAAGCTGATCAACGTGGGCCTGCCCCGCATCCGTGATTTCCGCGGGATCAACCCCAACGCCTTTGATGGCCGTGGCAACTACAACCTGGGCATCAAGGAACAGCTGATCTTCCCCGAGATCACCTACGATATGGTGGACCGCACCCGTGGGATGGACATTACCATCGTGACCACCGCCAAGACCGACGAAGAAGCTCGCGCCCTGTTGCAGGGCCTGGGCATGCCCTTCCGCAAGTAAGGCCCTCACCTGGTCTCTTTTCAAGACAGCCTAAGTAGGTTAAAGTAAGGAGTTGCAGACTGCCTGCACTCCTTATTGCTGTTCTGGCACCTACGAACCGCTTAAGAGACCCGAGAGAAAGGAAGAAACGAACATGGCTAAAAAGAGCAAGATTGCCAAGCAGAAGCAGCGTGAACGCAAAGTGGCTAAGTACGCCGAAAAGCGTGCCGAACTGAAGGCCGCCGGTGACTACTATGGTCTGAGCCAGTTGCCCCGCGACGCCAGCCCCACCCGCCTGCACAACCGCTGCGAGTTCACTGGCCGTCCCCGTGGCTACATCCGTCACTTCGGCGTCAGCCGCATCGTGATGCGTGAAATGGCCCACCGCGGCGAGCTGCCCGGCGTGCGCAAAGCCAGCTGGTAAGGTTTCCGGCTGGTGTCCGTCCCGGCGGATACGAACCACGGCACATTGCCTGGTGATCGTCCGGCCTGGGAGAAGTCCCTAACAAGAGAAAGATCGGCTCAGTCTGGGCCGTTTTTCCTGGGAAAATCTGGAAGCCTTTAAGCTTCCGCTGTCCTGGGGCGAGGTGCCCCTGGAGGAATAATGGTTAGTGATCCTATTGCTGACATGCTGACGCGCATCCGTAACGCGACCCGCGGATACAAAGAGAGCGTGGATGTGCCGGCGTCGAAGTTCAAAGAGCAGCTGGCAAAACTGCTGGTCAAGGAAGGCTACATCGCCTCAGTTGAGCGTCTGCGCCCTGAAGGCGAGCAGTTCGATGTCCTGCGTCTGGGCCTGAAGTATGGCCAGCGCCGTGAACAGGTCATCAAGCATATCGAGCGTGTTAGCCGTCCTGGCCGCCGCGCTTATCTAAGCGCCGAACACCTGCCCCGCGTGCGCAATGGCATGGGTCTGGCTGTGGTGTCGACCAGCAAAGGTCTGCTGCCTGACCGTGAAGCCCGCAAAGAAGGCGTGGGCGGCGAAGTCATCTGCGTGATCTGGTAAGCAGCGCTTCATCTATTTTTCCCGGACTGAACAGAAGGAGACAGCATGTCCCGTATTGGTAGACAACCGATCACCGTGCCCAGTGGGGTTACGGTCAACGCCGAAAATGGCGTTTTCAAAGTCAAGGGGCCCAAGGGCGAACTGACCGTTCCCTATAACACGGCCCTCAGCATCAAGCAAGAAGGCGAACAGCTGCTGATTGAACGCAGCAGCGATAAGCCCGAGCAGCGCGCTCAGCACGGTCTGGCCCGCAGCCTGATCGCCAACGCGGTGCAAGGTGTGAGCGAAGGCTACACCATTAACCTGGAACTGCGTGGTGTGGGTTTCCGCGCCAAGATGTCCGGTAAGGCTCTGGAGCTGGCCATCGGTTATAGCCACCCGGTTGTGATTGATCCGCCCGAAGGCGTGAGCTTCACCGTGCCCGAACCGACCCGCATTGACGTGTCCGGTATTGACAAGCAGCTGGTCGGCCAGGTGGCCGCCAACGTGCGCCGCGTCCGCAAGCCCGACGCTTACCACGGCAAGGGCGTGCGCTTCCTCGGCGAACACATTCCCCTCAAACCCGGTAAGGCTGGAGCGAAATAATGAGCAACACTTCTGCAACCCGCCGCAAGCTGCGCGCTCGCCGCAAGGTGCGCATCGCCATGGGCGAACGTCCCCGCCTGAGCATTCACCGCTCAAGCAAGCACATCTACGCCCAGATCATCGACGACAAGAGCGGCACCACGCTGGCTGCCGCCTCAACCGGTGCTCTGAAGGAAGCCGCGACTGGCACCAAGACGGACCGCGCCGCTGCGGTGGGCAAGGCGCTGGCCGAAGCTGCCACTGCCAAGGGTGTCAAACAAGTCGCATTCGACCGTGGTCAGTACCGTTATCACGGACGCGTCAAAGCGCTGGCTGACGCCGCGCGGGAGGGTGGCCTTGACTTTTAATCGTCGTAATGACCGTCAGGACAGCGAATTCGAAGAGAAGATGCTGTTCGTCAACCGGACCTCGAAGACCTACCAGGGCGGCCGCCGCTTCCGCTTTGCCGCGCTGGTAATCCTGGGCGACCGTAACGGCCGCGTGGGCATGGGCATCGGCAAGGCCAAAGAAGTGCCGGTTGCTATTGAGAAGGCCAAGACCGTGGCCCGCAAGAACATGATCACCGTCCCGGTGGACGGCGGCACCATTCCCCACGATATCGTGGGTGAAGGCACCACTAGCCGTGTACTGCTGAAGCGTGCCGCTCCCGGTACCGGTGTAATTGCCGGCACGGTGCCCCGTTCGATCGCTGAACTGGCCGGTATCACCGATATGCTCAGCAAGGAACTGGGCAGCCGTAACCAGATCAACGTGGCCTATGCCGTGTTTGATGGTCTCAAGAAGCTGCGCACGCCCCAGCAGGTCCGTGAACTGCTGGACAGTGAAGGTGTGTCGCCCCTGACTGGAGGCTCGCTGTGAAAATTACTCTGAAGCGCAGCGTGATCGGTCGTCCGCAGGAACAGCGGGACACCGTCAAGGCGCTGGGCCTGAACAAGATTGGTCAGACCCGTGAAGTGCAGGACAGCCCTGCTGTTCGCGGCATGATCCGTAAAGTCGAACATCTGCTGGAGGTTCAGCAATGAGCAAAGTCATGAAACTGCATGACCTGCAGCCCGCTCCCGGCTCGCGCCGTAACCGCAAGCGCGTAGGCCGTGGCCCCGGCGGCACCGACAAGACTGCCGGCCGTGGTCACAAGGGCCAGAAGAGCCGCAGCGGCGCTGGCGAGGGTCTCTTCTTCGAAGGTGGCCGCAGCACCCTAATCAGCCGTCTGCCCAAGCGTGGTTTTAACAATGTGGGCACCACCTACGAAGTGGTGAACCTCAGCCAGCTGAACGCCCTGGAAGGCGACAGCATTGACCGCGCCGCCCTGGAACAGGCTGGTCTGGTACGCCGCAGGAGCCGCCCCGTTAAGCTGCTGGGCAGCGGCGAACTGAGCCGCGCCATTACTGTGCAGGTCGACGCGGCCAGCGCCTCGGCGGTCCGCGCCGTGGAAGCGGCCGGCGGCCGCGTGGAACTGAGCCAGGCCCAGACGGGCGAGACGGAAAAGGCCGAGTAACATGCTCCGCGCCTTCCGCGAAGCCTTCCAGACTCCGGAGCTGCTGCGGAAGATTGTCTTTACGCTGCTCCTGCTGGCGGTCTACCGCCTGGGGAGCGCCATTCCCACGCCGGGGGTCAATGTGGCGGCATTGCAAAACGCCACCAACAATGACCTCTTCGGCCTGCTGAGCTTTATCTCGGGCGGGAACCTCACGCAGTTTTCCATTTTTGCGTTGGGGGTCTTGCCCTACATTACTGCCAGTATTGTGATCCAGCTGCTGACCACCACGGTGCCGCAGCTGGAAAAGCTCAGTAAGGAAGGCGAGGAAGGGCGCAAGCGCATCAATCAGCTCACCCGCTATTCGGCGGTGGGCCTGGGCGCGTTTCAGGCACTCTTTTTCTCCCTGTTTATCACCAGCAACCCCAATTTTATTGCGGTGGGCTGGACGCCTGGGCTGTTCACAGTCCTGGTGATGGTACTGACCCAGATTGCCGGGGTTGCCCTAACCATGTGGATTGGTGAACGCATCACTGACGTGGGCATCGGCAACGGGATCAGCCTAATTATCGTGGCCGGGATTATCGGGGTTTACCCCAGTGAAATCGCGGCGACGGCTCAGCTGTTCCGTACCGGCCAGCTGACCTTGCTGCCGCTGCTGGCGTTTATCGGCATCATTGTGCTGACCATTGTCGGGATTGTGTACATCTATCAGGCTGAGCGCCGGGTGCCGATTACCTATGCCCGCGCCCGTGGCGGCGCTGCCGGAACCGGCCGCCGCGCCGGCCAGGCCACCTGGCTGCCTATTAAGGTGAACCAGGCCGGGGTGATCCCGGTGATCTTCTCGTCAGCGATGCTGATCATCCCCAATCTGATCGCCTCGGCCAGTGCCGAGCGGGCACCGCAGGTCAACGAGTTCATTCGGACTTATCTGGCTTTCGGTACTCCCTGGTATCTGGTGCTGGAGGCGATGCTGATCTTCGGATTTACCTTCCTGTACAACTCGGTGCAGTTCGATCCCAAGCGGATCAGTGAGCAGTTGCGCGAGTCGGGAGCGTTTATTCCGGGGGTCCGCCCGGGCACGCCCACCTCGCAGTTTCTGGGGAACATCAGCTCACGGCTGAGCCTCTGGGGAGCCATCTTTCTGGTTATTCTGACTCTGCTGCCGCAGCTGGTACAGAGCCTGACGGGGATTACCACCTTCAGGTTCAGCGGCACGGGTCTGCTGATTATTGCGGGTGTGGCCCTGGAAACGCTCAAACAGCTGGAAGCTCAGCTGACCGTTCGCCGCTACGACGGTTTTATCCGCAAAGGCCGTCTGCGCGACCGTGTGAACTGAGCCTACCGGCACGGAGTTCAAGAACCGTCCCTCCTGGGGCGGTTTTTTATGGTTCAGCGTATGATGAGAGAAGCGGCCGCCCGGCAGCCACCCCATATCCCACACCGAGAAGGAGTATGCACTATGACCCAAGACAACAATCAGGTCGTTATTTTTCTGGGCCCCCCCGGAGCCGGCAAAGGCACCCAGGCCGAACGTCTGGCTGCCGCCCACGGACTGGTTAAAGTCAGTACCGGCGATATTCTGCGCGATCATGTGGCCCGTGAAACCGAACTGGGCCAGCAGGTGGCTCCGATTCTGGCCGCCGGCCAGCTGGTCCCTGACGAGATTCTGGTGGCCCTGATCCGTGACCGGCTTTCTAGTATGGAGCCGGTCAGGATTATCTTTGACGGCTTTCCCCGCACCCAGGCTCAGGCCAACGCGCTGGATCTGCTGCTGGAAGAACTGGGGGCTCCGGTCAACGCTGCTGTGCTGCTGGAAGTCCCCGACGAAGAACTGATCGGCCGCATCGTGGAACGTGGCCGGCAGGCCGCCGCCGCCGGTCAGCCGGTGCGCAGTGACGATACTGAAGAAGTGGCCCGCCGCCGCCAGGAAGTGTACCGTCAGGAGACGGCCCCCCTGATCAAGTATTACCAGCAGGCTGGCCGCCTGGTAGAGGTAGACGGCACCGGCAGCATGGACGAGGTCTATGGGCGGATTGAAAACGCTGTTAGCGTCGCCCGCTCACGCTAAGCTGAGAGGCCGCCATAGGGCTTGCGACAGAAGCAGCAGAGTGGTACCTTATTCTTTGGCTTGTACTTAGCTTGGAGGTTATGTGGCGAGACGAAAACTACCGGAACAAAACGATAAACGTAAGAAGGAAGATTCGGATGTCGTCCGCGCCGAAGGCGTGGTGGAAGAGGCACTGCCCAACACCACGTTCAAGGTGAAGCTCGATACGGGTCACGAGATCCTGGCTTACATCAGCGGCAAGATGCGGATCCATTACATCCGCATTCTGCCCGGCGACCGGGTTGTTCTGGAAATCAGCCCCTACGATACGACGCGCGGACGCATCGTCTACCGTAAGTGACGCGGGGGTGGGAACGAAAAGGAAAAGAGATTTCCTAACGTTCCCGCGTTCTTGTTCTTGCCCAGCCCAACGGGCAGTACCCACAGATTCCCTGAGTTCGGAGCCGGGTGGCTCCCAAAAGGCCCGTTCCGAAAAGACCTGTCAAAAGACCTGGGGGTCGAGCGCTGCTCAGCACCGAGCAAAGGCGGCGCGAGGAGGAAGTATATGAAAGTGCGCAGTAGTGTCAAGAGAATGTGCGACAACTGCCGAGTTATCCGCCGTCACGGCCGGGTATTCGTCATTTGCACCAACGTCAAGCATAAGCAAAGGCAGGGCTGAGTATGGCCCGTATTGCCGGCGTAGACCTGCCACGCGAGAAGCGTGTTGAAATCGGCCTGACCTACATCTACGGAATCGGTCTGACCCGCAGCCGCGAAATCCTGGCCCGTACCGGAATCAACCCCGATACCCGCATCAAGGACCTGAGCGAAGGCGAACAGTCCAGCCTGCGTGATGCCATCGAAAAGACCTACAAGGTCGAAGGTGATCTGCGCAGCGAAGTAGGCCAGAACATCAAGCGTCTGATGGACATCGGTGCTTACCGCGGCCTGCGTCACCGCCGTGGCCTGCCCGTCCGCGGCCAGAAGACCAAGACCAACGCCCGCACCCGCAAAGGTCCCAAGAAGACCGTTGCCGGGAAGAAAAAGGCAGCGAGGTAAGCCATGGCGAAGACCACCAAGGGCAGGGCACCCCGCCGCAGCCGCCGCAACATCGCAGCTGGCCGCGCCTACGTGCATGCCAGCTACAACAACACCATCGTCACCATCACCGATCAGGACGGCAACTCCGTCGCCTGGTCGAGTGGCGGCACCATCGGCTACAAAGGCAGTAAGAAGGGTACCCCCTACGCTGCTCAGCTGGCCGCTGCCGACGCTGTGAAAAAGGCCCAGCAGACCTTCGGCATGAACTCGGTCGATGTGATCGTGCGTGGAAGCGGCTCCGGCCGTGAACAGGCGATCCGGGCTATTCAGGCCAGCGGCATCGAAGTGCGCTCCATCATGGACGACACTCCCGTGCCTCACAACGGCTGCCGCCCCAAGAAGAAGTTCCGCGCCTAAGCGCAACGCGCGAACCCACCTGCCCCGCTTCCCTTTGCAGCTGGCCTCTAAGCCAGCCGGCAATCAGGCCCACCACAGGCCGAGGAAGCGGTTCTGGCGGCCAGTCCGCCTGAGCAGCAGAGGGTCGCAACAGACCAGGGCACCTTCCCAGAGTGCCTCTTAAGGAGAAATATGGGTCGTTTTAGTGGTTCTATCGTCAAGCAAAGCCGCCGTGAAGGAATCAACTTGGCGGAAACCGAAAAGGTTCAGAAGTACCTGGACCGCCGTCCTTATGCCCCCGGTCAGCACGGCCAGCGCCGTGGCCGCGGCCGCCCCAGCGACTACTCGGTTCGTCTGCGTGAAAAGCAGAAGCTGGCGCGTCTGTACGGCATGAACGAAAAGCAGTTCCGTAACCTCTTCGAAGAAGCCACCCGCCAGCCGGGCGTGCTGGGCACCGTGTTCCTGCAGCTGCTGGAACGCCGGCTCGACAACGTCGTATTCCGGATGGGCTTTGCCAGCACCCGCCGCCAGGCCCGTCAGTTCGTGGGCCACGGTCACATCCTGGTGAACGGCAAGAAAGTGGACATCCCCTCTTACCGCGTCAAGATCGGTGACGAAATCACCGTGGCGGAAAAAAGCCGTTCGATGGGCTTCGTTCAGGAAAACATGGAAGCCATGAAGCGCCGCCGCCCCAGCCCCTGGATGGAAGTGAACGCCGAAACCTTCAGCGGCACCTTCAGCCGCCTGCCGGCACGCGAAGACCTGGCCCTGCCTATCAACGAAAACTTCATCATCGAGTACTACTCGCGCTAACCCTGGAGGTCCCATGGATCAGAAGCGCCCTCAACTCAAAGCCCGCGTCGAAGGAAATTATGGCGAGTTCGTGCTCGAACCACTCAAGCGTGGTTACGGGGTCACCATTGGCAACCCTATTCGGCGCATTCTGATGTCCTCGATTCAGGGTACGGCCGTCACCAGTGTTTACATTGAAGACGTGCTGCACGAGTTCTCGACCATTCCTGGGGTCAAAGAAGACGTTATTCGTCTGATCCTGAACCTCAAGGAACTGGTGGTGAAGTTTCACGCTCCGGGTCCCAAGACCCTGACGCTGCGTGCTCAGGGCCAGGGCGTAATTCACGCCTCGGACTTCGAGGTGCCCAGCGACGCCGAGATTGTCAATCCCGATCTGGAAATTGCCACCCTGGCCGAAGATGGTCAGCTGGTCATGGAAGTGCGCGTGGAAGAAGGCGAAGGCTACCTGTCTGCCGACAAACACGCCACCAAGGACCGGATCAACTCGATCCCGGTGGACGCCATGTTCAACCCAGTGCGCCGCGTGGCTTATCAGGTGGAAAACACCCGTGTGGGCCGCCAGACCGACCTGGACAAGCTGACCCTGCGCATCTGGACGGATGGCAGCGCCACGCCCCAGGACGTGCTGGATCAGGCGATTGACATCCTGCGTGAAGAGCTGCTGGTTTTTGGTTCTGTCGAAGAACTGGAAGACCCCGAAGGCGCAGCGCCGGATTACACCGTTTCTGCGGAGGCTGCCCAGCCGGAAGCCGAAGCGGCAACCCAGAGCAACGACCTCGCTGAAGAGAGCGCGGCCAACGGTGAACCCAGTGTCAGCCTGGAAGGGCTGGGTCTGACCACCCGCGTCCTGCACTCGCTCAAAGAAGAAGGCATCGACAGTGTCGACGCCCTGTGCGCCCTGAGTGACCGCGACCTGAAAAAGGTTCCTGGCATCGGTGAACGCAGCCTGGACGAAATCAAGCAGCAGCTGGCCCAGTTCGGCAAAGCGCTGCGCGACTGAGCATCCCGCCCACTTTCTGCTTCCGGGAGCTTTTTTCCCGGGACCGCCCCCTCACCCACAAAGGAGAACTGCTATGCGTCACGGAAAAGCTGGCCGCAAGCTGAACCGCAACAGCAGCGCCCGCACCGCGCTGGCCCGCGCCCAGGCGACGGCCCTGCTGCGCGAAGGCCGCATTCACACCACCCTGACCAAGGCCAAGGAACTGCGCCCTTACGTCGAGAAGCTGATCACCACTGCCAAGGGCGGAGATCTGCACGCCCGCCGTCTGGTGTCCCAGGACATTCACGACAAGGAAGTCGTGAGCAAGGTCATGGAAGAAATTGCCCCCCGTTACGCTGAGCGCAGCGGTGGCTACACCCGTATCCTGAAGACCGGCGTGCGCCGCGGTGACGCGACCACCATGGCTCTGATCGAACTGGTCTGAATTCACTCTGAGTCCACGGCAACGCCGAGACAACAGAAACAAGTGAAGAACAAGAAGCTGACCTGCGGGTCGGCTTTTTTGTTGTCTGGGGCCCGCCCCGCTGCGGCCTGCTGCGACTGCCCAAAGACATCAACAAAAAAAGCCCCACCTCTTTTGAGGCAGGGCCTGAACAGGCGGGTGGCTCAGCTCAGTTGCTGGCTTCGAGGTGCTTGTTCAGCATGGTTTCGAAGGAGCGCTTGGGCGCGGCGCCCACCATCTGTTCGACCGGCTGGCCGTCTTTGAACAGAATCAGGGTGGGGATGCTCATCACGCGGAACTGGCCGGCAGTGTTGGGGTTTTCGTCCACGTTGACCTTGCCGATCTTGACCTTGCCGTCGTAGTCGCTGGCGATTTCTTCCAGCACGGGAGCGATGATGCGGCAAGGGCCACACCAGGGTGCCCAGAAGTCAACCAGGGTCAGGCCGCTGCCCAGTTCTTCAGTAAAGTTGCTGTCTGTCAGTTCAACAGGTTTCATAGCGGCCAGTATAGCCCTTGCCCCCCAGCTGATCGGGGCCCAGCTTGCCTTCTGAGCGAAGGGGAAAGGTTGTCCAATGGCCGGCTGGGATAAGAAAACCCCTTTTTCTAACAGGGCCCTTTTTTGTTATGACAGCAAGTATGATTCCTCTGGAAGAAGACCTGGTTTTTCCCGCGTCCTGGCAGGCCGGCGCGGCCCTTTTTAATGCGGGACACTGGTGGGAAGCCCATGAAGCCTGGGAACCGGTATGGATGCGGGCCAGCGGTGAGGCGCGCCTGGCGCTGCAGGCCTTGATTCTGCTGGCGGCGGCCCTGCACAAGCGCTGGCAGATGGGCAGCTTAACCCGGCGCAATTTTGTGAAGGCCCAGGCGTATCTACGTCAGCTGTCTCCCGGGGTCTACGGGGTGGACTGGCCCCTGCTGGAACAGAGAGTAGATGCCGCACTGGAAGGCGAGCAACCCGGCCCACCGCCCCAGCTGCCACTACTGGACTCGGAGCGCCGGTAACAGCCGCCCGATTCTGCGGCCGGCACCCCCGGTACAATAACCCCCGAGAGGTTAGATGATGAATTCACAGCGAATTGCCCTATTTGTGGACGGGGCCAGTATTTACGCGGCAGCCAAGCGCCTGGGGTGGAATTTTGACCACCGCAAAGTGCTGGAATATTTCCGGCAACAGGGCGAGCTGTACAACGCTTTTTATTACACGGCACTGCCGGCACAGGGCGACGACAAGCAAAAACGCTTTACCGATGCCCTGACCTATATGGGCTACACGGTCCGGACTCAGCCCCTGCGCGAGGCCTCGGATGAGAGTGGCACGGCCTACCGCCGCACCAGCCTGGACGTGGAACTGGTCACCGACTTATTGACCGGCCTGGAGCACTACGATACGGCGGTCCTGATCAGCGGCGACGGCGGATTCGAGCGGCCGCTGGAAGTGCTGCGGGCCAGAGGCCGGCGCAGCCTGGTGGTCAACCTGCCCGAGATGACCAGCTATGAACTGCGCAACGCTTCTGACCAGTACTTGGACCTGCGCGACCTGCGCCAGGAATTCGAGCGCCCCGGCTACCGCCTGCCCAGCGAACACCGGCCCGGCCAGTCCCGCAGCACGCCCGACGACAGTCTGGAGCGGCTATCTTACTTTGCCCCGGCTGCAAACCCGGAAAAGGTGAGCCATGAAAACTGACCCTGCATCACTGGAAACGGCCCAGCCCTATCCGCTGCCGCTGGCGCTGGACGCCATGGGCGGCGACTATGGCGTGGAACCCAACGTGGCCGGCGCAGTGGCTGCCGCCCGGGCTGGCGTCTCGGTGCTGTTGGTGGGCCGTGAGCCCCAGATTCACGCCGAGCTGGCCAAGCACGAGGGCAGCGCCAGCCTGCCGCTGCGAGTGATTGACGCCCCGGACGTGATCGGAATGGATGAGCATGCCCGGGACGTACGCTCGCGCCGGGACGCCAGCATCAACGTCTGCACCCGGCTGGTCAAGGAAGGCCGGGCAGCGGCGGTGGTGACCATGGGACACAGTGGCGCAGTGATGGCTTCGTCGCTGCTGACATTGGGGCGGCTGGGTGGGATAGACCGGCCGGCGATGCTGACCCACCTGCCGGCCAAGAACGGCTTCGTGACCCTGCTGGACGTAGGCGCCAACGCCGATGTCAAACCGGCCTATCTGGCGCAGTGGGCGCTGCTGGCCTCGGTGTATCTGGAAGTGGTGGAAGGTCGGCAGAACCCCACGGTAGGCCTGCTGAGCATCGGGGAAGAGGACCACAAGGGCAGCCAGCTGGTGCTGGACGCCCACGCCCGGCTGCGCGAGCTGAACGGTCACGGTGTGAATTTTTACGGCAACGTGGAGGGGCGCGATATCTTCCTGGGTACCACCGACATTGTGGTGACCGACGGCTTTACCGGCAACGTGGTGCTGAAGCTGGCCGAAGGCGAGGCCCGGGTGCTGCTGGGCTGGATCAAGGAAGCGCTGACCAGCAGCCTAAAAGCCAAGGCCGGTGGCCTGCTGGTGCGCGGTGCCCTCAAGGGACTGGCCGAACGTATGAACCCCAGCACCTACGGCTCCAGCCTGCTGCTGGGGGTCAACGGGCTGACTTTTATCGGCCACGGTTCGTCGGACGAGCAGGCGGTCAAGAACTCGCTGCTGCGGGCGGCCCGCGCCTATGAATCCGACCTGATGGGACGGCTGGCCGGCGCAGTGGCGGCCCGCGCCGCAGAGTCCCAGCTCAGCACACAGGACCAATAACTGGGCTTAGGCCGGCGCCGGGGGCAGCGGCCGGCCCGCTGCTTCTGGCCCGGCGGCAGGTGCATCTTCCAGCTGCCCGCCGGCCAGTAGGGTCGAGAATTCCTCACCGCTGAGGGTCTCGCGGCGCAGCAGCACATCCACGGTCCGGTGAACCTGCGGCAGATATTCGCGGACCAGGGCGACGGCCTGCGTATGTGCCTGGGTGACCAGGTCATGAACCTCGGCGTCAATGGTGCGCGCGGTGGCCTGACTCATCGGCAGCAATGGGGAGCCTCCACCCAGGTAGCCGGGCGCCTCACCTGCCCAGGCCACCTTGCCGGTGCGCGGACCCATGCCCCACTCGGTCACCATCCGGCGGGCCAGCCCGGTCGCCTGCTGGAAATCGTTCTGGGCGCCGGCAGTGACCTCGTCGAACACCACTTCCTCGGCGGCGCGGCCGGCCAGGGCCACGGTCAGCATGTCCTGCAGAGCCGCCTCGGTCACATGCAGGGTGTCCTGGGCGTCCGGCATCATGTATCCGGCAGCGCGGCCACGCGGCACCACCGTCAGTTTGGCAACCCGGTTGGCATGCGGCAGCAGCTGAGCGGCTAAGGCGTGGCCCACCTCGTGGTAAGCGGTGATCCGGCGGTCGGCTTCCTGAATCACCAGGCTGCGCCGCTCGGGGCCCATCAAGACCCGGTCGCGCGCCTCGTCAATGTCCGACATCAGAATCCGGCCCCTTCCACTCCGGGCCGCCAGCAAGGCCGCTTCATTCAGGAGGTTTTCCAGGTCGGCACCTACCATGCCTGCCGTGCGCCGGGCGATCAGGGCCAGGTCCACGCCGGGGTCCAGCGGTTTGGTGCGGGAGTGAATCCGCAGGATTCGCTCCCTGCCCGCGGCGTCCGGTGCATCCACCACCACCTGCCGGTCAAAGCGTCCCGGACGCAGCAAGGCTGCGTCCAGCACATCGGGCCGGTTGGTGGCAGCCAGAATGATGATGTCCTGGCCTTCCTCGGCCACCTCGCCCCGGAAACCGTCCATCTCCACCAGCAACTGGTTGAGAGTCTGCTCGCGTTCGTCGTTGCCGCCCTGCATCCCTACACCTCGTTTGCGGCCGACCGCGTCGATTTCGTCCATAAAGATGATGCAGGGAGCGGCCTTGCGGGCCTGTTCGAAGAGGTCACGCACCCGGGCCGCCCCGACGCCCACGAACATCTCTACGAAGTCGGAGCCGGAGATGGCGAAGTAGGGGACGCCGGCTTCGCCGGCGACCGCTTTGGCCAGTAGGGTTTTGCCCGAGCCGGGCGGGCCGACCAGCAGCAGACCGTGGGGAATACGGGCGCCCAGTGAGCGGTATTTCTCAGGCTGGCGCAGGAAATCGACGACTTCCTGCAGGTCCTGCTTGGCCTCGTCACAGCCGGCCACATCTGCAAAGGTCACGCCCACTTTCTCGGGGGCGATGGCCGTCACCTTGCTTTTGCCGAAGGCGTTGGCAGCGCCGCCGGCCTGCTGGTTGCGGATGGTCCGCCACATCACCAGCAAAATCAGCAGGGTGATGGCGACCGGCAGAATCTGGCCGATCCAGGCAAACGGCGAGCGCGAGGAACTGACCCTCACCGGGATATCCGCTTCCCGCAGCAGGGCCAGGGTATCGCCGTCCGGCGGCAGCGCCACGGCTTCGGGGCCGGGCCGGTTCTGCACAAACACGGTGGCATTGCCTGAACTGTTCAGCGCCACCGAGGTGACCCGCCCGGCCCGCAGGTCCTTCATGAATTGCTCGGAGGTATAGGGCAGCAGGGCGCCCCGGCTCTGGGCGGCCGAAGCGGCAGCGGCAGTGCCGGTGGCCTGAGCGGCCTGCTCTGCAAAGGTCTGGGTGGTCGGTGTCTGCCTGGAGGCTGAGGCCGCAGTATCGCTCCCGGTCCGGGCGCAGCCGGTCAGGGCCGTGGCTGCCAGCAGGCCAGACAGGGCCAGCGCCGGCCAGGGCCGGGCCAGGCGCCGAGCAGAAACAGGCCGGACTGGACGCGGTTGCATGGCGACATGCTAGAGCATCGGCCGCGCGGGCAATGGGGCGCACCGTCCCGTTGCGAACCTGCAGAGTGGCAGCGCACCGCTGCTCCCTCCAGGCCGTTATGCTGAAGGCATGTCCAAGCACATTCTTCTGGCGGTGGCGCTCGGTCTGGGTGCCGGACTCAGCGCCTGCACGGTGCAGACCGAGCGGCCCAATCTGGGCCTGAACGCTTCGCAGCGCAACCTGATCGTGGGGCTGGTCCCCGACCGCGGTGAGGGCGCCAGCTACCGGCAGGGCGACGAGGTGCGGCTGCGGGTCAGCGTGCGGGAGCCCGGCTACCTCACCCTGATTGCCCGGCAGCCGGACGGCAGCGCCCAGGTGCTGGTGCGCGGCGCCTACGTCGAGCGCGGCACCACCATTTTCCCGCGTGCCGGCGACCGGGTCACCTATAACGTGCACGCCCCGAACGGTCTGCAACAGGTGCGGGCTATTTTCACGCGGGTGCAGCCTTCCGGTCAGCCGGCGGTGTCCGGCAACTACGATCAGGCCCGCTGGAACGGTGTGGGTTATCAGGACCTGCCTCCCTTGCAGGCGGCCGACCGCGACGTGCAGGAAACCTACTTCTATATCGTTCGCTAAAGCTGGGTGCCGGCGGCGCCCGGCCCCGGCTGGGCTACCCTGAACAGATGACAGAACTTCAGACCGGCTCCGCCGCCTCACTCACCTTCGAGGCTGCCCGTCAGCGGGTGGACACTTTTATCTCGCAGTTTGAAGAAGGGTATTTTCCGCCGCTGTTGATGCAGGCCCGCCTGAGCGAGGAAGTCGGCGAGATTGCGCGGGTGATTGCCCATCAGAACGGCAAGACCCCCAAACCCGGCGAGGAAGAGGGCGACCTGGAAATGGAGCTGGCCGACCTGCTGTTCGTGATGATTTGTCTGGCGAACGAGCGGGGCCTCAGCCTGGAACGTGGCTTTGAGCGGATGATGAGCAAGGTGGAGCGCCGCGACGCCGGCCGCTGGACCCGCAAGGCGTCAACCGAAGCGGAAAGCTGAGGGCCGAGGCCACCAAAAGGAGCGCTTAGAGCAGTTCTCCGCATGACGCGTACGTCGGAACATCACCGCCACCCGCTCCATTCTCTGCTCCGCAGCTTTGCAAGTCCGTCCTGCTCTTTATTTGCTCTCGCTTCGCTCGCCAAAAAGCGGCGCCATCTTTTCGTCAAATGCTCTAGAGATAGCTGAGGTGAAGCTGCGGCTCCGGCTGGCCCAGGCTCTCGGCGGCCCGCAGCAGGCTCAGACCGCTGGGCGGCACGTCCAGGCGCAGCTCGGCGCCCTGTGCCTCTGCCAAGGCGGCAAAGTCAGCCTGGGTCGCCTTGGCAGGGGCTTGCACCTCGCTCACCCTGCCGGCCGTGACCTGATAGAGCGCGCCATACACGTTGTCCTTTCGGGCATCCAGCGCGGGAGCCTGCAGTCCGCTCTGCTCGCTCAGCAGGGCTGTCAGGGTGGGCACGCCCAGCAGCTCCGCCTGCCAGACCCGTGCCAGTGCCAGCGCATAACTGGCCCCAATACGCACGCCGGTGTAGGAGCCGGGCCCGGTGCCAATCACCAGACGGTCGGCGTGAAAATCCAGCCCCGCTTCCCTGAACAGCGTGCGCACCCCGTCCGGCAGGCGCTCGGCGTGGGCGCGTTCAATGCGCTCGGCTTGCTCCAGGGCGCCGCCCGGCCACTGCAGGGCCAGGGTGAGGTAAGGGGTCGACGTGTCCAGCGCCAGAGTGATCACATGGCTGAGTCTACGGCAGACTGCCGCATCCTCTATCTACCGGGGCTTTTGTCACTGGCCGGGGAACCTGGGCGCAGTCAGCCGATTTTGCCGGATTTCTGTGGTCCAGGGCGTGGGAACAAAAGGGCAAAAGTGCTATGGTAACCACACTATGACCCAAAATCAAGAGATTGCCAAAGGGCTCGAAGGAGTCAAGTTCACTGAGAGTAAGCTGACCTTCATCAACGGTCAGGAAGGCATTCTGACCCACCTGGGTATTCCGATTCAGGAATGGGCCGAGAAGAGCACCTTCGAGGAACTGAGCCTGGCGCTGCTGCTGGGCCGCCTGCCGGGCGCGCAGGAACTGGCCGAGTTCGACGCCGAACTGAAGGCCAACCGTGAAATTCCCCAGCAGCTGCGGGACGTGATCCGCGGCCTGCCACAGGGTTCGGTGCCCATGCAGGCGCTGCGCACCGCCGTGTCCTACCTGGGCCTGCTGGACGACCAGTCCGAGGACATCACCCCCGAAGGCCGCCGCGCCATCTCGGTGCGCCTGATTGCCCAGATGTCCACCATCATCGCCGCGATTCAGCGCACCCAGAGCGGCAAGGACATCGTGGCTCCCCGCGCTGACCTGACACACGCCGGCAACTTCCTGTACATGCTGAACGGCACCGAACCCACCACCGAGCAGGCCCGTCTGTTCGATATTGCCCTGATTCTGCACGCCGACCACGGCATGAACGCCAGCACCTTTACCGCTATTGCCACCTCCAGCACCCTGAGCGACATGTACTCGGCCATCACCAGCGCCATCGGCGCCCTGAAGGGCCCGCTGCATGGCGGCGCCAACGAGCAGGTCATGGTAATGCTGGACGAAGTGGGCAGCCCCGAAAAGGCCGCCGACTACATCAACAAGAAGCTGGACAACAAGGAAAAGATCATGGGCGTGGGTCACCGCGTGTACCGCAACTTCGACCCCCGTTCCCGCGTGCTGCGTGATTACGCCGCACTGGTGGCCGACAAGGAAGGTAAGAGCAACTACTACCAGATTCTCGAGGAAATCGAGAAGACCGTGGTGGACCGCCTGGGCGACCGCGGCATTTACCCCAACGTGGACTTCTACTCCGGCACCGTCTATACCGACCTGGGTATCGAGAAGAAGTACTTCACCCCGATCTTTGCGCTGGCCCGCATCAGCGGCTGGTGCGCCTCGGTGATTGAGTACGCTGCCGACAACCGTCTGCTGCGCCCCAGCTCGGTCTACACCGGTGCGTCCAACGAACACTACGTGGCCCTGCAGGACCGCCAGTAAGAGACCTTGCCTGACCCTAGTGCGCGCCTGAGTTACGCGCCGGGGCCAGGCGCCAGAGAAGCAAAAGCCGGAGCAATTTCAGCTCCGGCTTTTGCTTCTCTGCTTGATGCTTGATGTTGAGGGGTCTGCTTCAGGCGGTCATCGCGCCGGCGCTGTTGACGGCACTTTCCAGGCTGTCGAACACCTCGGCTTCAAAGCGGTGCAGGTGGGTGGACAGCCGCTGTACCTCGGCCGGGCCGGTGCTGCCCAGCCAGACCACCGTGCGCCCCACAATGGCAAACGCGCCGGGCATTTCCTCGGCGGCTTCGTCCTCAACCGGATTCAGCAGCAGCATGCCGAAATCCAGCGTCTGGTTCATCAAGTTGAGGCCCATCAGCGAATCGGACAGCGAATCTTCTTCCACGAAGATGTCCAGCGGCATATTGGCGCGGACCAGCACCTCGCCCTCGCCGCTGCGGTCCACTTCCAGCAAGATGCGGTGATCACCCACCTCGACCAGGGCGCCCTCATCTAGCCACTCGGTTTGCAGACCCAGCTCGCGCAGAGCCATAACCAGGTCCTCGGTGAGCGGGCTGGAAGCATGGGCAGCAGGATGCAGCGTCATGACAGCAAGTATATTGCCTGCCCGCAGGCCGGACCGTGATCCTCAGCCCGGCTCAGCCCAGCCGGACCGGCTCCACGCCGAGGTCACTCAGGTCCAGCCAGGCGCAGGCCACCGGCAGGCTGAACCGCCGTGGCCCGACCGAGCCGGGGTTCAGGTACAGCACGCCGTCCTCGCGGCGCTGCTCGAGGCGGTGCGAGTGCCCGAAGATGACCGCATCTATGCCGGCCGCCCGGGGAGCCAGGTCCAGGTCGTCCAGGTTGTGCAGCAGGTAGAGTGACCGCCCACCGGCCTCCAGCAACTCGGTGGCCGGCAGGTCGCTGAGGGGCGGCTGCCGGTCCACATTGCCGCGTACCACGTGCAGCGGCCCGCCGGCTGCCGCCTGAAGAGCAGCAAGTACGTCGGGGCTGCCCACATCGCCGGCATGAATAATCAGCTCTGCCTGGGGCAGCAGCGTCAGCACTTCAGGGCGCAGCAGACCGTGGGTATCGGAAAGAATCAGGGCACGCATAATTCCAAGTCTAGAAGCTGACGGCCGGGTACTTCACCAGTGGGCAACAAAAAAAGGCCCCCGGATGTGGGGGCCCCGACTTGACGTGGAGTCGGTGAACTCAGAGGCGGCTGCGGATGGCGCGCAGGCTGTCGCTGTCAGCCCAGGCCATGCCCTGGCTGACGTAAGCGCTGGCGGCGGCGCGGTCACCACGCTGCAGGGCCAGGTAAGCCAGCTTGGCGGCGCTCAGGCTGGCCCACTGGCGTTCGGTGGCGCTCAGGCTGTCCATAGAACGCCAGGTGTTATAGGCGTTGATCCACCACTGGGTCTTGGTGTACAGCTGCGCCAGGTAAGCCTGGTAGTCACGGTTGCCGGGCTCCATGCGGGCGGCGCCGTAAGCGCTGTCTACACTGGCTTTCCACAGGGTGCGGTCATAAAAAGCCTGGGGGTAGGCCACGTCGGCCTGCACCGCGTACTCCTGAGCCTGGCTGTAGAGGTCAGCCGCGCTGGGGGCGGCAGTGACAGTGGCGGCAGCGGTGCTCTGCTGGGTCTGGGCACTCGCGGCACCCATCACCAGGGCGGTCAGCATCAGAATCTTTTTCATAACTGCCCTCATCTTAGGTGGCTAGGCTGTGAAGCGTCCACCTTTCGCCCTACCGTTTCAGCACTCGGCTCAGACCAGCTGAAGGCTCTCTTAAGGAAAAACTACACTATGAGAAATCTACGAGAAAAAGTAACCAGTGTGACATTAACTCTATTGGTGAGTTTGGCCCCGGTCGCCCAGGCGCAGCAGGTACCCCGCTGGACCGCCAGCATTGAAGCCCTCTCAGCGGCAGCCAGCGCTGGGCAGGACGCCGTGGTGCTGAGTAACCAGCGGCAACTCTACCGCCTGAATGCGGCCGGACAGGTGCAGTGGAAAGCCGCGTTGGGCGACATCGGCCGGGCTTTCCCGGTGGTGCGTCCGGACGGGTCGCTGCTGGCCGCAGCTTATGACGACCGACTGTATGCCTTCAGTGCAGCCGGTCAGCCGCTGTGGAATGTTCGGCTGGACGGCGACATTTTTGCCAGCCCGGCGCTGCTGCCCGATGGCTCGGCGGTGGTGGCGACGGCCGGCGGCAGCCTGTACCGCATCGGCGCTGACGGCGCGGTACTGTGGCGCCAGTCGCTGGGGGCACCCAGCTTTTCCAGCCCAGCGGTGTCGGCAGATGGCCGGATCTATCTGGGGTCGCAGTCCGGCAGTGTCTTCGCTTTCGACCTGTCGGGCCAGCGCCTCTGGACTTTTCAGGCGGGGCGCTCGGTCTTCAGTTCGCCGGCGCTGGATGCCCAGGGCAACCTCTACTTCGGGTCGGCAGACCGCTTTCTCTACTCGCTGACGCTTAGGGGAGAACTGCGCTGGAAGCAGCCGCTGAGCGGGTTCGTGAATGCCAGCCCCACTGTCACGGCCGGCGGGCAGGTGGTGGTGGGCAGTTTCGGGGGAGAGCTGAACGCCTACGCCCTGGACGGCACTCTGGCCTGGTCGTATCCGGCCGGCGCACCCATCACCGCCTCGGCCACCGAGCTGTGGAACGGTGACCTGCTGGTGGGCGACTTGAGCGGCGTGCTACACCGGGTGTCGGCCGGCGGCCGCGAGGTCAGCCGGGAGGACCTGGGCGAGCGGATTGACACCCCGGTGACGGTGACCGACGGTGGCACCTGGCTGGTGGTCGTGGACGGGCAACTGCGGGCTTACGCAGGCGGCTGGCCGCAGGCAGCGGGCCCCTGGTCTTCTTTCCGCGCCACCCCACAGGGCTGGGGCCGGGCGCTGAATGGAGAAGAGCAGAGCGCCGTGCTGGCCCAGCGCCGGGCGAATGCTGCTCCCCTGGAAGCAGTTGCTCAGGCTCAGGCTCCGGCTGCCTCGGTGACGACGACTCCAGTGACGGCCACCCGGCCGCCGGCTGAGCCGCAGCCGTCTGTACCTTCTTCGCCTGCGCCGGCCCCCGCGCAGCCATCTGCACAGCCGTCTGAAGTGGCGACTGCCCCGGCTGCTGGAGCGCCTGCAGCCACCATCCCCGCAGCCACGGCAGCTCACCCGTTGGTTACGGACGGCCAGCCACGCCTGATCGGCGGCCGGGTGCATTTGCCGCTGCCGGCGCTGGCTGCAGCCTACGGTCTGGAGTTGCTGCCTCCTGCCGCTGCCCAGCCGGGGCAATCCGGCGCAGCAGTTACCGCAGAGTTGCGCCAGGGTCAGGGCGAAGGGCGCTGGACCGTACCTGCCGTGCTGGTGGATGGGGTGCCATATGCCAGCATCGGGAACCTGGACCGGCAGCCCGGCGCCCGGGTAGGCACCTCGGCGCAGGGACTGCAGGTGCAGTGGGCCGGCCAGACCCGCGAGTGGCCGCTGAACTGGGTGGGGCTGTATGCCAACCCGCTGCCCCGGCCCTGAAGCCTGAGCGAACATCTGAGCTGAACCGCCAGAAAAAACCGCCTTCCGAGCAGTGGAAGGCGGTGATTTGGTGGAGTTAAGGGGGATCGAACCCCTGACCTCGTCATTGCGAACGACGCGCTCTCCCAGCTGAGCTATAACCCCGTTTCTGTTTCCTGGAGCAATGCAGACAGCTCAAGGCAAAAGGAAATCTAGCATCTTGGGCGCGGCGGGGCAAGTCCGCAGGACGCTGACGCCGCTGCGGCATCCGCGCAGCCCACACCGGGAAAAGCCCACCATGACCTGGCGCGGGGGAGAGTAAACTGGCTTGCATGACCGAGGAGCCCATGCAGCCGTCCGCCTATGACCCCGCCGACCAAGATTCCCGCTTCCAGTACAAATTTGGCCGTGAGGGCATTACTTTTGACGATGTGCTGCTGACGCCCCGCCACTCGCAGGTGCTGCCCAGCGAGGTGAATATTCAGACCCAGCTGACCCGGCGCATCCGGCTGAACATTCCCTTTATTTCTGCGGCGATGGACACCGTCACCGAAACCCAGATGGCCGTGGCGCTGGCCCGCGAAGGCGGCATCGGCGTGATTCACAAGAATATGTCGGTGGAAGCCCAGGCCGAGATGGTCCGCAAGGTCAAGCGCTCGGAAAGCGGCATGATCGTGGATCCCATCACCCTGCCCAGCACCGCCACGGTGGGCGAGGCCGACCGGCTGATGGGCGAGTATAAGATCAGCGGGGTGCCGATTACCGACGCTCAGGGCCACCTGCAGGGCATCATCACCAACCGCGATATGCGCTTTGTGGACGACCTGAGCACTCCGGTGTACGACGTGATGACCAAGGAAGACCTGGTCACCGTGCCGGTGGGCACCACGCTGGAGCAGGCACGCGACATCTTCAAGAGCCACCGCATCGAAAAGCTGCTGGTCACCGATGGGGATGGCCATCTGCGCGGCCTGATCACCATCAAGGACCTCGCCAAGCGCATGAAGTACCCCAACGCCGCCAAGGACGAGCTGGGCCGGCTGCGGGTGGCGGCCGCCATCGGCGTGTCGAAGGATCTGATGGAGCGGGCCGGTGCCCTGGTGGCCGCCGGCGCCGACGTGCTGGTGCTGGACAGCGCCCACGGGCACTCGCAGGGCATCCTGAGGGCGCTGGAGCAGGTTAAGGAGCAGTTCGACGTGGACGTGATTGGCGGGAACGTGGCCACCCGCGAGGGTGCCCGCGACCTGATCCTGGCCGGCGCCGACGCTGTGAAGGTGGGCATCGGCCCGGGCAGCATCTGCACCACTCGGGTGGTGACGGGGGTGGGCGTGCCCCAGATCACGGCCATCTTTGAAGCCAGCGCCGCAGCGATGGAAGCGGGCGTGCCGGTGATTGCCGACGGCGGCATCAAGCAGACCGGTGACGTGCCCAAGGCGATTGCGGCGGGCGCGAGTGCCGTGATGATGGGCTCGGCCCTGGCCGGCACCGACGAGGCCCCCGGCGAGATGGTGCTGCGCGATGGCCGGCGCTACAAGTCCTACCGCGGCATGGGATCGCTGGGCGCCATGAGCGACGGCAGCTCCGACCGCTATTTCCAGAGTGGCACCCGCAAGTTCGTGCCTGAAGGCATCGAAGGTATCGTGGCCTACCGCGGCACGGCCGGCGAGGTGCTGTACCAGTTCGCCGGCGGCCTGAAGTCCAGCATGGGCTACTGCGGCGCGCCCGACCTGGCGGCCCTGCAGCGCGAAGCGCAGTTTACCCGCATTACCGGCGCCAGCCTGGTGGAAAGCCACCCTCACGGCGTGACCATCACCAAGGAAGCGCCCAACTACGGCGGGAGCCGCTGAGCGATGCTGAACCTGCTGCGGACCGACCCGGTCGCCTTTGTCATCACGGCCCTGGCGCTGATGATGGCGCTGGCCTTTCATGAGTTCGCCCATGCCTGGACGGCAGACCGTTTCGGTGACCCCACGCCGCGTTCGCAGGGCCGGGTGACCCTCAATCCGCTGGCGCACCTTGACCCTTTCGGCACCCTGCTGCTGATTGTGGCGGACTTCGGCTATGCCAAGCCGGTGATGGTGAATATGAACCGGCTGGGCCGCTGGCAGAACTTCTGGGTGGCGGCCGCCGGGCCCCTCAGCAACGTTTTGCTGGCGGTCATAGCCGGACTGGTAATGCGGTTTTTGCCGCATGAGCTGCTGTTTGGCGCCGGTTATCAGAGCCTGACCACCCTCGGGCAGGTGCTGCTGACCTTTTTTATCCTGAACCTCAGCCTGGCCGTGTTTAACCTGCTGCCAATTCCGATGCTGGACGGCAGCCGGATTCTGTCGGGACTGGTGCCGCCGCTGGGCCGCGCCCTGCAGGAATTCGAGCGCAGCCCCTACAGCTTTTTTGCGGTGATGGCTTTTATCCTGCTGTTCCGGGGACCGCTGGGCCAGTTTCTGGGCCTGGTGCGGCAGTGGGCGCTGGGTCTGGTCTTTGCCTAGCCGGGTTTAACTGCTCCGGGAACCGCCGGGCCGTGCCTGCCACTCGCGCAGGGTGGCCCATTCTTCTGCCTGGCTGCTCACTGCACCGGCTTCGCGCTGCCGGCGCAGTTCGGCCAGCGCCTGCCCCAGCGCCGGCCCGGCGGCCCAGCCGGCGGCCAGCAGGTCGCGGCCTTGCAGCGGTTCGTAATCGGGGCGCTCCGGCTGGAGCACGCGGCGCAGGGTGCGCTCGGGCGACCCGGCCGGAAAAGGTGCTGCCGAAAGGGCGCGGGCCAATAATCGCTCCGGGCCATGACCCAGGCCCAGGCGCTCAGCCCAGCGGGCCGGCTGCGCGGCGCGGTGCAGCAGCGCCGCCGCGTAAAGGTCAGCTGCCGCGCCGGGCGTATTTTCCAGCCTTTCCCAGAGGGGCAGCAGGCCGCCCGGGAGCAGGTCGCCCGCGCCCCAGTCTGCCAGCTGCCGGGCAGCGCGGGCCGGATGCGCCTCGTGTAGCAGCAGACCCAGTTCGGCCCACAGGCGCGGGGTGGTGTTGGCCAGCGCCAGGGCATCGGGCACCTGCCGGAGCAGTTCCGGGTGCGCCCGCAGGTCCAGACGGCCGGCGAGCCGCGCGGCCCGCACCAGCCGGCTGGCATCCTCATGCAGCGAGCGGGCGTGCAGGGGGCGCAGGGTCCGTGCCTGCAGGTCGTCCAGGCCGCCGGCCGGGTCCAGCAGGGCCGGCGGGTCGCCGGGGCGCAGCGCCAGCGCATTCAGCCCAAAATCGCGCCGCCAGAGGTCGTCCAGCAGGGTGCCGGCCGCCACCTCGGGGCGCTGCCCCGGCACCGGGTAACGCTCGCGCCGCGCCCGGATCAGGTCGGCGTGGCGGCCGTCTGGCAGGGTCAGGGTGGCGTTGTCGAACTGGGGGTGATAGGTGTGCGGCAGGCTGCTGCGGGCGCTGTAGCGCCGGGCCAGCTCGCCGACGCTGAGGCCGCCCGAGGTGTCCAGCACGATATCCAGGTCCGGCGAGGCGTTCGGTACACCCAGCAGTGCGTCGCGGACAGCACCGCCCACCAGGGCCAGCTCACCCGCGCCAGCCGCGTCGGCATGTAGAGCCTGCAGGAACGCCCGGTCAGCGGGAGAGAGGGCAGCCCAAACCTGTGGCCCGGCTGCATCCTTCTCCTGCTGGTGCTGCCTGTTTGTCGCCATGAGGGGCAGTGTAGCCTGCTGGGTGCCAGGGAGAAGGGGAGCGGAAAGGGGGCCTGCCGCATTCCGTCAGTGGGCCGTAGAGGGTGGACCGGGGAAGGGCTCTCACTCCGCCTCACCCCAGAGCACCGGCTCAGTGTTCAGCTGTGCTGGATTCAGCCTCATTGCCCTGCGGTTCCCGCGCTCCGTCCGGGGCCAGTTGCCCGATCCCCAGCAGCAGCCCGACCAGCGTCAGCCCCAGGCCGCGTGCGCTGAGGCCCAGGCCGTCCAAATCTGCCAGCACCAGCTTGGCCACGCCCAGCCCGAAAAAGCCCAGGCCCAGCCACCACACTGGACGCAGGCCGGCGCGGTAGGCCCAGGTCAGGCCCAGCAGGCCGGTGGCCAGCAGCAGCGCGGTGGACAGCAGCCCTGCCGCCAGCCCGGTAAGCGGGAGTCCCAGCGTGAGTGCCAGCAGGCCGCCGAGGCTCTGGGCCAGCAATCCGCCCAGCAATAGCCTGCCCCAGGCCGGCAGCGGCAACAGCGGGGGGGTGGTTGCCGGGCGGCGGCCCGCAGTGGCCCACCACAGCGCTGCCGTGGCCGCTGACCAGGCCAGCCAGCCACTCAGCAGCGGGATGGGGTGGGCGGAATCTGCGACGAAGAGGTCGCCCAGCAGGGCCGGAGCTGCCAGTGCTGTGAGCAGGCCCGCCCCCAGCAGCCAGTGGAGCAGGCGGGCCGAGCGCAGCGGCAACCGGACGAGTCCCAGCGGCAGCACGGCCGCGAGCATACCGGTCAGCAGCAGTGCTGTGGGCCACTGCCCCAGCCGGTCCTGCAGGGTCAGCAGGGTGCCCAGCAGCCAGCCCCAGACAGCGGCACCTTCCAGCCCCTGGGCCAGCCGGTCTAGCGGGCGGCGCAGAGTGCCTGCCAAAGCCGTCCAGGCGGGGCGCAGCTGCGGGCTGAGAACCAGAAACAGCCCGGCCACGCTGGCTTCTGTCAGGATGGCCCAGGGCAGCGGGGAACCGGCCCCTGCTCCCGCGATCAGGGCTCCGGTTAGGTGGCTCAGCTCTAGCACCAGCCCAGCGCCCGCCACCCATAGCGCCCACCACAGCCCCCGGCCTTCCCAGCGCGGCCCAGCCCAGACGGCCAGTAGGGTGGCCCCCAGGAGCAGAAGCAGCCTCAGGGGATCCGGCGAGGCGGCCAGCAGAGCCAGGGCGGCCGGCACCAGCAGGACCGCGCCAGGACGGGGGAGCAGGCTCAGGCCCGTGCCCAGTGCTGCTAACGCACCCAGCGCCAGGGCCGTCCTGCCCTCCAGACTGCCCACCTCCGGCAGTGACGCCAGCAGTGCCAGACTGCTCAGCAGGGCGCCGGCCTACTGCCAGCCTTTGGCTCCGGACCAGCGCCCGTAGTGAGACGCCAGCAGGGCGTAGGGCAACAGCCGCAGCCCCTCCGGAAAGGCGGCCGCCCAGACCCCACCACTCAGGTCTGCCAAGCGCTGGGTCAGGCTTGCGCCCAGGCCCAGCGCTTGGCAGACCTGAGCGTCTCGCAAGAGGTCGGGCTGCGTGAGTGGCGTGTGCCGCGCCCGGAGTATCAGCGCCGCGCCCGTTGCTGCCCAGAGGGTCAGCAGCGGGGCCCAGTTCAGGGGCAGCCAGGCCAGCAAAGGTGCCGCCGCCGTGCCGCTCAAGGCCAGCAAGGCGGCAGCCTGCACTGCTGCAGCGTTCAGGCTGGCCGGTGCCGTTTTTGCCGCTGCACCCGGCGTGGGTGGCCAGGCTAGCCCCAGCAGTCCGGCCGTGCCCAGCAGCACCCACAGCCAGCTTTCGCCGCTCAGCCCGTGCGCCTGGGCACTCACCCACAGGCCCAACAGCCCCAGCGGCAGCAGCAAGGGCAGCAGTGTCTGTGCCTGCAGAGCCAGAGGGGCGGCGTGGTGTGGCGCAGGGCCACGCCGCACACTCCACAGCGTGGCGGCAAAGACGGCCAGCAGCGCCAACTGGGCCGCACCCAGCGTGCCCTGCCCGGCGGCCAGGTCATCGGCCAGCAGCCAGCAGGCCAGGGTGGTGCCGCTCAGTGCCACCAGCAGCGTCAGCGGTTCGCGCCGCTGCCAGGCGTGCCAGCCCACCAGCAGGCTGAGCAGCCCGGTCAGGCCCAGCACGGCCAGGGCCGGCAGGGTGCCGGCCTGAAACATTGCCCCAAACGCCAGCGCCGCTGTGCCGTAGCCCAGCCCGCGCAGCACCGCCGCCACCGCAGGCCGGGCACGCTCGGCCAGGGCATACAGCGCCGCGGCCAGGGCAAAGGCAGCCCCCAGCTGCAGCTGTGGCGTGAAGAACCCGGCCCGCACCAGCTGCGACAGGACGGCCCCTAGCCCCAGCAGCGTGAGCAGCCCGCCCAGCGCGGCGAACCACTGGCCCCCACTCAGGAGAGAGGCACGCGGCTGAGGAGCGCTGGCTGGTACGTGTGGGGTCGGCTCTGGGTTACCCGCTTCCGGCGGCACCGACCAGGAGGACCGCAGGAAGTTGATGTCCAGTTCGCTGGGCTGCGCTGGCTTTTCTGGAGTCTCCAGCCTGGTCGGCGCTGCGGGTCCGGGAGGCGGCGCCGAGGGCCGGGCTGCCGCGCCCTGCCGGGACAGCGCCTGCACCTGCGCCCGCAGTTCGTCCAGCTCGCGCTGCTGCCGGGCCACCCGGCGCCACAAGGCAGCCAGTGCTGCCAGGGCGCCGGCCAGCACCAGCCAGACGATGAAGGGAAACATGACCCAGTTTACGCTTGATGGGTGTGCCGGGCGGCAGGCGGTCAGACCGGGCCCGGCCGCCCCTGCATCAGCAGCGTGCGGGTGCACTCGGCCACCACTTCGCCGCTTTGCTTGAAAGCGCGGTGCCGCACCGTAACCACCCCCTGGCCGGGCCGGCTGCGGCTGGCGCGGGCGTCCAGCACTTCCGACTCGGCGTGGATGGTGTCCCCGTGAAAGACCGGCGCCGGAAAGCGGACATCGCTCAGGCCCAAGTTGGCAATCAGGGTGCCCAGCGACAGCTCGTGCACGCTGAGGCCCACCAGCAGGCTGAGGGTCATCATCGAATTGACCAGCGGGCGGCCGAATTCGCTCTGCGCCGCATATTCAAAATCCAGGTGCAGCGGCTGTGGGTTCATGGTCAGGGTGGTGAACAGGATGTTGTCGCTCTCGGTCAGCGTGCGGGTGACCCGGTGCCGGATCACCGTGCCGGGCGGCAGTTCCTCGAAATAGCGGCCCTGGGGGCGCAGCAGGTCGGCGTTCAGTGGGGTTTCGGTCATAGCGGGTCTCCTTTTTCTGGCTGGGCCAGCGTGGCCCGTGCGGCGGCCAGCATCGGTTCATCCACCATCTGGCCCTCGAAACTGAAAGCGCCGTGCCCGGCCTGCGCGGCCTCGTTGGCGGCGGCCAGCAGCGCCCGGGCACGGGCCAGCTGGGCTTCGCTGACTCCGAACAGCTCGTTGCTGAGCGGCACCTGCGCCGGGTGAATGCACAGCTTGCCGCCGTAGCCCAGAGCCCGGCCCTGCGCGGCGTCCTCGCGGAAGCGGGCTTCGTCGTTCAGCGCCGTCACGACGATGTCCAGCGCGTGGGTGCCGCTCAGCCGGGCAGCCAACGCCACCTGTGAGCGGGCGTAGCGCACCTCGGCGTTGCCGGGCGTGCGCACGCCGCCCAGGTCGGTGACATAGTCCTCAGCGCCGAAATAGGCCCACTGGACACAGCTTTCACTGAGGATAGCCTGGGCGTTCCAGACCCCCGCGCCGGTTTCCAGGCCGGCCAGCAGCGGCAGGTTCAGCCCCCGTTCGCGCAGGGCGTCGCAGGCCATCTGCACGTCTACGGCGGTTTCCAGCTTGGGCACTACTACGCCGGCCAGCCCCGGGTGCAGCGCGGCCAGGTCGTCCTGGAAAAAGGGCGAATGAACCGCATTCACCCGCACGAAGACGGCCAGTTCCGGGTGCTGGGCGCACAGGTCCAGACTGCCCTGCCGGGCAACCGGGCGGGCAGCAGCTTTGGCCTGTGCGGTCGCCGGCACCGCGTCTTCCAGGTCAATAACCACGGCGTCGGGGCGGGAGCGGGGCAGCTTGGCAATCAGATCGGCGCGGCCGGCCGGCGCAAACAGCACCGACCGTGGCCGCAGGGCGGCAGGCTGAATTGTGGACATGAGGTCAGTCTAGAACATGGCCGGTCAGCCCCCGCCTTACACTCCGGCCGAGCCTTACAGACTGAAATCCTGATAGCCGTCCGGCGTTTCCAGCTGCACGGCACCCAGCTGTTCCAGGGCGGCCGCCAGGGCCACCAGCCGGGCATCGTCGCCGGCGCGGGCGCTGAATTGCAGGCCCACCGGCAGGCGCTGGCCGTCCACCGTCTCGAAACCGGCCGGCACACTCAGCGCTGGAATGCCGGCCAGGTTCACGCCCACCGTGTTCACGTCGGCGGCGTACATGGCGAGCGGGTCGCCGCTGCGTTCGCCCAGGCGAAAGGCCGGGAAAGGGCTGGTGGGCATCAGCAGCACGTCGAACTGCCGGAATGCTTCTTCAAATTCCTGGGCGATCAAACGGCGCACCTGCAGCGCCTTGGTGTAGTAGCGGTCCGAGTACCCGCTGCTGAGAATAAAGGTGCCCAGCATGATGCGCTTTTGCACTTCGGCCCCGAAGAATTCCTCGCGGGTGTGCAGCATGCTCTGCACCGCGCCGCCCGCTCCTTCCTCAGCGCGGCGGGCATAGTGCATGCCGTCAAAGCGCGAGAGGTTGGAGCTGGCTTCGGCCATCGCCACGATGTAGTAGGCGGCCACTGCGTTTTTCAGGTGCGGCAGGCTGACCTCCTGCACTTGTGCGCCGGCCGCGCCGAGTGCCCGGCGCATCTCGTCCAGCGCAGCGGCCACGCCGGAGGTACACCCGGGCAGGCCTTCTTGCACCACCCCGACCCGCAGGCCGCTCAGCTCCAGTGGCGCCCCCGTGAAGTCGGCCGGCTGGTTGAGGCTGATGGCGTCGCGGGGGTCGTGGCCCGACATCACGCCCAGCGTCAGGGCCAGGTCGGCGGCGCTCAGGGCAAAGGGGGCCACCGTGTCCAGGCTGCTGGCATAGGCCACCAGGCCGGAACGCGAAATGCGCCCGTAGGTGGGCTTGAAGCCGTAGACCCCGCACAGTGCGGCCGGCTGCCGCACCGAGCCGCCGGTGTCGCTGCCCACGGTCAGCGGAGTCAGCCGCGCCGCAATGGCCGCTGCACTGCCGCCGGAGCTGCCGCCCGGCACCCGGCCTTCGCCCCAGGGGTTCAGCGCCGGTCCGAAAGCGCTGTTCTCGTTGCTGGAACCCATGGCGAACTCGTCCAGGTTGGCCTTGCCCACCACCACGGCGCCGGCGTCCTGTAGGCGCTGCACGGCGGTGGCGGTGTAGGGTGGACGGTAGCTTTCCAGCATCCGACTGGCACAGGTGGTGGGCGAGCCGCGCAGGCTGAGATTGTCCTTGAGAATGACCGGCACGCCGGCCAGCGGTAACGTTTCGCCAGCGTTCAGTCGCTGCTGCACCGCCTGCAGCTGCTCGGTAGGGTCGACTTCGCTCAGCACGGCATTCAGTTGCCCGGCCGCCCGAATGCGGCGCAGCGCTTCTTCGGCCGGGGCCTGTGGGGCCAGCGCGCCGCTTTGAACAGCCTGGGCCAGCTGGCGGGCGGGCGAGGGCAGAGGAGAGGAAGGCGGCAGACTTGACATGTGCCCCAGTGTACCTGCCTCCGCTGTTGCCCGGGCCATGAAAACGCTGTGGTGGCTCAGCTGCGCAGCAGTTCCGAAAAATCGTTGCCTTCCAGCGGGGGCAGCTCGGCCAGCGAGGCCAGGCCGAATTCCAGCAGGAATTTCTGGGTGGTGCCGTACAGTATCGGCTGGCCCAGGGCGTCGCTGCGGCCCACTGCCTTGATCAGCTCGCGCTCTTGCAGGGTCACCAGGGTTGAAGCGCTGCCCCCGCGCATCGCTTCAATCTCGGCGCGGGTCACCGGCTGCCGGTAGGCCACAATTGCCAGCACTTCCAGCGCGGCGTGGCTCAGGGGTGGCAGGGCGGGCGGCGCTAGCACCGGGGCTAAATGGGGGCCCAGTTCGGCCGGTACATACAGCCGCCAGCCACCGGCCACCAGTTCGGCCGCCAGCCCCAGCTCACCGAGGCGTCCCTGCAACTCCTGCACCACTCGCAGGGCGCCGTCCTCGCTCAGACCTGTCAGCCCGGCCAGCTCGCTCAGCCGCAGCGGCCGCCCGGCCGCCACCAGCGCCGCGCAGGTCAGTTGCAGTGGGGTGGGGGCAGGGTCGGCGGGAGCGGGGACAGCATCGGCAGGCATACGGCCCACCATGATAACGCCCTGGCCGGCCTGCAGAAGAAGCAAACAGGGTCAGTGGGCAGCGGCCGAGACAAAGGACAGGTCTGCCAGCGGTGTGCCTTGCAGCTGGGCCTGGATCTCGTCCAGTGGCAGCGCCCCGGCCCGCAGTACCTCCAGCTGGCCTTCCCCGACCCGCAGTACAGTGCTAGCGGCACCGCTGGGTGGCTGTCCTCCGTCGCCAATCACCCGCCGCGCCAGGCCCAGGGCGCGGGCTTCAGCTTCAGTGCGGGCGGTGGGCTGGCCGCTGAGGTTCAGGCTGCTGGTCAGCAGGTAACCGCCAGACTCCTGCAGCAGCGCCTGGGCGGCCGGGTGTGCCGGCACTCGCAAGCCCACCCAGCCGCCGCGTGCTAGATAGTCTGCCAGCTCCGGTTGAGCCGGCACCACCAGGGTCAGCGGCCCAGGCCAGAACCGGGTGAGCGGCTCCAGCACTTCCGGTTCGCGGGCCAGGCGCAGCGCCAGTTCTCCTGAAGCGCACGACACCTGAAAGGCCTGCTTGGGGTCACGTCCCTTGACCCGGATCAGGGCTTCCCAGCCGGCCCGGGTGGGCGGTGCGCCCAGTCCCCAGACCGTTTCGGTGGGAAAACCTACCGGGAATTCGGATTCCGGGAGCCCAGTTTCTGGAATGGAAAAATCTGGAGAAGCAAACTTCATGACAGAAGTCTGTCGCAGATGCTGTCGCGTCAGCTTGCTCCTTCTTTCATCTGAAAGCTAAGGATTCTAAAGGAAGCTTATACTTATAACTTGCACCTTGCATAGCTGAGCGAATAGCCGTGCTGGCGCAGGAATTCTTGCTCCTTTTGAATTTGGCTCAGCAGGTGGTTCAGCCTGACTTCGGGGAACAAGGCGTAGAGAGCCAGGCGTGCAGCTTCCTTCAAGGTCAGGGCCTCTGAGCGGTACAGCGTCGTCAGGGTGAAGGCCAGGAAGACCATCAGAATCCAGCGGTCCAGACCCCTGGCAGTTCGCAGCGCGAACTGCGCCAACCCAAACTGATGCTTCCCTTCTTTGAAAAACGACTCCAGTGCCCAGCGCCGTTTTCCTTCGGCCAGGATGTCATCCCCCTCCAGCAGCTCGGATGACACCGCGAAGAATTCACGGTCCCCACGGTCTATTCTCCCCAGGGTCAGCGTTTCTAGAGGCCAGTTGGCGAGGTTGACATACCCTCCGTGCGGACAATCCGCCACTGTCACCCGCCCAGGATGATCCGTGCGTCGGTTGCTCCGCACACCCACCACGAACTCGAAACCTAGACGCTGCACACCTTCCAGAAAGACAGCAGATTCGAATCCGCTGTCCGCCAGTACGCAGACCTGAAAGCGTTTCCCCACGAAGTCTGGCACCTCTTCCAGCAAGTCGAGGGCCAGTGTGACCGGGGTGCTGGTGTGCTTGCCCTGGTAGACCCGGTAAGAAATGGGGAACTTCAGTTCCCCATACTCGGCGAACAGGACCACCAGATGGATGCCGTGCCTGCCGTTGTAGACACTGACATAGGGCAGCTGAGTTCCCACCTTTTCCACCGTGGTCAGATCCACGCTGAGCCGCATTCGAGGTCTACGTTTGTGACGAGCTGTATCCAGCAGGATGCGCCATTGGGTGTCCTGCATCTCTTCCCAGCAACGGTCTGAATCCCAGTCGTAGATGTTGAAGAAACGGCTGAGTGCACTGGGGCTGACTCCCTCTGCCTGGCTGAACTTGGTCTTCTGACCTGGACTGTGGAAGAGGTGCAGCGAAGCTTGCAAGCTTCGCCGTTGGTACAGCGTCTCTGGAATGTCCAGAATCCGCTGTGAGAGAATATGGGCGCGCTCCCCTGAAACCTGTTTGTACACACTTCCAGAATTTCAGCTCTGGGAGCGCTTTTTGTCCGCCTATTCAGGTGCAAGTTCTGAGAAGACAAGTTCTGAGTTATACTTTTCACATGGCGGTCTTTCAGTACAGGGTACGCGACGGCTCAGGGAAAATCCTGACCTCACAGATGGAAGCAGAAACCGCTACTCAGGTACGTGAGGCACTGCGTTCGCGTAAGCTGACTATTCTAGATATCAAAGAGCCGACCAGCGGTCTGAACGCCGATATCAAGATTCCGGGTCTGGATAATCGTGCACCAGATCTCAAGACCGTGGCCCTGTTCAGCCGTCAGATGGCCACCCTGATCAATGCCGGCGTGCCGCTGGTGCAGGCCCTGTTCATCATGCAAAAGCAGATTGAACACAAGAGCTTTCAGGAAATTGTCCGTAAAGTGCGGGTGGACGTGGAGAGTGGCCTACCCATGAGCGAGGCAATGGCCAAACACCCCAAAGCCTTTAACCGTCTCTACATCAATCTGGTGCGCGCCGGCGAAACCTCGGGGACCCTGGAGCTGATTTTGGGCCGCATCGCCGATTTTCAGGAAAAGGATCTGGCTCTGCGCGGCAAGATCAAGAAGGCCCTGACCTATCCCACCATCGTGCTGGTGTTCGCGCTGCTGATCACCTGGGGCCTGATCCGCTTTGTGGTGCCCACCTTCGGCGACATTCTGACCTCAATGGATGCCAAGTTGCCGGTTATTACCCGGATTCTAATGAGCATGTCGGCCTTCTTTCAGACCTACACCTGGGTACTGGTGTTGATTGCGGCCATCGTATACGGCGTGTATCGCTGGTATTACTCCACCCCTCAGGGCCGGCGCGTGATTGATCAGGTCAAGCTCAAGATCCCGCTGATGGGTCCCCTGGCCCGCAAAGGTGCAGTCGCTTCTTTCAGCCGGACGCTGGGCATGCTGCTCAGCAGCGGGGTGAACATCATCGAGTCGCTGGACATCACCAAGGGCACGGCTGACAATGCCATCATTGAAGAAGCAATTGAAAACGGCAAGAACGTGGTCACGGTAGGTGAGCCGCTCAGTGGCAGTCTGGCTGCCAGCCCAGTCTTCCCGCCGATGGTGACCAGCATGGTGGCGATCGGTGAAGAGACCGGGGCACTGGATGAAATGCTGGAAAAAGTGGCTGACTTCTATGACCGTGAGGTGGAAGAGGCGGTTGACAGCCTGACGGCCGCCATCGAACCGATCATGATTGTGGCTCTAGGCGGCATCGTGCTGTTTATCGTGCTGGGGATGTTCACGCCCATGTTCTCGATCATCAATACGCTGAGCCAGTAAGCCGGGTGGTAGAACAAGGCCCCTGGCAGGCGCCAGGGAAGGCAACAGAGTCACGCAAGTGTAGCAGAGCAGTTCTGCTTAACCCTCTAAGATGGTCTTGTTCCGCCCGGTCCTGTTTCCCGCTCTCTAGAGTTCTGTACCATGCCCAGTTTTTTCCTGACTGATTTCCACGATGTTCTCCAGTGGTGGCCGTTTGTTTAGCTGGAGCTCTGGCCTTTCCCGCCTGGGAAGGGCTGAGCTTCAGGCTGCCTGCCTGACCGATGTCGGGCGGCAGCGCCGTGGGTCAGCCAATCAGGACAGCCTGGTCGAAGCTGAACTGCCCGGCGCCCAGCTGTTTGCGGTGGCAGACGGCATGGGCGGGCACGCAGCCGGCGAGCTGGCCTCCCGGCTGGCGCTGGAGACGTTTGCCGGCGTGATGCAGCGGCAGCGTGAGCCATTGGCGCAGCGGGCCATTTTCGCTGCTGAGAAGGCCAATCAGGCCGTTTACCGCCGGGCGGTGGGCGACCTGAGCGGCATGGGCACCACCCTGCTGGCAGCCATGATCACCCAGGCCACGCTGTACCTGACCCATATCGGCGACTCGCGGGCTTATCTGCTGCGCGGCGAGGCCTTATACCGGCTGACCGACGACCATTCCTGGGTGGCCGAACAGCTGCGGGCCGGCCAGCTGACCCCCGAACAGGCGCAGGCACACCGATGGCGCAATGTGGTGAGTAACGCCTTGGGCGGCGAAGAGCGGGTGCGTCTGGAGCTGCTGAGTGTTCCGCTGGAGCCGGGCGACCGCCTGCTGCTGTGTACCGATGGGCTGTATGGTCCAGTCGGCGATTACAAGCTGCTGACCATTCTCAGCCTGCCGCGCTCGCCGGAGCAGGTGGCCCGGCTGCTGATTGATCAGGCCAATCAGGCCGGCGGCCCCGACAATATCTCGGCCGTGGTGGTGGATGTGCTGAGCCCCGGCCGCCCACCGCTTCAGCTGCCGCCTGGGCGCTGGCATGACGGCCCGGTCTACGCCGAGCAGCTGCTCAGCGAGGTGCGCCAGGGCACGCCGGTCAATTATCTCCTGCTGGGAGCTGTCTACCTGATTTTGCTGGTGCTGGCCCTGCTGCCGCTTTACCGCATCTATACCGCTTTGCTGGGCCTGTTTGCGCTGGTACTGCTGCTGGTATATGCCCGGCGGCTCAGGTTCGCCGGTTCGCCGGTCCTGCACCCTGAAGCCCGGATCACCCTGGTGCCGGATGGGGATGGTGCAGTCTGGAACGGCAAGACACCGCTTAAAACCTGAGCCGCCAGCGTGCTGTGCCCCTTTGGAAGCACCCGCCAGGGTTAGTCCGCTAGATTAGGGCCATGAAACAGGAAGTCAAGACCGATCAATCGGCCCCCGCCATCGGCGCATACAGCCAGGGCGTCAGCTTTGGCAATCTGGTGATCACCAGCGGTCAGATTGCCCTGCGGCCAGACGGCGAATGGGCCGGCGGTGACGCCCGCGCCCAGACCCGGCAGGCCATGGACAACCTGGGCGCGGTGCTGCGGGCGGCCGGCACCGATTACGACCGGGTCGTCAAGACCACCATTTTCGTGGCGAATATGGATGATTTTGCTGCCATCAACGAGGTGTACTCGGAATATTTCCAGGCACCTTTCCCGTCCCGCTCACTGGTGCAAGTAGCCCGGCTGCCCAAGGACGCCCTGATCGAAATCGAGGCGATGGCCGAGCTGCACTGAGCAGGGCAGGCCAGAACCGCCGGGAGCTGCCCTCAGCATTCCCGGCGGTTCTTTTTTTCTGGCTGATCTACTTCGTTAACGGCTCCTGGCCTTCAAGGCTGGCGCTCTATTTCTCCCTTATTTCACCCTGGTCGGCCAGGCGGCCCATCTGGCTGTAGTCGGCGGCCGGCGCAGCTGCGGCAGAGACGCCCCCGGTGCCGGAAGTCTGGTCCAGGGCTGTCCCCAGGTCCCGCGCGTAGCGGCCGGTTGCCAGCAGCGGCAGGATATACAGCAGGCTCACGGCAGCCCCTACCAGCAGGGCGAAGAGGCCGCCAACGGCGCCCAGGCTATCTTCTCCGACGAACAGGCCTGGAATTTCAACCAGCAGTCCCAGCACCTGGAAGACGATCAACACGATGCACCAGGTGTTCAGCCGGTCAGCGGCCTCCTTGAGAAGCATCGCCTGACCGCTCAGCCGCGCGGTGGTGTTCCCCAAAAAGCGGCGCAGCGCCGTCAGCGGAAAATAGGTGCCGACCAGATAAAAGATCGCCAGGATGGGCAAAATAATGGCGGCTATGGCCAGGCCCTCGGGAAAGGTCGTGCTGCCCAGCAGCAGGACGCCCAGGCCTATACCCAGAATAATCAGGGCGTAAAAGGTCAGATAAGCCCAGACGATGCCCATCAGCCATTTGCCCAGCGTGCTGTCCAGCGCCTGCAAGCGCTGCGGCCCCCCGCCGTGCAGTGCCAGAGAGGTGGCGCGGTCCACCCACTCTTTGCCCCAGGTCAGCAGCATCCAAGCGGCCCACAGGCTGAAGCCCAGCAGCAACGCCGGCAGCAGCAACAGCCAGACGGCCCAGGCAGTATCGGCGGGGAGACCGGCCGCACCGCTGTACAGGCCGGCGGCAAAGACGCCCAGCAACACCAGCAGGCCCAGGCCGCCAAAGATCAGATAGAGAATGCGCCAGACGTTCAGCCAGGTGCTGAGCCGGTCCGACGAGGCCTGAAGCTGCGGAGCAGGAAAGGTCATGCCTTCTATTGTGCCTGCTGCCGGCACCTCAGGCGGAAAAAGTGAAGAAAGGCCCACTCTCAGCAGGGGTGGGCCGGCGTTGGGAGGCCGGCCGCGCCGCCTCAGCCGCGGCGGGTGTAGCCGTCGGTGGTCATCAGCGGGCCGTACAGTTCGGGGCGGCGGTCACGGAAAAAGCCCATGCCAGCGCGGAACTTGCGGGCTTCGGCCAGGTCGAGAGTCTGCAGCAGAAAGCCTTCTTCCTCTTCACCCAGCTCAGCCACGATGGCGCCGGTGTAGTCGGTCAGGAACGAGTGCCCGTAGTAGGTCTGCTCGGTGCCTTCCACCACTTCACGGCCCACCCGGTTGCACGAGCCCACGTAGGTAGAGTTGCTCACCGCATGGCCCTGCATGGCCCGCTGCCACATCTGGTAAGAGTTGGGGGTTTCCACCTCGGCCGGCTCGGAGCCGATGGCGGTGGGGTACAGCAGGAAATCGGCGCCCAGCAGCATCATGGCGCGCGCGGTTTCGGGATACCACTGATCCCAGCAGATGCCCACGCCGATGCGCCCGAAACGGGTCTCCCACACCCGGAAGCCGGTATCGCCGGGGTTGAAGTAGTACTTTTCCTCGTAGCCGGGGCCATCGGGGATATGGGTCTTGCGGTAGTTGCCCAGCACTTCGCCGTCGGCGTCGATACACACCAGCGAGTTGTAGTAGGCCTGCCCGGCCGCCTCAAAGTAGCTGACCGGCAGCACCACGCCCAGTTCCCGGGCCAGCGCCTGAAAGCGGGGAATAAAGGGGTGGCTGTCCAGCGGGTGGGCCAGGCCAAAGTAGTCCTCGCGCTCGGCCTGGCAGAAGTACAGGTTCTCGAACAGCTCGGGCAGCAAAATCACCTGCGCTCCGGCGGCGGCGGCGGCGCGTACGTGCTCCTCGGCGCGGGTCAGGTTGTCTTCCAGCTGGTCGGTCATGTGCATCTGCACCACGGCCAGCTGCACGGTGTCGGGGGTGCCTTTACGGGTCATGCTGCCCAGTCTAAAGGCCAGTGGCAGCTGTAAAAGCGGACCGGCCGGGAGTTGCCCTGGCCGGCCCGCTGACACGGCTGTTACAGAATGCGCAGGCCCAGCAGGCTGGCGGCCATTTCCACCATCACCTCGGCGGTGCGGTTACCGGCGTCAAGGGTGGGGTTCACCTCCACGATATCCATGCTGGTCACGCGGCCGGTTTCACACAGCAGCTCCATCAGCAGGTGGCCCTCGCGGTAGCTCAGGCCGCCGGGCACGGTGGTGCCGGTGCCGGGGGTCACGCCGGGGTCCAGGGCGTCGGCGTCGTAAGACACATGCAGCCGCTCCACGTCCGAGAGGTACTCCATGGTTTCTTCAAACACCCGGCTGATGCCCAGCTGGTCCACGTCCTTCATGGTGTAGATGCGCACGCCCTGCTCGCGCACCAGCGCCGCTTCCTTGGGGTCCACCGAGCGAATCCCGATCATCAGGATGTCGCGGGGGTTCAGCCGCCAGTCGCCGGCCAGCGAGGCCAGCTCCGGGTGGCCTAGGCCACACAGCTGCGCCACTGGCATGCCGTGAATATTGCCACTGGGGCTGATCTCGGGGGTATTGAAGTCGGTGTGGGCGTCCACCCAGATCAGGCCCATGCGGTGCCCCTGCTGGCTGCCGCGCAGGGCGTTGCCGGCCACAGTGCCCATGGCGACCGAGTGATCGCCGCCCAGCGTGATGGGAAAGACGTCATCCGGCAGGGCCCGCAGCCGCTCGACAGTGGCGCGGCTGGCTTCCAGAATCGGTTGCAGGAACTCCATACCGTTGCCGGAAAATTTGTCCACGCTTTCGGGCAAGGCTACCGGCACGTCGCCCAGGTCGTGTACCGCATGGCCCAGCTCGCCCAGGCGCTGCCGGAGGCGGGCATTGCGCAGCGCCGAGGGGCCCATGTCGACCCCGCGGCGGCCGGCTCCCAGATCCATGGGAATACCGAGAATATTGATGTCCATACCGGTCAGCCTAGCGTGCCAAACGGCGTATACCACGCGGCTGCAACTTTATAGGCTGCCCGGCTGGCCGTTCCTCAAAACAACTTCTGTGGGGGCCCGGAACCTGCGGTGCGGCTCCGGTTCGCCAGCGGCGTACAAAAGCTGAAGCCGGGCCGGCCGGCCCGGCCGACCCGGCCGACCCCGGCTTTTTGTCCCGGCCCGGGCCGGCGGCGGGCAGGCTGCTGGTTTATTCAAGGTTTCATAGCCCTGCGGTTCATACTGCTGTCAGAATGACCTGCCATACTACCTAGGGTTCTGCACTACCCGAGAGTCTGCCGTTACGGCAAAGACTCTGAAGCCTGACCCCCGCCGGCTTGATTCTCTTTCCGGAAAGCCTGCGCAGGTCAGTCCTGAGGGAGACGTCCACCTCGCTCACCGCCGGTTATTCCGCCCAGAAATAAGGTGAGCCACAAAACGGACGTACGAGTGGGCCTGAAAGGCCAGCCGCGCAGGTTCAAGTCCTGCCGCCCGCTCCCAAAGAAAAAGAGGTCGCTTTCCTGCTCTGGAAGGCGCCCTCTTCTTTTTGCTGTTGTTGGTTGCTGCTGTCGGCCGCTGTGCCCGGCTTCCCGGCGCGTTAGAGTCGGGGCATGGATGATCCTGCTGCTTCTGCTGCCGCGCCGGCTCGGGTTTCTCAGGCGACTTGGGTGGAAGGGGCCCTGGAGGACGGTTCCCGGGCGGCCGGGCCGTCGCGCTATACCCAGGGGCTGCGGGCCTTTCACCGCGCCATCGGCGAGCCGGCCCCGGAACGCCCCACCCTGCCCAGCCCTGAGCTGCTACGGATGCGCCGCACCCTGATGGACGAGGAATGGGCCGAAGTCCAAGAAGAACTGGACCAGCTGGAAGCCCGGCTGGCGGCCGGTGAAGCGACCGGCACCCCGGCCGCCGAGCTGGACCGGCTGGCCCATGAACTGACCGACCTGCTGTATGTCGCTTACGGCACCCTGGTGCAGCTGGGCGTGGACCCGGACGCCACCTTTGCGGCAGTTCACCAGGCCAACCTGCAAAAAGTGGGCGGGCCGCTGCGCGAGGACGGCAAGCTGCTCAAGCCGGCCGGCTGGCAACCGGCGGACGTGCAGGCCGTGCTGGAGCGCCTGAGCGCCGCTGCCCCGGAGGTCCAGCCGGAGAGCTGAGCCACAGCTCTATTGGTGGCGCCCGGCCGATTGCCGCTGGTTCAGACCCTGGCCGCAGTCAGATGGTCAAGGTGGTCGTGGACGCCCAGCTCGGCGGACACCACCTGCCCCCCCTGATAACTCAGCCGCGAGAAAGCAGCGTTGGCGTGGTTAAAGCGGTAGGTGGGCCAGACCGTCTGGTAATCCTCGCCCAGCAGCCGGGTCAGCAGCGCGAAGATGGTCAGCTGGTGGGCCACCACCACCACCGTTTCGCCGGGAGTGGGCAGGTGGCTTTCTACCGCCGCGTAGGCCCGGTCGGCCACGTCGCTGCCGCACTCGCCGCCAGGGCAGGTGAAGCTGGGGTCGCCGTCGCGGAAGCGCCCGAACTCTTCCGGAAACCGGGCCTCGATGTCCTCAATGCCCTGCTGGTCCCACTCGCCAAAAGCCATCTCACGCAGGGCCGGAGTCGTCTGCAGCCTCCCACCCACGGCGGCCCGCACCGCTTCGGCCGTCTGGACTGCCCGTGGCAGATCGCTGGTCAGGATCAGGGGATCACGCACGCCTTCATCCCGCAGCCGCTGGGCAGTGGCTCGCGCCTGGGCCTGGCCGGTGGCGTCCAGGGGGGTGTCGGTCTGGCCCTGGAAGCGGCTCTGGGCATTCAGGGCGGTGCGGCCGTGGCGAATCAGAATCAGAGTGCCGGCCTGGGGTAACCCGGCCTGCTCGGAAATGCTGCTGTCGGGAGTGCTGCTATCGGAAGGGCTGGTGTCTTGCGTCATGCGGGCAAGTATGCCCCAGAAGCGCTGCCCCTCAGCGTGCTTTATGGAACAGGCAGGGGCGGGAAAACCGGGGAGGCACGGCAGAGGCCGAGGCTGAAATTCTGAAGATAAAGTCTTGAAGATAAAGTGCAGCCATGCTTCGCCGCTTTTTCCCGCTCGCGCTGGCCCTGCTGGCCGGCTTTGGCCTGGGCACCCTGCGCCCGCTGCTCAGCCCGGCGCCGCTGGTGCTGGGGCAGGACGCGGTCAGCTCCCCGCAAAGCCACGCCGCCCGGGTCACGTTGGAACGCCAGCCGGTGCCTTTTGTGCATATCCAGCCGCCGGTCAGCGCGGCGGGGCAGGTGCGGACGCTGCTGGTGCTGTATCCCGGCGGGCTGGTGCGGCCGCAGGCGTACGAGTGGCTGGGGCGTGCCCTGGCGAGCGAGGGCGTGGAAACGGTCATCCCAGTGTTCCCGCTGGACCTGGCAGTAACAGGTGCCGGCCGCGCCGGGCCGCTGATTGAAGCGCTGGGTGGGGGCAAACAGGTGGTGCTGGCCGGACACTCGCTGGGCGGCGTGGTGGCCGCGCAGTACGCCGGGCAGCACCCGGAACAGGTGGACGGGCTGGTGCTGCTGGCCGCCTACCCGCCGAACGGCACCGATTTGCGGCAGGCCGGCTTTCCGGTACTGAACGTGCTGGCCGGCAATGACGGCGTGCTGGACCGCAAACACTGGCGAGAAGCTCAGGCCCGCCTGCCACCTCACCAGCTGCTGGAACTGCCCGGCGCTGTACACGCTTTTTTCGGGCGTTACGGTCCCCAGAGCGGAGACGGGGTGCCCTCGGTCAGCCGGGCGGAGGCCGAAGCGCAGTTCCTAGCCGGGTTGCGTGAATGGCTGCAGCGCTTGCCGGGCGGCCCCTGAGTGCCGCTGGCAGGGAGAACTACCGCTGCAGTCTGGGCCCGGTGGCCCCGGCGAGAAGGTAGTCTGTGCATGGACATTTCTCCCGAAAATCCATTAATCTTTAGACCGAGTCCAAAATTCCGCTTCTCGTCCGGCGCCCGGTGCGTCAGGAGGTCCCATGCAAGACAGTCAATCCCAACATCTGCCCCCCATCCGCAAAGTCGCCGTGATCGGCGCCGGTGTGATGGGTGCCGCCATCGCCGCCCACCTGGCCAACGCGGGTATTCCCGTGCGCCTGCTGGACATCGTGCTGCCCGACAAGGAAGACCGCAACTTCCTGGCCAAGGCCGGCATCGAAAAGGCCCTCAAGGCCCGCCCCGCCGCGTTCATGTCCAAGAGCCGCGCCGCGCTGATCACCCCCGGCAACCTCGAAGACAACCTGAAAGACATCAAGGACTGTGACTGGGTCATCGAAGCGGTCCTCGAAAAGCTGGAAGTCAAGCACGACCTGTGGGAAAAGGTGGAAGGCGTCGCCAAGAAGACGGCCATCATTTCCAGCAACTCCAGCGGCATTCCCATGAAGATGCAGATCGAAGGCCGGGGCGAAGACTTCCAGAGCCGCTTTATCGGTGCGCACTTCTTCAACCCGCCCCGCTACCTGCACCTGCTGGAACTGATTCCCACCGACAAGACCCGCCCCGAAGTGACCGAAGCCCTCAGCGAATTCGGCCGCAACGTGCTGGGCAAGGGCATCGTGGTGGCCAACGACGTGCCCGGCTTTGTCGCCAACCGTATCGGCGTGTACGGCATCGTGCGGGCCATGAAACACATGCAGGACGCTGGCCTGACCCCCGCGCAGGTGGACGCCATCACCGGCCCGGTGGCTGGCCGCGCCAAGTCCGCGACCTTCCGCACCGCCGACCTCTCGGGCCTGGACATCATCAGCCACGTGGCGTCTGACCTGCAGAAAGCCAGCGGCGACGACGAAGACTTCAGCCTGCCTCCTTTCTTCACCGAAATGGTCGGCCGCGGCGTGCTGGGCGACAAGACCGGCTCCGGCTTTTTCAAGAAGAGCAAGGACGAAAAGGGCAAGACCGTCATCACCGCGCTGGACATCGCCACCGGCGAATACACCGGCGAAGGCAAAGCCAAGAGCAAGCTGGCCGACAGCCTCAAGGGTCAGCCGCTGAAAGACCGTCTGGAAGGCCTCTACACCGCTGAAGGCCCCGAAGGTGACTTTATGCGCGCCAGCCTGAACGATTCGTTCTGGTACGCCGCCAAGATGGCCGGCTACGTGTCGGGCAGCCTGGCCGACATCGACAACGCCATGAAGTGGGGCTTCGGCTGGGAAGTCGGCCCCTTTGAAACCATGGAACTGCTGGGTGTGCAGCACGTGATCTCCAACATCGAAGCGGCCGGCCTGGCCCTGCCTCCGCTGCTGCAGAAGATGAAAGATAGCGGCGCCGAGAGCTTCTATGAGGGCGACCAGATCATGACCCCCTCGGGCGAGAAGACCAGCTACCAGGCACCCTACCTGATCCTGACCGACCTGAAAAAGGACGCCACCCGGGTCATCAAGAAAAAGCCCGGCGCCAGCATCGTGGACCTGGGCGACGGCGTGCTGCTGGTGGAATGGCACGCCAAGATGAACGCACTGGGCGAAGACCAGCTGCGGATCGTGCAAGAAGCCCACAAGCAGGTGCAGCAGCTGGGCTACGCCGGTCTGGTGGTGGCCAACCAGGGCGACAACTTCAGCGCCGGCGCCAACCTGCCCCAGATTCTGAGCCTGGCCCAGGACGACGACTGGGATGAAATGGACAACGTGATCCGTGAGTTCCAGGACACCACCTCCAGCCTGCGCTTCAGCCCCCACCCCTGCGTGGCGGCGCCGCATAACCTGGCGCTGGGCGGCGGCTGTGAATTCACCCTGCACGCCGACCACGTGACCGCCAGCGCCGAGCTGTACATGGGCCTGGTAGAAGTGGGCGTGGGCCTGATCCCCGGCGGCGGCGGCACCAAGGAAATGCTGCTGCGCTTTACTGACCGCCTGCAGGGCGGCCAGCCCCTGCTGCCGGCCGTGCAGCGCGCTTTCGAGCTGATCGGCACCGCCAAGGTGAGCACCAGCGCCCTGGACGCCAAGGAACTGGGGCTGCTGCGCGACACCGATACGGTCGTGATGAACGCCAACCTGCGCATCGAGGAAGCCAAGCGCCACGTGCTGGCCCTGGCCCCCGGCTACGTGCAGCCCCAGCCCCGCCAGGACATCCCGGTGATGGGTGAGGACGCCGTGGCTGCCATCAAGAGCGCCCTGTACGGTATGCAGCAGGCCGGCTACGTGACCGAATACGACGTGGTGGTCAGCGAACAGCTGGCCCGCGTACTGAGCGGTGGCGTGGGCCGTACCCGTGGCCAGAAGGTGTCCGAACAGCACCTGCTGGACCTGGAACGCGAAGCCTTCCTGACCCTGGCCGGCAAGAAAGGCACCCAGCAGCGTATTCAGCACATGCTGAAGACCGGCAAGCCCCTGCGCAACTGAGCCTTCTCCGCCTCCCCCTTCAAAGGACCCCTGCATGAAATTCAAGCAACACTTCACCCCCAAACGCCTGCCCCGCACCCTGGCCATTGCGGCCGGTGCCTATGTCACGCTGGTTGCCCTGGGGGCGCTGGTGGGGGCGGAAGTGCTGCTGCGCTCCAAATCGCGCTGGATCAAGGGCAGCTTTATGCTGGTGGCGCGGCGGGGCGGCAAACTGCTGATGCCTCCACTGCCCGAAAGCCTCAGCCGTGACGTGCTGGGCGTGGTGCCGCTGAACCCGGTGAAGGGCCACGCCCTGGTCGGGCATGTGGAGCGGCGCGGCCCCTACGTGGAGCGGCCGGTGCTGGAAGAAAGCGGTGTGATTCAGCCGGGCTGGATTTCTTGGGTGTCCAGCTTCGTGTACAACGGCACGCCGGCGCAGCTGGGCGCGGACTACGAGAATGTGGTGGTTCAGACGCCCATCGGCGATCTGCCAGCCTGGCACGTGCCGAGTCCCGGTGATGAGCGTGACCTGATCGTGATTCAGATTCATGGTCACGGCGGGCAGCGTTCGCAGGGCCTGCGGACCCTGAAGGCCGTGCAGCGCACCGGAGCGGGGCAGCTGTTCGTAACCTTCCGCAACGCCTTCGACGCCCCCCGCGTGGGCAAGGGCTACCTCAGCCTAGGCGACGTGGAGGCCGAGGACGTTCTCTCGGCGCTGGTCTGGGCACGCGGCGCGGGATACAAGCAGGCCATTCTGTACGGCTACAGCATGGGCGGCAACATCGCCCTGAGCGTACTGCGGCCTCACTTCTGGCCCCACCCATTGCCCGTCCGGGGCGTGGTGCTGGACTCGCCGGCGCTGGAATGGCGCGACATCATTCGCCGCCAGGCCCGCCGGGGTGGGCTGCCGCAGTTCATTGCCCGGCCGGTGGGCCGCATGATTGAGCGCCTGGTCACCTACCGCAGCGGCCAGAACTTCGACACGGTCGACCAACTGGCTGCTGCGCCGCGGTTCCGGGTGCCTATCTTGCTGTTTCATAGTCCCAGCGACAAGACGGTGCCGTTCTGGCAGGCTCAGGCGCTGGCCGAGGCCCGCCCCGACCTGGTCGAGTTCCATTCGGTGGAAGGCGCACGCCACATCCGCACCTGGAACATTGACCCAGAGCGGTACGAGGCGGCGCTGGAAAGCTTTCTCCAGCGGGTGAAGGAATGAACGCCGGGTGCGGCAGCAACGCCAGTGACCCGGCAGATTTCCGGCTTGATGCCCGGAACAGCGAGCAAACGCAGCGGCCCGGACGCCCTTTGACCTTTGATTTTTCAGACCTCCAGACCCTTCGACCTCCCACACAAGGAGTAAACAAATGAAAGACGCAGTAATCGTATCCGCCGTTCGCACGCCCGTTGGACGCGGCGTGAAAGGCACCCTCCGCAACACCCGCCCCGACGACCTGGCCGCGCTGGTCCTGAAAGAAGCCGTCAGCCGCGCCGGTGTCGAAGCCGACATCGTGGAAGACGTGTACCTGGGCTGCGCCATCCCCGAAGCCGAGCAGGGCCTGAACGTGGCCCGCCTGGCGGCGCTGCGGGCCGGCATGCCCGACAGCGTGGGCGGCGTGACCGTGAACCGTTTTTGCTCCAGCGGCCTGCAGACCATTGCCATGGCGGCGGCGGCCATTCAGACCGGCCAGGCCGAAGTGATGCTGGCCGGCGGCGTGGAAAGCATGAGCATGCTGCCCATGAGCGGCCACAACCCCAGCCCCAACCCCGACCTGGTAGACACCCGCCCCGGCGCCTATGTGGGCATGGGCATGACCGCCGAAAACGTGGCCGAGAAGTACGGCGTGAGCCGCGAGGACCAGGACAAGTTCGCCCTGGCCAGCCACCAGAAGGCTGCTGCTGCCCGCGACGCCGGCAAATTCAAGGACGAAATCGTGCCGGTGCCAGTGCAGGTGGATAAGCTCAAGGGCACCAAGCTGAAGAGCGAAACCATTCAGTTCGATACCGACGAACTGATCCGCGACGATGCCAGCCTGGAAGCGATGGGCAAGCTGAAGTCCGCCTTCAAGCTGGGCGGCAGCGTGACCCCGGCCAACTCCAGCCCCTTTTCCGACGGCGCTGCCGCCGTGCTGCTGATGAGCAGCGACAAGGCCGAGGAACTGGGCGTGAAGCCCCTGGCCAAGTTCATCGGTTTTGCGGTGGCCGGCGTGGACCCCGAAATCATGGGTATCGGCCCGGTGGCGGCGGTGCCCAAGGTACTGAAGCAGACCGGCCTGAACCTGGACGACATTGACCTGATTGAGCTGAACGAAGCCTTCGCTGCGCAGAGCCTGGCCGTGGTGCGCGAACTGGGCATCGACGAAAGCAAGCTGAACGTGAATGGCGGCGCCATTGCGCTGGGCCACCCGCTGGGTTGCTCGGGCGCCAAGCTGACCACCAGCGCCATCTACGAACTCGGGCGCCGGGGCGGTGGCAAGGCCCTGATCACCATGTGCATCGGCGGTGGCATGGGCGCGGCGGGCATCATCGAGGTGTTCCCTGCTGGAGCGGGCGAGCAGGCCGCAGACTAAGAGAGAAAGTAAAAAGAAGAGCGTCCAGCCGGGCGCTCTTTTTTTATGGAATCTGGAAGATGGTGGTGAAAAAAGCCAGCATTCCGGCCGTTGCTACCGTCCAGCAGATGAAGGGCAGGGCAGCACAGTCTGGCAGTGCCGGCAGCTTTGAGATGCCCCACAGGCGCCAAGAGTTCAGCTGCCAGCATCGCAAAATGGGTGGCGGAGGAGGACAGGAGAAGCGGCAGCCTGGGCAGCAGATAAGCTACAGCCAGAGCGTTCAGCAACCCGCACACTGCCGCCCATGTCCATTCCCGAATGGCCCATTGCCCCAGCAACAGCCCCAGCACGAAGTAAAAGAGAAACCGCTGGGCGGGGAAATCTCTATCAGTGGCCCGTCTGTGCGAACCGCTCCAGCTGTGCCCGCGCCTCAGCCTCGGCCGCCTTCCCACGAACCTTCAGCAGGTTGCCGGTGCCGGCATCGTATTCAGCCAGGCGGTTATCCACATATCGCACCAGCACGCGCTGACCATCCGGCGAGAGGCGGGCGTCCACGGCCCCGGCGCCGCCTGTTTGCGCCGCACCTTTCGGGTAGGGCAGGCGGGAAATGGTGGCGATATGGGCGCCCGTTTTGGCGTTCCAGACAGAGGCAGGTCCTGAAGAATAAGCGGTTCGACGAATAAAGGCCATGCGCTCGCCGTCCCGGCTAAATGTCACTTTGCCATCGTAAAAGCTTTCGCGTTTGTCGTTGTAGACGAAAGAAATCCGTTCCAATGTCGCCAGATTCCACAGCGAAGGAGAGGGAAAGTAGGCGGGCCTGCGTGGGTCCGCTTTGTCCTGTGAACCGCTGAAATCCAGCAACAGGCGCTCGCTGTCCAGCGTGAAATCGGCTCCGAAAATACGGGAGGAGGCGTTCAGGAAGGTTTTGACCCGCTCTCCCTTCTCCACGTCCCAAAGCTGCACGTAGCCGCTCCCGTCTGCAATATTCAGCAGCCAGCGCCCGTCTGGGCTGAACTTGCTTTCCGTCACTGCGTTCAGCCCCGGCGTCGTCGCCTGGAACACTAGCTTTTCGCCGTCGTAGACCCGCATGGTGGCCTGTCCCGGCGGCGTGTTCTTGGCTATGTCGGCACGCAGTTCGGCAGAGGCGGAAGCACACAGCAGCAGCGTGAGCAGGGGCAGAGTTTTGTGCATGGCTCAGACTAGCGGAGCGGAGCTGACGGGGAATGAGGCCCCGCTACTCCAGCCGCAGCCGCTGCTCTGGTGCGCCCAGGGTATCGCCGGCCCGGCCGCCGAACCAGAAGCCGGTCAGCCGGTACTCGCCGGCCGGCAGGCCATACAGCTCGGCGCGGTACTGGCCGCGAGTGCCGCCCGGCAGCACCAGTACGCCGCCCTGGCAGGTGGGGGCGTCCCAGACCGGCGTGAGCGTCAGCCACAGCGGTTCTTCCTCGCCGCTGTCGCGCAGGCGGGTCACCTTGACGCTGGGCGGCTCGCTGAGCGTGCAGGGAAAAGACACGGTCACTTCCGGCGGGGCTGCGAAGCGCAGCTGCACCTCTGCCGGCTCGCCCACCCGGCCGGTGCGCTGCCATTGCAGCGGAGTCGCCAGCGCCCAGTGGGGCAGGGGGACGGCCTGCGCGGTTTCTGCGGGCGCTGCTTTTGTGGGTGCGGCGGTGGCCTGAGCGCTGGCCAGGGGCAGCGCCAGGGCAGCCAGCAGGGTCAGCAGGCGCCTCATTGCCCCGCCTCCGGTGCAGCAACTCCGTTTCCGGCCGCGTCCAGCTCCTGCAGCGCTTTTAAGACATTCGCCATGTGTTCCTCCAGCGGCACGTCCAGTTCTTCGGCGCCCTGGGCCACTTCCTCGCGGTTGACGCCTGCCGCGAACGACGGCGCCTTGAAACGCTTTTTCACGCTTTTCAGTTCCAGCTGCTGGATGTCCTTATCGGGGCGGACCAGCACCGCCGCCTGAATCAGCCCGGTCAGTTCGTCTACTGCAAACAGGGTTTTGGAGATTTGGCTCTGACGGGGCGTGCTGGTATAGGCGGCGTGGCCCATGATGGCGTCCAGCACAGGCTCCGCCACGTCGGTGTGTTCACGCAGATAATTGACGCCCCAGCTCGGGTGTTCTTCCGGGTGCAGTTCGTAGTCGAAGTCGTGCAGCAACCCGGCCACGGCGTACTGTTCCTCGTCCTCGTTCATGCCCTGGGCGTTCCAGTGCCGGGCGTACCAGCGCATGGCAGCTTCCACGTTCAGCATGTGGCGCTGCAGGGACTCGCTGGGGGTGTGCTGCACCATCAGCGCGTAAGCTTGTTCGCGGTTCATGCGTCATTTTAACGGTTTGGCCGGGGGCGGCTCACGGTGCCCCGGCCGGGCAGAGGGTATGGTGAGAACCGACGTGACAGACACTGACCTTGTTTGGCAAACCGAACCGCCGGCGTGGCAGAACCGCGCCGGCACCGCCCAGGCCAGCCCGGCCGTCTGGGCTGTGCCGCGCTCGGCCGAGGCGGCGGCGGCAGCGGTGGCCCGCGCTGCGGAAGAAGGCCTGCGGGTGCGGCCAGTGGGGGCCGGCACGGCGCTCAGCCCGCTGGCCGCCGGGCAGGAAGTGATGCTGAGCGTGGCCGGGCTGCGGGGCGTGGCCGCGCTGGACCCGGCCGCCGGCACCGTGACCGTGTGGGCCGGCACCCCGCTGGGCGAGCTGGCCGCCGCGCTCGACTCGCGTGGGCTGAGCGTGCCGGGCCTGGGGGGCCGCGCGTCACAGACGCTGGGCGGCGCCCTGAGCACCGGCACCCACGGCAGCGGCCTGAGCAGCGCCCGGCTGGCGGCTTCCGTAACCGGGCTGGAACTGGTGGACGGCCAGGGCCAGTTGCACCGGCTGCACCCAGGCCAGGCGCTGTTCGGGGCAGCGGCGCTGTCGCTGGGTGCGCTGGGTGTGCTGACCCGCGTGACCCTGCGTGTGCAGCCGGCTTACCGCCTGCGGCTGAGCACCCGGCCGGTCAGCTGGGGCGAGGTGCTGGCGCTGGGGCCGGAATATGCTCAGGCGGCCCCGCACGTGTCACTCACCTGGCGGCCGGCGCACGAGGACCACGAGGCCATCCTGCTGCGCCGCGCCTGGCCCGAGGAAGCTGTCAGTGGGGAAGACCGGGCAGCTGCGGCCGGAGCCGGTAGTACCGCCGGTCTACTGGGCGGCCCAGCCCAGGCTCTGGCCGAAGCGGGCGAGCTGTTCTCGCCGCTGCCGGCTCCGCTGCGGAACCTGCTGCAACAGCGTGCCCAGGCCGCAGTCCTGCTGGCCCCGCAGCAGGCGCTGCTGGCAGCCGACACGCCCCTGCGTGAGCTGGAATACGCGGTGCCGCTGGCCGCGCTGACAGCCACCCTGCGTGATCTGCGCGCTGCCCTCTCCAGCGCCAGCTCGGCAGGGCCGGCGTTGCAGCTGCCGGTGGGCGTGCGCTTTGTGGCGCCCGATGACCTGCCGCTGGGCACCCCGGCCGGCGAGGGCGCCGCAGTCATTGCCCTGGGGGCACCGCTGGAGCTGCCCCCCGAAGTGACCGGCCCCCACTTCCGCGAGGCCGAAGGCGTGCTGCGGGGGCACGGCGGGCGGCCCAGCTGGGGCAAGCTGCACGCCCTGGGCGAACACGAACTGGCAGCGCTCTACCCCGGCTGGACTGAGTTCCGCGCCGCCCGCGCCGCGCTGGACCCCGAGCGGCGCTTCGGTAGCCCGTACCTGCGGCGCATTCTGGGCGAGTAGAGGCTGGACCGGTAGGTGTGGGGCGGGTAGGGAAGAGGTGAATGAAAGGCCGGTGGCCCTGGCCCGTGTCAAGGGTCAGGACCGGCTGCTGGGGTGGCCTGTATCTCCGGGGTGGTCTGTTTCTACTTCACCTGCGCAGGCTGGATGATGCCGCCCCACAGGTCGTTCAGCGGGGTATTGGTGACGCGGACGAGCAGGGCGTTGCCTCTGTTCTCCGGCCTGGAGAGGACCGCTTCCCGGCGGGACACAAACCGTTTGGGGGCCTCGCTCACCGAGAACTCGGCCCAGCCCTGGTCATCTACGGGTGAGACGGCGACCGCGTAGGACGCGTCATCCGGGCCCTGAGCGGACAGCGGCAGGGCCAGCATCACGACTTCGCCCTCTGCCAAGCCCGTCTGCACGCGGTAGGATTCGCCGCTGGACATCCGGGCCGAGACTATTGGCGAGCTGGAGGAGCAGGATTCTGGGCTGGGGCACTGGGCGGCGGGTCTGAACGCTTCGGGGAGCAGCGCTTCTAGGAAGGTGAACGACAGTTCCCGCAACAGTTCCTCGCCCTGCGCTGCCGAGCCAAGCTGCAGGCCAATGACCCGGCCCCGCACTTCAAGGGACAGACCAGGCAGGCTGGAAAACCGGGCCTCTCCCCCCTGCTGAATCAGGAAGCCCAGGACGCTGGACGCCCGGTAGTACAGCTCGCCCCCGCGCCCGACCATCGCCGGGGTTTGAAGGCTGCTGACCTCCTCGTCCGGCTCATCGGGCAGGCCCAAGCGCAGCATGTTAAGGTAGGTCTTTCCGTCTATAACTTCGTCTGACACGGACACTTCCAGACCTGTGGCCGCCGCCAGGGCCTTGACAGTGGTAAGGGAGATGAGGGGAGCCGTGACGTTCTGCACGCAGTCGGTCTCGGGGCAGAGTGCCTGGCACTTGGTAGCGCCTGGAGCGCAGAGTTGGGCCGCCGTTTGGAGGGGGAGAGTGAGGGCGGCGGGGCGCGGGGCGGCAGCCGAAGCCAGCAACAAACCACTCAGGCCCAGCGCCGCGAGGACGGAAGTCAGCAGGATTTTTGGCATGGGATACACCTTGAACAGTCCGGCGCACACGCGTAAGGGTGACCCTAGTTCGCGCATGGCCTGAGAAAGAGCGTCGGGATAACTCAGAACTTGCACCTGAATAGGCGGACAAAAAGCGCTCCCAGAGCTGAAATTCTGGAGGTGTGAATCAACCGGTTTCAGGGGAGCGCGTCCGTATTTTCGCACAGCAGGTTCTGGATATTCCAGAGACGCTGTACCAACGGCGAAGCCTGGAGGCTTCGCTGCACCTTTTCCACAGTCCAGGTCAGAAGACCAACTTCAGCCAGGCTGAGGGAGTCAGTCCCAGTGCACTGAGTCGCTTCTTCAACGTCTATGACTGGGATTCAGACCGCTGCTGGGAAGAGATGCAGGACTTCCAGTGGCGCATCCTGCTGGATACAGCTCGTCACAAACGTAGACCTCGTCTGCGGCTCAGCGTGGATCTGACCACGGTGGAAAAGGTGGGAATTCAGCTGCCCTACGTCAGCGTCTACAACGGCAGGCACGGCATCCATCTGGTGGTCTTGTTCGCCGAGTATGGGGAACTGAAGTTCCCCATTTCTTACCGGGTCTACCAGGGCAAGTACACCAGCACTCCCGTCACTCTGGCGCTCGACCTACTGGAAGAGGTGCCGGACTTCATCAAGAAACGTTTCCGGGTACGTGTCCTAGCGGACAGCGGCTTTGAAGCCGCTGTCTTTCTGGAAGGTGTGCAGCGCCTCGGTTTCGAGTTCGTGGTGGGTGTGAGGAGCAACCGGCGCACGGACCATCCTGGGCGGGTGACGGTGGCGGACTGTCCGCATGGGGGGTACGTCAACCTCGCCAACTGGCCTCTGGAAACGCTGTCTCTGGGGAGGATGGACCGTGGGGACCGCGAATTCTTCGCGGTGTCGTCTGAGCTGTTAGAGGGGGATGACATCCTGGCTGAAGGAAAACGGCGCTGGGCACTGGAGTCGTTTTTCAAAGAAGGGAAGCATCAGTTTGGGTTGGCGCAGTTCGCGCTGCGAACTGCCAGGGGTCTGGACCGCTGGATTCTGATGGTCTTCCTGGCCTTCACCCTGACCATGCTGCATCGCTCAGAAGGGATGACCTTGAAAGAGGCGGCACGCCTGGCCCTCTACACCCTGTTCCCCGTAGTCAGGCTCAACCATCTTCTGAGTCAGCTCCAAAAAGAGCAAGAATTCCTCCACCAGCACGGCTATTCGCTCAGCTATGCAAGGTGCAAGTTATGAGGATAAGGCATTCCGAAGGCGTGCAGATGGTCAGCGCGGGTCAGCAGGTGCTCTTCCAGCTCTGCTTGCACCCCGGCGCGCTGCTCGCCCAGCAGGCCCAGCGTCGCCAGCGCGAGGTACCGTTCCAGGGCCGCTGGGCGCACGTAAGTACTCGGCAGCGCTGTCACAGCGCCCCCAGGCCCAGGCTACGGACGGCCCCTGTGAACTGCTCGAACTCGTCACGCTTGAGCGCCAGCCAGCGCACTCCTTCGGCAGTCAGGGCGTAGTACTTGCGCGGCTTGCCGTTGCGCCCGGTTTCGCCGTCGTGGGTGGACAGCAGCCCGGCTTTTTCCAGCCGGTGCAGCGCCGGGTAAAGGCTGCCTTCCCGGAAGTCGAAATACCCGTCGGTGCGCGCCCTCGCCTCCTGAATGATGGCGAAGCCGTACAGCGGTTGCCGTTCCAGAATGGTCAGCAGAATCAGGTCGAGGTGGCCGCGCAAAAGGTCAGGACTGGGGAAGCCGGGGGCGGATGGGGTCATTGCGGGGTGCCTCCAGAACGTGAAGAGAACGGGACATGGGATGTCGGCCTGCCAGCGTCCCGGCCGGTTGCCATCCCTACAAAGCCTTGTCTGCCTACATAGTGCGTCTAGGTATCCCGACTGTCAAGCCCAGTCTGTCTAGGTATCCCGGCTGTCTGGGTGTCTGGCTGTCTGGGGAATGATGGCCCTGGCTCGGGCGCGGGAATGCTCTAGCCTGGGAGCGTGTCTGTGCCTTCTCCGTCTGTGCCCACTTCTGCGCCTCTTGCCACCCCACGTCTCAAACTCACCGTCTCGCCCGCCGCCGAGCGCTCGCTGCGGGCCGGGCACCCCTGGGTGTACGAATCCAGCGTGCGCGGTCAGAACCGCCCCGGCGAGGCCGGCGAACTGGCGGTGGTCTACGACCGGCGCAACCGCTTTCTGGCGGTGGGCCTGTACGACCCGCATTCGCCGCTGCGGCTGCGGGTGCTGCACGCCGGCAGCCCGGCCACGGTGGACCGGGCGTGGTGGCAGGCCCGCTTTGATGCCGCCTTGCTGCGCCGTGCCGGCCTCTTCGGCCCCGAGACCGACGGCTACCGGGTGATCAACGGCGAGTCGGACGGGTTCCCGGGGCTGGTGGTGGACCGCTACGCGGACACGCTGGTGCTCAAGCTGTACTCGGCGGCCTGGTTTCCGCATCTGCCGCTGGTGCTGGACCTGCTCGCTGGCGCTTTTCCGGGCTTGCGGGTGGTGCTGCGCCTCAGCCGCAATATCGGGGCGCTGGCGGCGGAACTGGGCCTGGCCGACGGGCAGACCCTGGTGGGCGAGGCGCCGGAGGGGGCCGTCGTCTTTCACGAATCCGGCATCGCCTTCGAGGCTGATGTGGTGCGCGGGCAAAAGACCGGCTTTTTCCTGGACCAACGTGAGAATCGCCGCCGGGTACGCGACCTGGCCGCCGGAAAGAAGGTGCTGAACGCCTTCAGCTTCAGCGGGGGCTTCAGCCTCTACGCCGCGCAGGGCAGGGTGAGCGAGGTGGTCAGCCTGGACATCAGCCGGCATGCGTTGGACAGCAGCGAGCGCAACTTTGCCCTCAACCCGGCCCTGACGGCGCCCCACCGGGCGGTGCAGGCCGACGTGTTCGAGTGGCTGACGGAAGGCCGCGAGCTGTTTGACCTGGTGATTCTGGACCCGCCCTCGCTGGCCCGGCGCGAGAGCGAACGCGAAGGCGCTATCCGCGCTTACGGCCGGCTGGCGCGGGACGGTATCCGCCGGCTGGAACGCGGCGGCCTGCTGCTGAGTGCCTCGTGCTCGGCCCACGTCAGCGCCGAGGAGTTCTGGGACGCGGTGCGCGCCGCCGCCGACCGCAGCGGCCGCCCCTGGCGCGAGGTGGCCCGCACCCGGCACGCCCCCGACCACCACGCCAGCTTCCCGGAAGCGCAGTACCTCAAGGCAATTTATCTGCAGTTCGAGGACTGAGGCTGGGCCGGCCTGACCGGGGGCCGTAAAAGCCAAATGCCCCCATTCCCCCGGCTCCGCAGTTGCTAGCTTGGCTCTCATGTCACGTCCTTCCCGCTCCTTTGCTGCCTCCGGCCCGGCGGGCCGCCGACCACGCATGAAACCCGCCTCGCTGGTGTCGGCCCTGCGGCCCCTGTGGGAGATCGCCCGCCCCTACCGCCCGCTGTTCTGGCTGGGCGTGGTGGCCTCGCTCGTGTCCAGTGGGCTCAACCTGGCTTTCCCGGCGCTGTTCGGCCGGCTGGTGGACGCTTCCTTCCTGCAGGTGGGCAGCACCGACACTTCCGCACTGGACCGCACCGTGCTGCTGTTGCTGGGCATCTTCGCGCTCTCCTCGCTGTTTGCGGCGGCGCAGTCCTATCTGCTGGCGCGGGTGGGGGCCGGCGTGGTGGCGACCCTACGTGAGCGGTTGTTCGGGCACCTGCTCACGCTGTCGCCGCGCTTTTTCTCGGACCACCGCACCGGCGACCTGACCAGCCGCCTGACCGCCGACGTGGGCACCGTGCAGGGGGTCAGCAGCACCGCACTGGCGCAGCTGATTGCCCAGGGCGTCACCCTGATCGGCAGCGCCATTCTCCTGATCACCACCAACCCGCGCCTCAGCCTTTACGCCCTGATCGGCCTGCCGCTGATCATCGCGGTGGCTGTGGTGATCGGCCGGCGCATCCGGGCCGTGAGCCGCGAGGTGCAGGACGCGGTGGCCGGGGCCAACGCCAGCGCCGAGGAAGCCATCAGCGGGGTGCGGGTGGTGCAGAGCTTCACCGCCGAGACCCTGGAACGCGGCCGCTACGGCGCGGGCGTGCGGGCCAGCTTCGACGCGGCGCTGCGCCGGGCCGGCTGGCAGGCGCTGATGGGCGGCATCATGTCGTTCCTGACTTTCGGGTCGCTGGCGCTGGTGCTGTGGTTCGGCGGCCGGCAGGTGATGGCCGGCGACCTGACTCCCGGCGCGCTGGTGGCCTTTTTGTTCTACGCCATTCAGGTGGCCGGCGCAATTGCCGCGCTGACCGGGCTGGTCAACCAGTTTCAGGAGGCGGCGGGGGCCTCGGGCCGCATCTTTGAGCTGCTGGGTGAACGCTCCGAGCTGAGCAGCCCAGCCAACCCGCTGCCGCTGGCCCAGCCGCGCGGGCAGGTGCATTTTGAGAACGTGGGCTTCTCCTACGGCGGCGAGGACGTGCTGCAGAACATTTCCCTGACCGCCGAACCGGGGCAGACGGTGGCGCTGGTCGGGCCCAGCGGCGCCGGCAAAACTACCCTGGTCAACCTGATTCCGCGTTTCTGGGATGTGACCGCCGGGCAGGTTGAGCTGGACGGTCACGACGTGCGCAGCTACGACCTGGGTGAACTGCGCTCTCACATCGGGCTGGTGCCGCAGGACACCCAGCTGTTTTCCGGCACGGTCGAGGAAAATATTCGCTACGGCCACCCGGACGCCAGCGAGGCTGACCTGCGGGCGGCGGCGCAGGCGGCCAACGCGCACGAGTTCATCCAGGCATTGCCGGACGGCTACACCACGGTGGTGGGCGAACGCGGCCTGAAGCTCTCGGGCGGACAGCGCCAGCGCATCGCCATTGCCCGCGCCCTGCTGAAAAACCCCCGGGTGCTGATTCTGGACGAGGCCACCAGTGCCCTGGACAACCAGTCCGAAGCTCTGGTGCAGGCCGCGCTGGACGTGCTGATGGATGGCCGCACCACCTTCGTGATTGCCCACCGCCTCAGCACGGTGCAGTACGCCGATCAGATTCTGGTGTTGGACCGGGGCCAGATCGTGGAGCGCGGCACCCACGCCCAGTTGCTGGAGCAGGGCGGTTTGTACGCCGAGCTGCACCGCACCTGGCAGGACCGCGAGAACGACCAGTCAGCGGCTGACTCTGAATCCCTCTGAGTAGGATTTACTGCAATTTATCTGCACGGCAACGTCCGTTTTGGCATTCACGTAGACGCGCTTTGAGAAAATCCAGGCGCGTCTGCGTTGTTCTGACTGCGCACTGCATATCGATATAGAAACCGCCGTAATCACTGGTGCTGCATTGTCCGTTGCGTTTCTGAATCCAGGCCCGCTGCGTTTGCGTCAGGGTGGCTCTTGCTTCAGCCGGAAGGGCACGGCTCAATGCCTGATAGGTCGCGTTTAACTGCTCGTCTAAATGGTAATAATCCTTGCTAAGGCAATACAGACCATCAAAATTATTGCTGGGATTGGTGCAATTGTTCTGCGCTCCCTCAGTGGGTGACAACTTCTCATAAGTTGCACCTTGCATAGCTGAGCGAATAGCCGTGCTGGCGCAGGAATTCTTGCTCCTTTTGAATTTGGCTCAGCAGGTGGTTCAGCCTGACTTCGGGGAACAAGGCGTAGAGAGCCAGGCGTGCAGCTTCCTTCAAGGTCAGGGCCTCTGAGCGGTGCAGCGTCGTCAGGGTGAAGGCCAGGAAGACCATCAAAATCCAGCGGTCCAGACCCCTGGCAGTTCGCAGCGCGAACTGCGCCAACCCAAACTGATGCTTCCCTTCTTTGAAAAACGACTCCAGTGCCCAGCGCCGTTTTCCTTCGGCCAGGATGTCATCCCCCTCTAACAGCTCAGACGACACCGCGAAGAATTCACGGTCCCCACGGTCTATTCTCCCCAGAGACAGCGTTTCCAGAGGCCAGTTGGCGAGGTTGACATACCCTCCGTGCGGACAATCCGCCACTGTCACCCGCCCAGGATGATCCGTGCGTCGGTTGCTCCGCACACCCACCACGAACTCGAAACCTAGACGCTGCACACCTTCCAGAAAGACAGCAGATTCGAATCCGCTGTCCGCCAGTACGCAGACCTGAAAGCGTTTCCCCACGAAGTCTGGCACCTCTTCCAGCAAGTCGAGGGCCAGTGTGACCGGGGTGCTGGTGTGCTTGCCCTGGTAGATCCGGTAAGAAATGGGGAACTTCAGTTCCCCATTTTCGGCGAACAAGACCACCAGATGGATGCCGTGCCTGCCGTTGTAGACGCTGACGTAGGGCAGTTGAGTCCCCACCTTTTCCACCGTGGTCAGGTCCACACTGAGACGCAGACGAGGTCTGCGTTTGTGACGAGCCGCGTCCAGCAACATGCGCCATTGGGTGTCCTGCATCTCTTCCCAGCAACGGTCTGAATCCCAGTCGTAGATGTTGAAGAAACTGCTGAGTGCACTGGGACTGACTCCCTCAGCCTGGCTGAAGTTGGTCTTCTGACCTGGACTGTGGAAGAGGTGCAGCGAAGCTTGCAAGCTTCGCTGCTGGGTAGTGGCTGTACCAACGTGATCTACTGACAGGATGCCGGAGTGCCCAGCCTGTCAAAGCACACACACTGTCAAAAATGGGAAGGCCAAAAATGGCACCCAGACCTACTTATGTAAGGGTTGTGGCCGTCGTTTCCACCCGGAGGCCCGCCCTATAGCGCACAGTGAAGCGACCCGGCAACAAATTCTTGATGCTGTCCACGAGCGGATGAGTCTGAGAGGAGTACAGCGCGTCTTTGGTGTTCACCGCAACACCGTGATCCGGTGGATAAAAAAGGGGCCCGTGAAGTGATGCAGACTGGTACAGTCTGCATGACACCTCCAGAAGAAGTGGTCATTGAGCTGGATGAAATGTGGACCTTCGTTGCCAAGAAAAAACAGACGAGGTGGATCTGGATTGCCCTGGAGCGCAGCACCCGCAGGGTGCTGGCCTGGGTATTGGGTGACCGCAGTGAGCAAACAGCGTTCAAGCTCTGGGAACGCTTACCATTGTCCCTTGAGCAGCGACTGAAAGGGACGTTTTGCACCGATCTGTGGCGAGCCTACGATGAACCGCTCTTGGGGGTAAAGCGGCTAACCCGGAAGGGAGAAACGAATCATGTCGAACGATTGAACTGCACGCTGAGACAGCGGCTGGGTCGGCTTGTTCGTAAGTCGTTGTCTTTCTCGAAGACGGACGAAATGCTCGAAGCCAGCCTGACTCTGGCCTTCCACCGATACAACTTGTCACGTTGATGTAGCCACTACCCGCTGCTGATACAGCGTCTCTGGAATGTCCAGAATCCGCTGTGAGAGAATATGGGTGCGCTCCCCTGAAACCGGTTGATTCACACTTCCAGAATTTCAGCTCTGGGAGCGCTTTTTGTCCGCCTATTCAGGTGCAAGTTCTGAGAACTTCACTTCCAGCCCCTCCTGGTGGGCAAAAAGGCTGGGTCAACAGGTCTAGGACAGCCATGAACTGTTGTGGTTTCCATCGTAAGGCATCCACGAGATGCTGAGCACCGTACCGCACCAGACTGACCGCTCTACGACCATGCTTGAGAATGGGGATGGACTGGGTCTGGCTGAGCCAGACCCCCAAGCGCAAACAAAACATCCAGGCCAGTGTCACCAAGCCGAAGAGCCGCTGAAGACGGCTCCTTTCCGTCATCCCAGTCCGCTCCAGGTCGAAGCCTCGCTTCTTGAAGCTGCTGAAGGTGCACTCGATTGACCAGCGCTGCTTGTACAGCTTCCAGGTCTTCCGAGCGCTGAAATCTGTGGCAATGATGACGAGGTCACCTGTGGATGACCTCGTCGCGACCACCCGCATGAGTTCGCCAAACACGAACACCTTTTCGTCGATTTCATGGAAATGACCGTGCTGGACGTGCTTAAACCATTCCTTCCCATTCATGTCGTCCAGCATGTCGCTGTGCCGAATGCGGATCGCCCGCTTGATGCCTTGACGACGGAGAAAACGGAACCACTCCGCACCGATGAACTCACGGTCAGCCACCAGGCCTTGCCAGCGTTTCGCTGGCAAGACGCGGAGGAGCTTCAATACCAACCACATACGGGCGTAGGTGTGGCTGTTCCAAGACTCATCAAGAGGAACCCAAATCAGGGGCAGGGTGAAGCCATGAACCACGGCTCCAAGCACCAGAAAATTGATGGGCGTTTCCCCATGCTCCCAATTGGTGCGGTCCAGACTCAGCAACACCTTCCCCGGTGGAAGATGGACGACGAGCAGAGCGATGAAAAAGTCCATGTCCAGCTGCTCATCCCGGAAGGTGCGGTCTGCCCGCCTTTTCTTAGCCTGGGGCATGCTGATACCCGGCATGTGGGCACTCAGGTCGTGATGATTGATGCTCCTCGCGGCAATCATCGCCAGAAGGACGTCAATCAAGCGCTGAAGGGTGTCAATGCGGAGATGACTGGCGTGCGCTTTGAAGTGCTGGGTGAGTGCGGTAGCCTGCTGAGCAGCGGATTCTGTTGTTTTCACACTCTCAGAAGACCGCACACAGACGGCCCCATCAAGCTTGATGGGACCGACTGTTGGTTTTTCCCGTCTGGAACGAGGTCAAACTGAAGTTGTCACCTACTGAGCTGCGCTCCAGCCATAGGGCTCAGTATTCCCATGGCCAGACCAAAAACGATGGAACGCCTGGTAAGAGCAACGATTTTCATGTTTAGATCATAGAGATGCTTTTTACGCCATGAGCACTTTTTGCGGATTGTTGCTCACGGCATGTTTTTGGGCGCTGTTCTCAGCCGACTGGATCACCATAAAACGCTTCAATCCGCCGCCGGGCCAGCTCCGGGTTGAGGCTGAGGGCCAAGTTGCGCGCAAAGCGGGCCACGCCCCTTGCCCGGCCCAACTCCCCGAACGCGCGAGCGGTGGCAGTCGCGGCGTTGGCGGTGCCCTCGCGCTGTTGCTGGTAGCCTTCCAGTGCGCTGTAGCGGTCAGGGGCGGCGGCCAGGTGCTGGGCCAGCGCGGCGGCGTCTTCCAGGGCCTGCGCGGCGCCCTGTCCCAGGTTAGGGCTGGTGGCGTGCGCGGCGTCACCGATGAGGACGGTGCGGCGGTTCCACCACTCGGGCAGCGGCGAGATGTCCTGCAGCGGCAGCGCAGTGATCTGGTCAGCGTCGGTCGCCTCGATCAGGCCCAGCACGGCCGGCGGGAAGTCCCGCATGGCGTGCAGCAACCCGGCTTTATCCAGCAGCGGTGTGCCTGCGCCCTGACGCACCGGCGCGTGCCAGGAGGTCAGGCCGTCACTCATCCGGAAGCAGGTAAAGCGCCGGCCTGGCCCCCAGAATTCACTGAACGCCTGATCCAGCTCGCCGCCCGGCCGCTGCGCCGTGACGCCTCTATAAGCCACGTCGCCGGTGGGCACCAGCCGGGTTTCGGGGTACAGCAGAGTGCGCACCTGCGAATCCCGGCCGTCGGCGGCCACCAGCAGGTCGGCGTGGACCGTCTGCCCGTTCTGAAAGTGGGCCACCGCCTCATGGAACTCGTTGTCCAGGCCGGTCAGGCGGTGCCCGGTCTGCACGGTGCCTTCCGGTAGGTGTTCGGCCAGCACTCGGTGCAGGTCCTCGCGAGCCAGCCCCAGCAGCGGGTGCCCGTGCCGCTGGGCCACCTCGCCCTGGGAGCGGGCGTACAGCAACCGGCCCGAGACATCGTAAATTCGCATATCGTGCAGCTCTACCCCCCGCACTTTCAGCACCGTATCCAGGCCCAGCTGTTCCAGCACCCGCACCGAGTTGGGCGGAATAATCAGGCCGCCGCCCAGCGACCACAGCTGATCGCTGGCCTCATACACCCGGCTGCTCACGCCCTGCAACTTCAGTGCACCCGCCAGCGCCAGCCCGCTGACCCCCGCCCCAATGATGGCAATATTCTGATGTTGTAGATACATGCCCCCAGCTTAAGGTCTGAGAGGCGGGACTTTCACCCTACCTTCATTCTGCGGGGCTTTTTTGGTGCTTACCACTTCTTCATCTGGAAAATTTCCAGAAAGCCCTGTTGTGCGTAAGGGATTTGCTGCGGCCCCGCTGGTCTACCCTAGAAAGATGCCCCGCATAGAAGAAACTGCTCTGCCCGGCGTTGGTCGCCGCTTTGACTTCGATGCCGAATACGGCAAACGCGTTGGTGTGATTACCCACCGCGACGGCCGGCGTGAAGTGTTTGTCGCCAGCCGCGAGGACCCGGACGCCTGCGACGAAGCCATCATCCTGACCCCCGAGGAGGCCGAAGCGGTGGCCGACATGCTGGGTGGCAGCACCGTCACCCGGCAGGTCACCACCCTCACCAAGGAAATCAAGGGTCTGGCGCTTGATTGGGTCACCCTAGAAGAAGGATCACCCTTCAGCGGCCGGCCCCTGGGCGAAACCATGCTGCGCACCAATACTGGCGCTAGCATCGTTGCCATCGTGCGGCAGGGCACCGCCATTCCCGCCCCTGGCCCCGCGCATCCGCTGGCCCTCGGCGACGTGCTGGTGGTGGTGGACACACCGGCCGGTGTGCTGCGGGCCGAGAACTTTCTCAACGGTAAACCTGCAAGCTGATGGAGGGCGCTGCACTTTCCCTTGGGCAACTGTTCTTGCAGCTGGGCGCCGTCATTCTGGCGCTGGCGTTCATGGGCCGCTTTGCCGGCCGCATCGGCCTGACCCCTATTCCGCTGTACCTGATTGCCGGCATTCTGCTGGGGCAATTCATGCCGCTGCAAGGCGGCGCGGCCAGCTTCGTGCATGTGGGCGCCGAAATCGGTTCTGTGTTGCTGCTGTTCATGCTGGGCCTGGAATACACCAGCCGCGAGCTGGAAGACAACCTGCGGGCCAACAGCCGCATTGGCTTGCTGGACTGGCGCTGAACTTCACGCCGGGCGTGCTGGCCGGGCTGCTGCTGGGCTTTCCGCCGCTGGCGGTGCTGTTGCTGGGCGGCATTACCTATCTCAGCAGTTCCGGCATCGTGTCCAAGGTGCTGGCCGACCTGGGCCGCTTCGGCAACCGTGAAACGCCGGTCATTCTGGCGGTCTGCGTGCTGGAAGACGTGGCGATGGCCTTTTACCTGCCGGTCGTAGCGGCGCTCCTGATCGGCGGCACGGCCTGGCAGATCGGCGGCAACCTCCTGTTTGCGCTGGGCGCGTTCGGCTTGACCTTTTTCCTGGCGCTGCGCTACGGCCACGTGCTGAGCCGCATCATGAACGTGCAGAGCGCCGAGGTGCTGCTGCTGTCCACCTTTGGCCTGGTGCTGGCGGTGGCTGGGCTGGCCGACATGATCAATGTCTCGGCCGCCATCGGGGCGTTTCTGGTGGGGATTGCGCTCAGCGGGGAAGTGGCCCACCGGGTACGGGTGCTGATCGAACCGCTGCGCGACCTGTTCGCGGCGGTCTTTTTCGTGTTCTTCGGCCTGGAAATGGATGTGGCGTCGCTGCCAGCCGTGCTGCTGCCGGCGCTGCTGCTGACCCTGGTCACGTCGGCCACCAAATTTGTGGTGGGCTGGCAGGGTGCGGCCCGCGCCGGCGTACAGACGCGGGGCCGTATCCGCGCTGGCGTCACCCTGATTCCGCGCGGCGAGTTCTCCATCCTGATCGCGGGTCTGGGCGCAGCGCTGACGCCGGTGCTGGGGCCACTTACCGCTGCCTACGTGCTGATGACCGCCATCCTTGGACCGGTGCTGGCCCGCTTCGACGGCCCGCTGGCAAAGTGGGTGGACCGGCGCCGCACCAGCTGAGGTGCCGTGGGCGGGGCGGCCGGAACCGACCCCGCCTGCCTAGCCGGGCTTAGAAAATCTTGCCCGGATTCATGATGCCCTGCGGGTCAAAGACGGCCTTGATCTGCCGCATCAGTTCCAGGGTGTCGCCGTGTTCGCTGGCAAGGTGGCCTTTTTTATGCAGGCCCACCCCGTGCTCGCCGGTGCAGGTGCCGCCGTGTTCCAGGGCGTGGGCGATCATCCGGTCGTAGACCCCGTGGATGGCCGCCCAGCGTGCGGTGTCGTCCGGCGCGGCATGGAAAGTCATGTGGAAATTGCCGTCGCCCACGTGGCCCACCAGGCTGGCGTCCAGGTTCTCCTCGCGGCACAGCTCGGCGGTGTAGGCCACCATGTCCGGCAGGTTCTGAATCGGCACGCAGATGTCGGTGGTCAGAAAAGCGTGGCCGGGGTGCTGCGCCGTAATAGCGTAGTAGGCCTTGTGCCGGGCTTCCCAGAGGGCGGCCCGCTCGGGTTCGCTGTAGGCGGTTTCCAGGCCGGTGCCGCCACTGTCCTCACACAGCTCGCGGGCCAGGGCCAGGGTGCCTTCCAGCGCCCCCTCGGTGGCCGCCGCGAACTCCATCCAGAGGGTTGGCGCCACGGTGTAGCCGCGGCCCAGGTACTCGTTCACCGCTGCCACCTCGCCGGCGTCAATCAGTTCCAGGCGCTCGGGTTGCAGGGCGGCGCCCATCAGCAGCGCCGCGCAGGCGGCCCCTTCTTCGATGCTGCCGAAATTGGCCCGCAGCGCTACCACGTGGGCCGGCAGAGGATAGAGCCGCACCGTCAGCTCGGTGATCACGCCCAGGGTGCCCTCGGCGCCGATAAATAGCCCACGCAGGTCGTAGCCGGCCGCCGTCTTGCGGGCGCGGCTGCCCAGCTGCACCACCTCGCCGCCGGGCAGCACCGCCCGCAGCGACAGAATGTTGTCGCGGGTGGTGCCGTAGCGCACCGCCGCCGTGCCCGACGCGTTGGTGCTGGCCATGCCGCCCAGTGAGGCTTCCGCGCCGGGGTCCACCGGAAAGAATAGCCCTTCGCGCCGCAGCTGCCGGTTCAACTCCGGGTAGGTCACGCCGGCCTGCACGGTGGCCTGAAAACTGCCGGGGCGCACTTCCAGAATCCGGTTCAGGCCGCTCAGATCCAGCGAAATTCCGCCCTGCACCGGAATCAGCTGGCCTTCCAGGCTGCTGCCGGCCGACCAGGGCACCACCGGCAGCCCCTGCTCGGAAGCCAGCCGCAGCGCGGCAATCACGTCTTCCTCGCTGCGGGCGAACACCACCGCGTCGGGCAAGACGGGTGTCTCGCGGCTCTCGTCGCGGCCGTGCTGTTCGCGTACCGCCGCCGCCAGGGTGAACTGCTCGCCGAAACGTTCCTGCCAGGCGGCCTGGGCCGCTGCCGTGAATTGAGGATGGGGCATAAGTCAGGATAAGCCCGCCGGCGCCGCTGCTCTTCCGGGCCGTCCCACATCACAAGACAGGCTGCGGAGCCGGATGCCCGCAGCCTGCTTCACAACACCGGAAAAGGGTCTTACTTCACCTGATCCATGTTCTTGATGATGTTGTCGGCGAACTCGCTGGTCTTCACCTGGGTGGCGTCTTCCATGTCGCGGGCAAAGTCGTAGGTCACGGTCTTGTCCTGAATGGTCTTGTCCAGGGCGTGAATGATCAGGTCGGCCGCTTCGTTCCAGCCTAGGTGACGCAGCATCATCTCGCCGCTCAGAATCACGCTGGAGGGGTTGATGACATCCTTGTCGGCGTACTTGGGCGCGGTGCCGTGGGTGGCCTCGAAGATGGCGTGGCCGGTCACATAGTTGATGTTGGCACCGGGCGCAATGCCGATGCCGCCCACCTGCGCCGCCAGAGCGTCGGACAGGTAGTCGCCGTTCAGGTTCAGGGTCGCCACCACGTCGTAGTCGGTGGGGCGCAGCAGAATCTGCTGCAGGAAGTTGTCGGCAATCACGTCCTTGATGACGATGCCGTTGGGCAGTTCCATCCAGGGGCCGCCGTCCAGCTCCTTGGCGCCGAATTCGTTCTTGGCGACAGCGTAGCCCCAGTCGCGGAAGGAACCTTCGGTGAACTTCATGATGTTGCCCTTGTGCACCAGCGCCACCGACTTGCGGTCATTGTCAATGGCGTACTGAATGGCGGCGCGCACCAGACGCTCGGTGCCTTCCTTGGACACGGTCTTGATGCCCAGGCCGGTGGTGTCGGGGAAACGGATGTTCTTGACGCCCATGGTGCCGATCAGGAAGTCGCGCAGCTGGTCGCGCTCGGGGGTGCCGTCCTTGAACTCGATGCCGGCATAGATGTCTTCTGTGTTTTCACGGAAGATCACCATGTCGATGTCCTCGGGCCGCTTGACCGGGCTGGGCACGCCCCGGAAGTACTGCACCGGGCGCACGCAGGCGTACAGGTCCAGCTCCTGGCGCAGCGCCACGTTGATCGAACGAATGCCGCCGCCCACCGGGGTGGTCAGCGGGCCCTTGATACCGACCAGGTAATCCTGGAAGGCCTGGACCGTTTCGTCGGGCAGCCAGACAGCTTCGCCGTAGACCTCGTTGGCCTTTTCACCGGCGTAGACTTCCATCCACTCGATCTTTTTCTGGCCGCCGTAGGCTTTTTCCACGGCAGCGTCAAACACGCGCACGCTGGCGCGCCAGATGTCGCGGCCCGTGCCGTCGCCTTCGACGAAAGGAATGATGGGGCGGTTGGGCACCTGGAGCTGACCACCCTGCATGGTGATCTTCTCGCCCTGTTCCGGAACTTTAATCTTACTTTCCACGTTCCTCAGTCTAGCGTGTCATAAAGGGGCTGTCTTGTCACTACGGCGGTAAGGGCAGCTGTATATCCGGCGGGGCCGGACGCCGCCTGAAGGTCAAGGCGCCTTGATTGATTCCTTACCGGACCCGGCGTATATGCAGCCATGCTGTCCCCATTCCAATTCAAGGAGGACATACTCATGGCAGAAGATAAAAGTATCCTGGAAAATCTGGCCGATGTCGCAAGCGCCAAAGTGAACGAAGGGGCCGACCGCGCCAGCGCTGCTGGTCATAACATCGCCAGCAACGAAGGCAGCCTGCTGGACAAGGCCAGCGACAAGCTGCACGAAGGCGCCGACCGCCTGCGCGCCGAAGTGGACAATGCCCAGGCCAACTCCTCCTTCGACAAGGCCAAAGACCAGATCAGCGACGCGCTGAACGGCAAATAAGCCCCAGACTCACCTCAGCTGATTCTGACCGCTCATCTCCAGGGATGGGCGGTTTTTGCTGGCCTGGAGCCGGGGTAAACTGGCTCTCATGACCCAAGCCGACCCCCGCGCCCAGGCCTCGACCTTGGCCTTTGCCCGCCTACTGCCCAAACTGTTCCGGGGCGGACAGGCTTTTCTCAGCGTGGAGGAAATCATTTCCGACATCAGTCCCGAGCAGGCCGCGCAGCAACCGGAGCGGCTGCCGCACTCGGTGGCGAGCCTGCTGGACCATGTGAACTGGTGGAACCGCTGGATGCTGGACATTCTGGAAAGCGGCGAGGCCAAGCCCTATCCCGAGCACGCTGCCGACACCTGGCGCGAGGTGCCAGCCGGGGAATGGAATGCCGTCAAGACCGAGTTCTACGATCTGCTGGCCCGTATAGATGCCCACGCCGCCCGCCCGGACCTATCCAACCCGGTCAACTTCGAGGAAACGGTGGGCGAGCTGCTGGCCGATTTCGCGCTGCATACCGCGCACCATTTCGGGCAGATCATCAGCGTGCGCCAGAGCATCGGCGCCTGGCCGCCCTCGGGCGGCGGGGATACCTGGTAAGGGACACCCCTCTAGAGAAGCTGAAGCTGCGAGGACGCCTGCTTTCTCCCGTCGGCTCGCTGAAGTTCTGCCCGAGCGGTTTCCCGCCAGCCTTTCCCGGTCGCTCAGCCTTCGGCGATGTGCTGCAGGTTCTCGGTCCGGCCGGCCAGTTCCGGCAGTTCCAGCGCCTTTAACCCCTTGACTGTGCGGCTCAGGCCGGCGCCGTCAATGCGGCCCTGGTTCCAGCCGGCAATCAGCATGGCGCAGCCTTGCAGCACCTCACTCACCTGCTCCTTGTGGAACATGGCGGCCAGGTTGCCGGCCTGGGGGGGCTGGGTCTGCTGGGCCTGGGCCTGCACGTCCAGCACCACCTGCATGAAAATCTGGTCCAGGCGGGCGCGGTCATCGGGGCTGACGGAAAGGTCGGTGTAGGTCATCCACCGCAGTGTAAGCGGAGGCCGGAAGAGAAAATGGTGGTGGCGTATGCGTGGCGCAAGAGACGGAGCAAGAGACGTAAATGAAGCCTCTGCCTGCCGCACACCGCTCCCGCCGCCCCGCATGACACAATAGAAGGATGACCAATCCCGAGCTCCAGAACGACACCCACGCCGGTTTTGTGGCGATTGTCGGCAAGCCCAACGTGGGCAAATCCACCCTGCTGAACGCATTTCTTAACACCAAGGTGGCGCCGACCAGCAACCGTCCCCAGACCACCCGCAGGGGCGTGCGCGGCATTTTCAGCGATGAGACCCACCAGATCGTGTTTGTGGATACTCCCGGTGTCCACAAGCCCAAAGACGCCCTGGGCAAGTACATGAACAATGAAGTCAGCACGGCGCTGTCGGATATTGACGCGGTGATCTGGGTGGTGGACCTGCGCCACCCACCCACCGACGAGGACCGACTGGTGGCCCGGCAGATCCGCGAACTGCCCAAGCCGCTGTTTTTGGTGGGCAATAAGCAGGACGCCGCCAAGTACCCCGAAGAAGCCACCCGCCTGTATGAAGCGCTGCTGGAAGGCCGCGAGGGCGACACCAGCGTGACCAGCTTGAGCGCCCAGAAAAATGACGCCAAGGTGACGGCGCTGCGCCAGCAGATACTGGACGTACTGCCGGAAAACCCGTTCTTCTTTCCGCAGGGCAGCGCCAGCGACCAGAGCCGCGAGCAGTGGGCTGCCGAGATCATCCGCGAAGAAGCGATGGTGCGGCTGCGCGACGAACTGCCCTACGCGGTGGCGACCCGGGTCAACCGCTGGACCGAGCGCGACGACGGCCTGCAGCGCATTGAGGGCGAGATCGTGGTGGAAAAGGTGGCCCACAAGGGTATGGTGATCGGCAGCGGCGGCAAGCAGCTGCGCGAAATCGGCACTGCCGCCCGCAAGCAGCTGGAAACCCTGCTGAACGCCAAAGTGTTCCTGGGCCTGGAAGTGGTGGTGATCCCCGGCTGGCGTGAAGACCCCGAAGCCCTGCGCGAACTGGGCTACGAGTAAGGCGGGCAGAGGACCCGGGGCGCAGCGGCAGCGCTTCTAGCCGCTGCGCCTGGCTGGGTACAGGTTCGGGAACCCCGCGTAGTGAGCACCGGCAAAATACAGTCCATCCGGCGCCACGTTGATGCCGGCCTGCCGCCGGTCGGTGCTGGCCAGGATGTCCGCCACCGCTTCCGGGGGCAGTTTGCCCTGACCCACCGCCAGCAGGGTGCCCACCAGCCCGCGCACCATGTGGCGCAGGAAGCTTTCGCCCACCACTTCCAGAGTGACCCGCCGGCCGTAAGGTAGGGCTGAGGCCGTGACTGCCAACCGCTGCAACTCGCGCACGGTCTGGCGGTCCTCCTTGGTGGCAAACGCCGCGAAATCGTGCAGGCCAGTCAGGTGCTCGGCGGCGGCGTTCATGGCGGCCAGGTCCAGCGCGCCGCGTACCCACAGCGAGCGGCCCTCTTCCAGCGGATGCCGCGCCGGGGCGTTTAGAATCTGGTAGAGATACTGCCGCTGGGTGCAGGAAAAGCGGGCGTGAAAGCCTGCCGGGGCCGAGCGGGCGTCCAGCACCACCACGCTGCGCGGCAGTTGACGGGCCAACGCCAGCGCCAGCCGCTCCGCCGGGATGCGGGGGGCCTGCAGATCCACGTGCGCCGGCATGCTCAGGGCATGGACTCCGGCGTCGGTGCGGCCGGCGGCCACCGGGCGGGCGGCGTCCAGCCCCAGCCGGGTCAGAGCGGCGTGCAGGGTGTCCTGCACACTGGGCGCGTTGGGCTGACTTTGCCAGCCGCCGTACGCGCTGCCGTCCCAGGCCGCTGTCAGCAGCACCCGCGTCCAGCCCTCTGGCGGCGCGTAGTGCAGCGGGCGCGGGGCGGCGGGGTCGGGCGGAAACTGGGGCGGGGCGTCACTCATGCCTGCCCAGGCTAGCGCGTAGGCTGGGTTCATGACGCACTCGGTTGAAGAAGGCCACTGGGTTCATTTTGCAGAGCGGCGGGGCGGCGCGGCGGCCCTCTGGGCGCTGGCACAGGCGTGGGCCAGTCTGCCTGGCTTTCTGGGCGCCGAGGTGCTGCACAGCCCGGCACAAGCCGACAGCGCGGGCGAACTGGTGTTGCTGGTCACCCGCTGGCAGGGCGCGGTGCCGCCGCTGGAATTGCCGGCCGGCACGCGCGGCTGGGCCTTTCAGGTGATGACCCAGCCTCAGTAGGGGTGAGATCCAGTCCTACTCGCCGGCCCGCTCAGTCCAGCCGCAGAGGATCGCTGCTCGGCACGCTGGACTGCCGCAGGTTCTGAATGGCCCGCAGGGTTTCTTCCTGCTGCTGCTGAGAACGCGACCCGGCCTGGGACAGAGACTGGAGGCTGTCTTCCAGCATGGCCCGCACCTCGGCGGCAGCGGTCGCGGCGGCGGCACTGCCGGCCGGCAGGCGCAGGTAGAGCCGCGCCGCTTCCTCGCAGCGTTCGGCCAGGCCGCGCAGGCGGTAGCCCTCGGCCGTGATCACGTCTTCCTCCGGCAGGTCGGCCACCCGGTCACGCACCATCTGCAGCCCGGCAGCCAGGTCGTCCGGGAGCCGGCTGGTCAGCGCGTCACTACCGCCGCCGCTGGGGGTAGAGGCGGCTGGGGTGGCAGTGGGCGCTGCGGAGGCTTCTGTCCGGACTTCTGCCTGCCCGGGCGCGCTGGATACAGTCGGCACGGGTTTCGTGACCGGAGCCAGCGCGCCCGGCACCAGATTGGCTGCGGTGGGGCTCCGCAGGGTGTGCCACAGCCATTCCCTGAACGGTGGCGCTGCTCCCCGGTTCTCAAAGTAGCCGCTGCGGTAATCGCGCACCCGGTCATCGGAAAACAGGTACATGCTGCCGAAAATCCAAGCTATCCCCAGCCACCATAGGCCGCTGGAAAACGTCGTGACCGTAATGAGTACCCAGGGCAGCCAGGAGAAGGAACTGCCCTCTATCTGCTGCACCCAGCGCAGCGGTTCGCCGCCGAAGTTGCGCCAGGCGTCCACCTGCGCCCAGTCCTGCGGCGTAACCGCAATGCGGTCGCCTGCCTGCAGGGCCTGCGCCTGCAGCGCGGTCAGCTCGGCGGCGGCCGGGTCGCGCTGGTCCGGCTGCACCGTGAACAGCCGCCCACCCAGGTCGGCCACCGCAACGAGCTGCAGGCCCTCGCGCCCGCGCCGGTCGGCGGTGTCGGGCAGCCAGTGCAGCGTGACCCGGCTTTGGCGCACGTCGGCCCCCAGGGAGCGCATGGCCTGTTCCAGACGTTCCAGTTCATTCAGCGCATAAACCTGCAGGCCCTGCCGCCCTTTGGCCGAAAAATGTGGAACAGGCTGCCCCAGCGGCGCGGCTGGGGTCGTTGTCGGGCTGACCAGCGGACTGCTGACCTCCGGCGGAGTCTCGTGCAGAATCACCACTGGCACGTCCTGCACCTCGGTAGTGGCGAAGCGGCGGTCCCGCTTGCGCTGCTGGCTGAAGTCGGAGGAATCAGAAGTCTTTTTGGGTGTGCTGCGTTTCATGGCGCTCCTGTCTGGTCTGAAGCGGTGCGGGGGAAAAGGGGGAGCTGGCTCTTAGTGTACCCGCGGGCCGCATGCCCGGCCGGCACCGGGCCTCCGGCTGCGCTGCTCATGGTGGCCGGTACGCGGCTGAGCGGCCCCGGGTTCCCGACGGGGGTGCTTGGTTGCTCCGGAGGACGCTCGCATGATAAAATCCCCCTTCGGTTGCCCTGCTTGACGTGGGGCTATGCGCCTGCGCCCAGAAAGCACGTTCGGCCCTGCCCAGTGATTCCCCGCCTTCCAGTTCGCTGGAGGCCGGCGGTCAGACGGAGGGGGCACCCTGACCGAAATCCAGAAACCGGACCGGGGCAGACAAGGCGGCGCAGCGGGAGGAAACAAGATGTTTGCAATTATCAAGAGCGGTGGAAAACAGTACCGCGTATCTGAAGGCGACGTAATCCGCGTGGAGAGCCTGCAGGGCGAAGCCGGCGACAAGATGGACTTTACTCCGGTGCTGGTGGGCGGCGAACAGACCGCCTACGGCGACGACGCCGGCCGCTACACCGTGAACGCCGAAGTAGTGGAGCACGGCCGCGGCGAAAAGATCTACGTGCGCAAGTACAAGAGCGGCGTGCAGTTCCGCCGCCGCACCGGCCACCGCCAGAGCTACACCGCGATCCGGATCACCGGCATCACGGCCTAAGCCCACTTACCCTCTTAAGGAGAATCTGAAATGGCACACAAAAAAGGCGTAGGTTCGTCCAAGAACGGACGCGACAGCAACCCCAAGTACCTGGGCGTGAAGAAGTTCGGCGGCGAAAAGGTGCTGGCCGGCAACATCCTGGTCCGCCAGCGCGGCACCAAGTTCAAGGCCGGCCCCAACGTGGGTATGGGCCGCGACCACACCCTGTTCGCCCTGGTGGACGGGCAGGTCGTGTTCAACGACCGTGGCCAGAAGGGCCGCTTCATCAGCGTCGAGTAACCGGCTCCGCACACGCTGAGCCCCCGCACCCTCGCCCGCTTCCGGGGAGGGTGTTTTTTTATGAAGTTGAAGGGGTGCCCGTCAGGCGCCCAAGGGAGAAATGATGGCTTTTAGAGACACCCTGGAAATCGAAGTGGCGGCGGGAAACGGTGGCGACGGTGCCATGAGCTTTCACCGGGCCAAATATCTGGAAAAAGGTGGCCCCGACGGCGGGCATGGTGGGCATGGCGGCAGCGTGATTCTGCGGGCCGTGGAAGGCGTGGAGTCGCTGGAGCGGATGGTGGGCCGGCGCAAGTTCAAGGCCGAAAACGGCCGCTACGGCGAAGGCCGGCTACGCCAGGGCCGCGACGGCGAGGACCTCTTTATCGAGGTGCCGGTGGGCACCACCGCCTTTGACCGTGACAGTGGCCGGGTGGTTGCCGACCTGACCGAAGCCGGCCAGGAAAAAGTGGTGGCGCGGGGCGGCGCCGGCGGGCGCGGCAACTCCACCTTTGTCAGCGCCACCCGGCAGGCCCCCCGCTTTGCCGAGCTGGGCATTCCCGGCCAGAAGCGCCGGCTGCGGCTGGAACTGCGCCTGATTGCCGACGTGGGCCTGGTGGGCTACCCCAATGCGGGCAAAAGCAGCCTGCTGGCCGCGCTGAGCAACGCCCGGCCCGGCATTGCCGATTACCCGTTCACCACCCTCAGCCCCAACCTGGGCGTGGTGGAGCGGCCCGGCACGGACGAACGCTTTACCCTGGCCGACATCCCCGGCATCATCGAAGGGGCCAGCGAGGGCAAGGGCCTGGGCCTGGAATTTCTGCGCCACATCAGCCGCACCCGGCTGCTGGTGTACGTGCTGGACGTGACCGTGAACCCGGTTGAGGAACTGCGGCAGTTGCAGGCCGAGCTGCGTTCCTACGACCCGCAGCTGCTGGAATCCCCGGCGCTGATTGCGCTGAACAAGGTGGAACTGGTCGAAGAAGACCTGGCCCTGATGGTGGAAGACGACCTAGCGGCCGAGTTCGGCCTGGCGGTGCTGCCGGTCAGTGCCCGCGAGGGCCAGGGTCTGGACGACCTGCGTGGCACCATCTTCGACCTGCTGCCCAGCCGCGAGCTGTGGGCCGAGACGCACGCGCTGGACGAGGAAGACGATACGGTCCGCGAAGAACCGCTGCGCATCGAATTCCACGAGGAAGAAGCCGGCGAGGGCGAGGAGAACGAGCGCATCTGGACGGTGCATGGGGGCGGCTTCGAGGACAAACTGGTGCGCTTTGCCCGGCACCTGGAAGACGCCGCCGAGTACCTGGCCAACCTCTTCAAGCGCCAGGGCCTGAACAACGCCCTCAAGCGCGCCGGCGCCCGCGAAGGCGACACCGTAGAAATCGGTACCTTCCGCTTCGAGTATTACGAGGACGAGAACTGAAGCCCGCCCTGGCTCTAGCTGCTTCTCATCCGCTGCGCTTAAAATAGAACTTATGTCCAGATTGACCCGTTACATCCTGCTTGACGTGTTGAAGTGGTATGTGATGGGTTTTCTGCTGTTCGTGGTGCTGCAGATGACCGACGTGATCAGCCAGACGGCGGGCGTGTTCCTGAACTACCACGCCTCGCCGCAGCAGGCACTGTCGACGCTGCTGTATAACCTGCCTACTTTGCTCAACCGCTCGCTGGTGCTGGCGGTGCCGTTCGCGGTGCTGCTTTCGTTCGGGCGGATGCAGGGCGACAGCGAAATCAAGGCGATGTACGCTTCGGGCGTGCGGCCTCTTTCGCTGGTCTGGCCGCTGGCTTTGCCTTTCCTGGTGGTCGGGGCGCTGACTTTCTGGAACTCCGGCTGGGTGGCGCCCTGGGCCAATGCCCGCTGGTACGACGCCTGGTACGATATCTACGGCATGACTCCGCAGCCGCCCACCAAGGAAATGTACGCTTACTCGGAAGGGGAGACGCTGTTTTACGCCGGGCGAGTGTCTAGCAGCGAGCAAGCACAGCAAGCCCTGCTGAACGGCGTGATGGTGCAGCGCGGCAATGAGGTGATCACGGCTGACAGTGGTGTGTGGAACACCGCTGCCCAGACCTGGACCCTGACCGATCCGTGGGTGACTCGGCCCGGTGGCGTGCCGCAGCAGACCAGCGGGCCGCTGACGTTGGCAGAAAAGGACACCCTGGCCCCGCCCCGCCCCGAGGCCGACCAGCTGAGCAGCGCCCAGCTGCGCGCCGACCTGACCGACCCTGAGCTGCAAGGGGCCGAGCGCCGCACGCTGGAGCACCAGCTGGCCAGCCGCACCGCCGATTCCTTTACCGCTGTGATTTTTGCGCTGGCGGCCGGGCTGCTGGGCCTGCTGATGCCGAACCGCGCCTGGGCTTTTGCGGCGGTGCTGCTGGTGATCGTGGTGTATTACGTGCCCTGGACACTGGGGCCGCAGCTGGCAGCGGGTGGAGCGCTGTCTCCGGCGCTGGTGGCCTGGCTGCCCAACCTGATTTTTATCGTGCTGGCAGCGGCGCTGGCCTGGAGGCTGCGGTGAGGCTAAAGGCCATGAAGCCGGCACCAGCGGCCATGAAGGGAGACCAGGCATGAAACGGTTCGAGACCTATATCCTCTCTGAGATCCTGCCGCTGCTGGTGGCGGCCCTGAGCGCCCTGATCGTGCTGCTGATGCTCAAGGGCCTGGAAGATGTCTTGGCCCCGCTGCTGGCCAAGGGCGCCAGCCCCGCGCTGGTGGCGCAGCTGCTGGCGCTGAATGTGCCCGAGGCGATGGCTTTTGGGCTGCCGCTGGCGCTGATGTTCGCCGCGCTGCTGGCCCTCTCGCGCCTGAGCGGCGACAGCGAGATCAAGGCGGCCCTGTCGGGCGGGATTCCCGGCACCACGCTGTTCCGCCCGGTGCTGCTGCTGGCCGGGCTGGTCACGCTGCTGTCGTTCGGCATCAACGAGGCGCTGGTCACCCGCGCCAAGGTGCAGGCCCAGAGCGTGCAGCGCCAGATTATTTTGGACAACCCCCGGGTGATTGGGCTGGCGCAGACGGCCAGCGGCGGCCTGGTGCTGCGTGACGCCCTGAACCGCGCCATCAGCGTGGGGAGCGTGGGCGAGGACGGCACCCTGCACAACCTGCGCATCGTGACCATGCAGCCGGGGCTGCCCCCCCGCGAGGTGATCACGGCCAGTGAAGGCACCCTGGCGGCGGGCAGCAACGTGCTGGAACTGCGCGGCGGTCAGCGGGTGTCGTATCAGGGCGCGCGTCCGGTCACGGTGCTGACCTTCAAGTCCGGGCATCTGCCGGTGCAGGACGTGCAGGCCAGCTTTGACGGCGGCAAGGGTCTGGACCCTTTTTACCTGCCGCTGGCGACCCTCAAGCAGCGCACCGACTCGTACCGGGAAAGCAGTATTCACTCACCGGCCGACTTCACGGCGCTGTACCGCAAGTTCGCTCAGCCGCTTTCGGCGCTGGCGCTGGCCTTTTTCGCGGTTAGCTTGGCGCTGTATACCTTCCGCTCGGGGCTGAACCTGGGGCTGGTCTGGGCACTGCTGCTGAGCTTTGCCTACTACGCCACCTGGAGCGTGTTCCGGGTGATGGGTGAAAATGGCGCTCTGCCTGCGCCGGTGGCCGCTTTTGGGCCGGACGTGGTGGCCCTGCTGGCCGGCGCGCTGCTGCTGTGGCGGGCCAGCCGCCAGTAAAGCCCAGCCTAAGCTGAAGGTTGTGAACGCAGCGGGGAAGCCGGGATAAGGTGAAAGGCGACATGACCTCCAGTGATGCCGCCCCACCGAACGCTGTGCCAGAAAATGCTCTGCCGCCGGCACCGCTGCCGCTGTCCAGTCTCAGCCTGCCGGTCACCGTACCGCTGGCCGGCGTGCGCGAGGCACTCAATGCCCGCATTCCGCGTGAATTTGCCCGTATAGACAGGGAGCAGCGGGTACTGGGCGGACGGGCTGGCATCCGGATCTACGGCGTGGTGGCCCGGCAGGGCGATATTCAGGTGGTGCCGGCCAGTGAGGGAGGCAGCGGCGATGCCTTGGAGCTGGAAGTGCCGCTGCAGGCCACTTTCTCGGTGCGCCCTGAACTGCCGGGCAGCGGCGCCGGCTGGGCCGACCGCCTGTCCAGTTCGCTGACCCGTGACCTCAGCGGGGCGGCCACGGTGCGGCTCCGGCTCCGGCCTTATCTGCGCTCCGACTGGGAAGCCGGCGCCGAGGTCAGCGGCGAACTGCGCTGGACCGAGCCTCTATCGGCTGAACTGCTGCCGGGAACCCGCCTGAGCGTGGCGGCGCTGGCCGAAAGTGCAGTGCGGTCACAGCTGACACGGGTCACGCAAGAGGTGGCCCACGCCGTGAGCGAGGCCGCCGGACTGCGTGAGCGGGCCGAGACGGTCTGGACGCAGCTGCAGCAGCCCTGGCCTTTGCCGTTGCCTGCCGGCAACGCGGAAGTGGATGCGCTGGGGCCTGCCTACGCACAGGCGATGCCGCAGACGCTGGGGGTGGCCGGGCTGGGGCTGCGCGGCGACGCCCTGCAGCTGACCCTGCAAGCCGAAGGCTACCTGCGCGCCGAACTGGGCCAGCCGCCGCGGGCACCGGCGGGCCGCGCACTGCTGCCGGAGCTGCGGGTGACAGCACAGGCCGGCGGTCCCGGCGAGCTGCACCTGCGGGCGCCGGTGCTGCTGCCGTTTGTGGCGCTGGCCCGGCTGGTCACTGCGGCGGCGCAGCGTGAGCTGGCGGAACTGCCGCTGCCCGGCTGGGCACCCCGCCTGCAGCTGGAAGGGCTGGACGTGGCCGGCTCGCCACAGGAGCAGCGCCTGGACCTGACGGCGCGGCTGACCCTGAGTGGTCTGGGCCGGCCGCGCCGCATCACTGCCTGGGTGGGCGGGCGGCCCTGGCTACGGCCCGGCGGCCGGGTCGTCACCCTGGAAAATGTGCAGGTGCAGCTGGACGCCGAGCTGCCCGGGCAGCGGTGGCTCGCCCCGTTCCTGTCGGAGCGCCTGAGTGCAGCCCTGGCCCGCATTGCCCGCTTCGACCTAGCGCCGCAGCTGACGGCGCTGGAACAGAGCGCCGCAGCGGGGCTGCCAGCCACCCTCCGGCCGGGGCTGAGCCTGCGCGCCGAGCCTGGCGGCTTTCAGCTGGACGACCTGCGGGTCACCCGGCAGGGCCTGGAAATCACAGCCGCCGCCGACGCTGCTGCGCTGAACCTGCAGGTGGACGCGGCCGCGCTGATAGACCAGCTGGGCTAGACCAGCAGAGCTGGGTGAGGGCTAAGCGCCCGCACTACTCGGTCTTGCTGGTCTATCAGTCCTGCCGGGCCGCGGCGCTCCGTTCCAGCAGTTCGCGGTGGCTGTGCAGGTGCGCGGCCACCATTCGCAGCCAGTCGAGGGCGTCCAACTCACCGAAAAAGGGGTGCCAGGCCGTGCGCCCCGGCGTTTCATGGATGCCGGCGGCCACCGTTTCCAGCGCGGCGCGGTGCCCGCTCCAGACTTCTTCCCAGCTCTGCCAGGGCAGACCAGCGGCGCTCGGCAGGCTTTCGGGCGGGGCCTGCCGCTTACCGTCTTTCAGCACGTTCAGCACGCCGGGTGTCTGCGGCGTCGGGCGCAGCTCGCGGTCCGAGAGCAGCAGACCCAACAGGCGGGTGATGCCGCTGTTGATTTTCACAACGTGTTCGGCTTCCTGCGCCGGCGACCACTCGCGGCCCGGCTGCACCGTGGTCCAGTCGTGTTCGCGGGTACGCAGCTCGGCCTCGAAGGCGTCCAGCTGGGCACTCAGGGCAGCCTGGACTTGTGTGGGAGTCTGGCCGAAGTGGCGCAGCACGGCAGGATCTTGTAGGGGTTGGGGTGCAGTCATGCCGGCAGTCTAATTCACGCTTGCTGCCAGCCGGCCCACACCCCCACCTGACTGTTGATGCCGCAGCGGGCCCTGTACGGCAGCCCGCCCGGTGTGGTCCAGTGCGAGAGCGGCGCGGCAGGCCCGTAGACTTCCGGGTCGTTCAGGGCCACCCCAGCTTGCTCGCAGGCCGCAATCTTCTCGGCGCTGAAGCGGCGGCCGGTCACTGCACTCAGGAACTCGGCGGCCAGCGGGTAATGGGCCGGATTCATGGCGGTGGTGCCGTTCTTCTGGGGCTGGCCTTTTGTCAGCAGCCGAGCAGTGCTGATCCAGCCTTGCGGGCGCACCTCCACCTGCATCTGGCTGCCGTCCCCAAGGCGGTAGGTGCGCTGTGTGCCGTCATGCCAGCCCATCGTTCCCTCGCCGTTCTGGCGCACCGTGACCAATCTGCAGCCGTGGGTGCGGCAGAAGGTGGTCTGGGCCGGGTCCACCTTTTGTCCCAGCCAGCTGGTGGGTGCAGCCGCTCCCGGAGCAGCCTGAGCAGAAGCGAAACCAAGAGCCAACAATGTGGCAACAGGTAAAAATGTTTTCATGACTACATTCTGGGGGGGTCCTGACGGGAATCTGAAAGAGCCTTTACTTTTCCGTCATCCTTTCTCAGCGCCGGGGCTTGCCGATCACCGCGCGGCCACCCATATAAGGCTGCAGCGCCGCCGGAATCCTCACCGTGCCGTCGGCCTGCTGGTGGTTTTCCAGGAAAGGCACCAGAATACGCGGGCTGGCGATGCCGGTGTTGTTGAGGGTATGCGCGAACTGAGGCTTGCCACCTTCACCCTTGAAGCGCAGGCCGGTGCGGCGGGCCTGCCAGTCGGTCAGGTACGAGCAGGAGTGGGTTTCGCGGTATTTTTCCTCGCTGGGCACCCAGGTTTCGATGTCCATCATCAGGTGCTTGCCCAGGCCCATGTCGCCGGTGGAATTCTGCACCACCCGGTAGGGCAGCTCCAGCGCCTGAAGAATACCTTCGGCGTTGGCCAGCAGTTTGTCGAACCAGGCCGGGCCGTCTTCAGGCCGGCAGATCACGTACTGCTCCACCTTACGGAACTCGTGGACCCGGATCAATCCGCGCACGTCGCGCCCGGCGCTGCCGGCTTCGGAGCGGAAGGCGGCGCTGAAACCGGCGTAAGCCAGCGGCAGGTCGCTTCCCGCCAGGATTTCGCCGGCGTACAGCGAGTTGAGCGGCACTTCGCTGGTGCCGGCCAGCAGCAGGTCCTCGCCTTCAAGGCGGTAGACCTGATCCTCGCCGCCCGGAAAATGTCCGGTGGCGACCAGGGTTTCCGGGCGCACCAGCGCCGAGGTGCTGAGCATCTCCAGGCCGCGCTCGGCCAGAAAGTCCAGCGCGAAAGTCAGAATCGCCATCTCCAGCCGTGCCGCTTCACCCTTGAGCAGGTACGAGCGGCTGCCCGACACCCGGGCCACCCGCTCGGGATCGGCCCAGCCCTGCAGCTCCAGCAGGTCCACATGGTCCAGCGGCTGAAAGTCGAAGGCCGGCAGCTGGCCTTCGCGGCGCAGTTCTGCGTTTTCCTCGTCGCTGGGGCCCACCGGCGCCGAGGGGTGGGGAATGTTGGGCACCCGCAGCAGCAGGCCGCGCAGCGCCTCTTCCTGTTCGCGCAGCTTCGGTTCCAGGTCGCTGAGCTGCTGGCCCAGGTCCTTACCCTTCTGAATCAGGGCCGGGCGGTCCTCGGCGCTGGCTTTCGGGACCAGCTTGGCGTTGGCGTTGCGCTCGGCCTGCAGCGCTTCGACCTGCTGGCGTACGTCCAGCACGGCGCGGTCGGCCGCCAGCACCTCGTCCAGATCGAGCTCGAGGAACTTGTCGGCAATCGCTTTGCGGATAACGTCAGGGTTCTCGCGGATAAAACGGATGTCTTGCATGGGGCACCTCGGCAAAAGGGAGAAAGAGCAAAAAGAAAATGAATCAGAAAAAAGGCGCGCCCGGCAGCCGGGGCGAGCGCCGGAGCCGTCTCAGTGCCGGCGGCGCACTCGTTACTCGGTGTCGAGGGTGCGCGGCAGCCGCACAAAGCCCTGCTCGCTGGCCGGGGCCAGGGCCAGCACTTCAGCCTGTGACAGGGTCATGCCGGGTTCATCGGCACGCAGCTCGCCGGACAGGGGCAGCGGCCGCTGTAGCGGCTCCACGCCCCCAGTGTCTACCGCCTGGAGTTGCTGAAAGTAGCCCAGCAGGTCGTTCAGCTCTTCTTTGATGGCTTCTTCTTCCTGGGGTTTCAGTTCCAGCCGGGCCAGAAAGGCCAGATGCTGGAGCTGCTCGCTGCTGAGGCGGTCGGCCTGGGCCGGCTGGGCAGCGGGGGCGGTCGGGTCAGGCGCGGTCATGCGGCTCAGTATAGGGGGCCCCGGCAGCTTCCTGACCCAGCTGCCCCCGCCCCAGCTCTTCCCGCCGCTGCGCCGGCCAGGCCAGCAGCAGCAGAATCAGCCCGAAGGCGGTCATGCTCAGCACCGGAATGGTCAGAATGGAATTCAGCGCCGAGGCTCCCTCCCCAAACAGCTGCGACCACAGCGGCCAGATGGTGGTGCAGGGCTCCTGCCCGGCGTCTATGGAGCAGGCCTTGAGCTGCCCGATCCAGCCCCAGACTTCGGCGTTCTGCAGCAGGGCCGTCACGATGCCGGCCAGCGCCAGCGGAACGGCATACACCCGGAACCTGAGGTCGTCCCGGAAAGCGGCGATGCCCAGTGTCAGCGCCAGGGGATACATGGCGGTGCGCTGGTACCAGCACAGCTTGCAGGGCCGGTAGCCCAGCACCTCGCTAAGGTACAGGCTGCCCAGCGCAGCGGCCAGCGCCACCACCCAGGCCAGATACAGGCGGGTCGAACGGTTCATGCCCTCAGCAGCCCCTTATCCTGGCCCTTATTTCTTCGCCAGCGCGGCGTCAATCGCCTGCTGCAGCTGCGCGTAGTCGCCGGGATTCTCGACCTTGTCGCCGTTGATAAAGACGCTGGGGGTCCCATTCACGCCGCTGGCCTTGACCTCGGCCTCGTTGGCGTCCACCCGGGCGGCGGTGGCGTCGCTGTCCAGGCACTCGCCGAACTTGGCCTGGTCAATCGCCGGCACGTTGGCGGCCAGCTCCTTGAGGCGTTCCTTGGTGGCCCAGACCTTGTTCTCGTCTTCCTGCGCGCGGAACAGGATGGTCTTGTACTGCCGGAAAGCGTCGTTGCCGCCGTGCTCAAAGGCGCACTCGCCCGCCTGCGCGGCGTACTTGGAATCGTCCTCGGGCAGCTTGGCTATCTCGGCTAGGAAGGGCCAGGTTACCGAGTACACTTTTACCTTGCCCGAGCGGACATAATCGTTTTCCACCTTGAGGAAAATGCTGCCTTCAAACTGCTTGCAGGCCGGGCATTTGAAGTCCTCCACCACGATCATCTCGACCGGCGCCGACGCTTCACCGACCACCGGCTTGTTGCTCAGGTCGAACTGGGCCTTGACAGCTGCGCCGCTGGCCGTATCGGCCTGGGCTTTGGCGTCGTTCTTGCCGCGTCCGGCGAACAGCGCCAGCGCGATCAAAGCGGCAGCGATCAGGGTGCCGAGGATCAGCGCCGTATTGTTGCTCTTGTTTCCCTGCAGTTTGGTCATAGTTAGAGCCGATTCTACACGGCGGGGGTGAGGCCGCAGACAGAGCCAGCTGCCCCGCCGCCCGCGCCTGCGCTGATTGGGCTGGGTGCCAATAACAAAAAAGCGCTGCCCGGGTGGGCAGTACTTCTGGGAAATCAGAGGTGACGGGCTCAGCGCACGGGCGCCTGATCGGCATGCAGCAGCCGGCGCTCGGCGCGGCGGCCGGTCAGGTCCACGATCCAGAGGATGACCTGCCGCACCAGGCTGACGCCCAGGCCCATCAGCATCGCCAGCAGGGCGCTGCGCTGCAAATTAGGGTCGGCCACCAGCAGCAGGTTCTCGTCCAGCAGGTGCCCGAACTGCGCCGCTGCAATGATCGGCAGGGCAAACACCGCCGCTGCGAACGGCAGCACGATCCAGCCACCGGAATGCTTGACCACCAGCAGCGCCAGCAGGGCGCCGCCCACCAGCGGCAGCAGCACTTTCCAGGTGTCGTCCGGCTGATTGCCCATCAGCAGGGTCAGCAGGCCCATAAAGGCGGCGATGTATCCGAACCAGCCGCCGAACTCGTCGGCCAAGATGGCCAGCAGCACCCACAGGAACAGCACGTTGCTCCATTCCCAGCCGCTGCTCAGCACCGCCAGCAGCGCGGCCAGCGTGACCAGCCCACCGATGACCCGGCCGCCCAGGCCCAGCCAGTTCTGCCGCCGCAGCCGCTCCTGCGGAGAGAGCTGCGGGCCGGTGCGGCGCGGCTCAACAGGCGCGGCCACCACCTCGTCGGCCTCCCGGCCCAGCGGCCGGCCGGCCGGCTCGGTCATGGGCGCCGCATCAACCTCGCTGACTTCTGTAACTTCGGTGACTTGGGGAACGGCGGCCACCACCTGCTCGGCGGGCTGGCCTGCTTTGGCCGTCTGCTCCGGCTCGGCCCAGGCGGGGCGGGGCTGCCCGGCGCTATTGGTTCCGTCCCCGGCGCGTTCTTCCGGGGCGGCGCCGCTGCGGGGGTCCTGGTGGGGCTGTTCTGGGTGACTCATGCCTTCTTGCCTTTCTGTCCGGCGGCCTTGCGGGGCTTGCTGCTTGCGGCGGCCGTCTCAGCTTTTTTTGCCGGGGTCTTTTTTGCGGGGGCTTTTTTGGCCGGCTCCGCCGCTTTGTCCGCCTTGGCGGCGCTGCGCTTGGGTGCGAGCTTGTCAGCTTCTGCCTTGGTGGCCTTGCTGCTGGCGGCCCCGACTTGAGCGGACTTGCTGCCAGCCGCCGGAGAAGAGTGGATTTCGCTCTGCGCCGCCGGGACCAGGCCCCGGACCATCCGCAGGTACTCCCCAGTGTAGCTGGTGGGGTGCGCGGCAACCTGTTCGGGGGTGCCGGCCGTGACCACCGTGCCGCCCCGCACGCCGCCTTCGGGCCCCAGGTCGATGATGTGGTCGGCGGACTTCATCACGTCCAGGTTGTGTTCGATGATCACCAGGGTGTTGCCGCCCTCGACCAGCCGCTCCAGCACCAGCATCAGCTTGCGCACGTCCTCGAAGTGCAGGCCGGTGGTGGGTTCGTCGAGAATGTAGATGGTCTTGCCGGTCGCTCTTTTCGCCAGTTCGGTCGCCAGCTTGATGCGCTGCGCCTCACCGCCCGAGAGCGTGGTGCTGGGCTGCCCGATTTTCATGTAGCCCAGACCCACGTCCAGCAGCAGTTGCAGCTTGCCGGCGATTGCGGGAATACTCTCGAAGAACTCGCAGGCGTCTTCCACCGTCATGTCCAGCACGTCGGCGATGGTTTTGTCGTTGTATTTGACTTCCAGCGTTTCGCGGTTGTAGCGCGCACCGTGACAGACCTCGCACGGCACGTAGATGTCTGGCAGGAAGTTCATCTCGATTTTCATGACGCCGTCACCCTTGCAGTGCTCACAGCGCCCGCCCTTCACGTTGAAGGAAAAGCGGCCCGCCTGATAGCCCCGGCGCCGCGCCTCGGGGGTGCGGGTGAACAGGTCGCGGATTTCGGTGAACACGCCAGTGTAGGTGGCCGGGTTGGAGCGCGGGGTGCGGCCGATGGGCGACTGGTCGATTTCGATGACTTTGTCGAGGTGTTCCAGGCCCTCAATGCGGTTGTAGCGGCCCGGGCTGGTCTTGGCGCCGTTGAGGTCGCGGGCCAGCGTGGCGTGCAGGATGTCGTGAATCAGGGTGCTCTTGCCTGAGCCGCTGGGGCCGGTGACCACCGTCATGATGCCCAGCGGAATCTCGATATCCACGTCTTTGAGGTTGTGCTGATTGGCCCCGAAAATCCGCAGCCGGCGGCCATTGCCGCGGCGGCGCTTGTCGGGCAGCGGAATCTCCAGCTCGCCGCGCAGGTACTTGCCGGTCAGGCTGTTGGGGTCGTCGCGGACCTCCTGGGGCGTGCCGGCCGAAACCACGTCGCCGCCGTGGACCCCGGCGCCGGGGCCCATGTCCACCAGATAATCGGCTTCCAGCATGGTGTCTTCGTCGTGTTCCACCACCAGCAGGGTGTTGCCCAGGTCGCGCAGGTTCTTGAGGGTGCCGATCAGGCGGCCGTTGTCCTTGGGGTGCAGTCCGATGCTGGGCTCGTCCAGCACATACAGCACGCCGGTCAGGCCGCTGCCCACCTGGGTCGCCAGCCGGATGCGCTGCGCCTCGCCGCCGGAAAGAGTATTGGCGGTGCGGTCCAGCGACAGGTAATCCAGGCCCACGTCCACCAGAAAGCTCAGCCGGGTGCGGATGGCCTTTTGAATCGGGGCCGCTACCGCCGCGCCGAATTCGCTCAGCCGGTACTCGGGGTGCCGCGCCGGGGCCGCCTGCGCCGTGCCGCCCAGGTTGCCCTTCACGTAGGGCGCAGCGTCCTCCGCCGTTACCGCGTTCTCGGCCAGCCGGCCGAAAAAGGTGTCGGCGTCCAGCACGCTCATGCTGCTGACCTGCGCGATGTTCAGCCCCCCGGCGCGCACCGCCAGGATTTCGGGCCGGTAACGGGTGCCACCGCAGGTGGGGCAGGGCTGCAGCTCCATCATCTCTTCGAGCTTCTCGCGCATGTAGTCGGACTCGGTGTCCAGGTAGCGCCGCTCCAGGTTGGGCAGCACGCCCTCATACTCGGTCATAAAGCGCATGGTTTCCTTGCCGCCGCGCCGGTAGACCACCTCGAATGGCTCGTCGATGCCGTTCAGGATGATGTCCTGCACCTTCTGCGGCAGGTCACGCCAGGGTGCTTTGAGGTCGAATTCCAGGTGCTCGGAAAGCGCCCGCAGCTTGTCCCAGTAGTAGATGCCGCCGGTCGAGCCCTTCTTGGACCAGGGCAAAATGGCCCCGCCCGCAATAGACAGTTCCGGGTCCACCACCCGCTCGGCCGAGAATTTCTGCTTGTAGCCCAGGCCCGAGCAGTCGCCGCAGGCGCCGTAGGGGTTGTTGAAGGAAAAGGAGCGCGGCTCCAGTTCTTCCAGCACGCTGCCGTGTTCGGGGCAGGCGAATTTCTCGGAATACAGTTCCTCGGCGCCCTGATCAGGCAGCATCACCCGCAGCAGGCCCTCGCCGCGGCGCAGGCCCAGCTCCACACTTTCAGCAATGCGGCCCCGGTCGTCGGCGCGCAGCTTCAGGCGGTCAATCACCACGTCCACATCGTGCTTCTCGAACTTTTCCAACTTCAGCTTCTCGGCTTCTTCCAGCTCATACAGCACGCCGTCTACCCGCACGCGGGCAAAGCCCTCGCGCCGCAGGTCACCGAACAGCTTGCGGTACTCGCCCTTGCGGCCGCGCACCACCGGCGCCAGCAGAATGGCGCGGGCGTCCGGGTAGCCGTCCAGCAGCCGGTCGGTGATTTCACTGGGACTCTGGCGCTCAATCTTACGCCCGCAGATGGGGCAGTAGGGCGTGCCCACCCGCGCGAACAGCAACCGCAGGTAATCATGGACTTCGGTGACGGTGCCCACCGTGGAGCGCGGGTTGTGGCTGGTGGTCTTTTGGTCAATCGAAATGGCCGGTGAAAGCCCTTCGATGGCGTCCACGTCCGGCTTTTCCATCAGGCCCAGGAACTGCCGGGCATAAGCGCTCAGGGACTCGACGTAGCGGCGCTGGCCCTCGGCGTAGATGGTGTCGAAGGCCAGGGTGCTTTTGCCCGAGCCCGACACCCCGGTAATGACGATGAACTGGTCGCGCGGCAGCTCGACCGTGACGTTCTTGAGGTTGTGTTCGCGGGCGCCGCGCACAATCAGGTTAGACGCCTGGGTGACGGGGGTGGCCGGCGGGCGCACATTGGCCCGGCGGCCGGCCGGGCTGGGCTGGCCGGTGTCTTCGGGCACGCCGGCCACCTGCGAAAGGTCAGGCGAGAGGTCGGCCACGGCCGTCTTCTCCTCCGGGGCAGCTTTGGGCTGTGCATTTTGCTGTGCACTTTCAGGTGCAGTTTTGGCAGTTTTGGGTTGGGCAGAACGCGGCAAAACGGAACTCCTTTGGGGTGGGTGGCAGGCCCGGGGGCGGCCGGGGAGGTTTCTGTCTGAAGCGTAGCGGTTGAGCGGGATTTGCTCGGCGGGCTAAACATGCCAGTCTAACATCTGGCCTGCGCCGGCCGCCGGGCTGGGGGCACACTGCGCCTACACCCACACCTACGCCTACGCCTACGCCGGAGCATGGATAGAGAAGGTCCAGAGCCGGAGAGGCGAGCGGTCTAAAGCGAAGGGCCGACAGGCTACACTGAGCTGGAGGACCATCTCTTCACTTTCGGGTGCTCAATTTCGCCCCTCTTTGCCGCTGTCCTGCCGGGCCCACGCCTATGCAGAGGCCTCTGCCGGTGTTCAGCCGCTTTCTCCAGTTTTTAACCACTTTCTCCAGACATCAGAACCATTGCAGGAAGGAGCCTTATTTGACAGTCCCATACATCATTCTGGCTCTGTTGGGAATCATGGCCGCGTTCTGGGCCGGGCAGCAGCTGGGCAGCCAGCGCCGCCAGCAGGTCGAGCAACAGCACGAGCAGCAGGCCCTTGAGCGGGCCGGAGCCATTCGCCAGGAAGCCGAGGCCGAGGTGGCCGCGCTGCGCGAGCAGGCCCGCAGTGACGTGCAGGCCCTGCGGACCAGCGCCCAGGCTGACGCCGAGGCGCAGGCTGCACAGATTCTCCAACAGGCCCAACAACAGACCGAACAGCAGCGTGCCCAGCTGGCCGAGCAACTGCGCGAGCAGCGCCAGCAGCTGGAGGACCGCCGCAGCCAGCTGGCCGAGCAGCGCCAGCAGTTTCAGTCGCTGCGCGACACGGTCAGCGCCGACCGGCTGCAGCTGGAACAGGAGCGCGGACAGCTGGCCGCCGAGCGCAGTTCTCTCAAGGCCGAGATGGCCGAGGACCGCGAGCGCCTGAACGCCGACCGCCAGGAATACCGCAACGAGCGCGAGGCCATGAACCGCGAGCTGGAACGCCAGAGCCGCCGCGCCGAGCAGCTGGACGTGCGCGGCGAACGCCTCGACGCCCTGGAAGAACGCCTGGAGCGTCAGGCCCGCGAGCTGGCTGGACAGGAACAGGAGCTACAGAGCCGCGCCGCTGAGGTCTGTACCCGTTTGCAGGAGGTGGCCGGACTGAGCCGCGAGGAAGCCCGCGAGCGCATTCTGAGCGCCCTGGACGCCGAGCTGGAAGAGGAAAAGGCCGCCCGCGTCCGCAGCGCCGCCGATCTGAGCAGCAAGGAAATTGCCCGGCAGGCCCGCAGCGTGATTGCCCAGGCCATTCAGCGCAGCGCCTCTGAAACCAGCGCTCAGCTGTCGGTGAGCGTGGTGCCGATTCCCAGCGACGCCATGAAAGGCCGCTTGATCGGCCGCGAGGGCCGCAACATCCGGGCCTTTGAGGCGCTAACTGGTGTGGACCTGATCATCGACGACACCCCCGAAGCGGTGATGCTCAGCAGCTTCAACCCACTGCGGCGCGAGGTGGCCCGGCACGTGCTGGAAGGCCTGCTGGAAGACGGCCGCATTCACCCCGCCCGCATCGAGGAGATGGTGGGCCGCGCCCAGGAGGACATGCGCACCTTTATTCACACCCAGGGCGAGGAAGCCGCCATCGAGGCGGGCGTGGTGGGCCTCAAGCCGGGGCTGCTGCAGCTGCTGGGGCGAATGTATTTCCGCTCCAGCTACGGGCAGAATGTCCTCAAGCACTCTGTTCAGGTGGCGCACCTGACCGGCATCATGGCCGACGAACTGGGCCTGGACGCCGTGATGGCCCGCCGCGCCGGGCTGCTGCACGACATCGGCAAGAGCATCGACCGCGAGGTGGAAGGCACCCACGTGGAGATCGGCATCAGCTTGGCGGCCCGCTTCGGTGAGCCGCACGAGGTGATTGACGGCATCGCCCACCACCACGACCCCGAAAACGGCGAGACGCTGTACTCGGTGCTGGTGGCCGCTGCCGACGCCATCAGCGCGGCCCGCCCCGGCGCACGCCGCGAGGAGCTGGAAGCCTACACCCGCCGCCTGGAAGCCCTGGAAGAAATTGCGGTGTCGTTTCCCGGTGTGCAGCAGGCCTACGCCATTCAGGCCGGCCGCGAGGTGCGGGTGATCGTGCAGCCGGATCAGGTGAGCGACGCGCAGGCCACGCTGCTGGCCCGCGACGTGGCCGGCCGCATCGAGCAAGACATGGAATACCCCGGGCAGGTGCAGGTCACGGTGGTACGCGAAAGCCGCGCCACCGAAATCGCCCGCTAGACTGCTTTTTCGCAGCGCCCCCGGCCGGCGCCTCAGCTTGTTCTGGGGCTTTCCGGCCGGGGGCGCTGACTTGTGGCCCCCCTGCCGCTCCCGTCCCAGCCGTACAATGCACGGCATGACGCCAGCCCCCACCCGTCCCCGCCCTCCGGCCGCGTTCTGGCGGTTGGCCCGCCTGCTGGGGGGCCTGGGCATAGGTTTGTCCGTGCTGCTCACGCTGGGCACCTGGGGCCTGACCCTGATCTTCGCGCCGCAGCTGGCCCACTGGCTGGATCAGGCCAGCGCCGGTCTGACCAACCTGAACACCGGCCTGGAGCAGCTGACCGCTTCACTGGCCCCGCTGGACCTGCTGGCCCGCCCCGAGACGCTGGACGCCGTGCGCACGCTGGGCGACCTGGCCGCGCAGGCCCGCTCGGCGCCCATCATCGGGCTGTTCCTGAGCCAGAACGGCGTGACCGACCAGGCCCTGCAGGGCCTGCAGACGGTGGCCGGCAACTGGGCGGAGTTGCTGGAACATCGTCCCAGCCTGCCGCAGCTGCGCGCCGAGCAGGCCGAGGTCCAGGGCTGGCTGACGCGGGTCCAGCAGGCCCGGCAGTGGCTGACGCCGGCCGTGTGGCTGCTGAATCTGGGTGCCTTGCTGCTGGGGCTGTGGTTCTTGGCGGGGCAGTGGGCGCTGATGCGGCTGGCCGGCGAGCAGCTGGCCGCACTGACTCAGGAAAAGCAGGCTGAGCAGCCGGCCTAGAGCTGGGAGCTGGCCCGCAGAGAATCCGTAGAGAAAGGGCCAAGTGCAAAGGGCCGGGTGCCTCACCATGCGGCGGCAAGCAGCTGTGGCACACTGGGGCGCATGACCCATGCCTCCGAACTTGACCCCCAGATTCTGGAATTGCTGCAGCGCATGTTCGACCTGGCCCGCGCCGGCGAGGCGGCCGAGGTGCAGGGCTGGCTGGAACAGGGTGTGCCGGTCAACCTGACCAACGAAAAGGGCGATACCCTGCTGATGCTGGCCGCTTACAACAGCCAGCCGGAAGTGGTGCGGGTGCTGCTGGAAGCCGGCGCCGACGCGTCGCGTGCCAACGACCGGGGCCAGACTCCGCTTCAGGCCGCCGCCTTCAAGGGTGAGCTGGACATGGTGCGCCTGATGCTGGACCTGGGCGTGGATGTGGACAGCCCCGGCCCCGACGGCCGCACCGCCCTGTTCCTGGCCGCCATGTTCGACCGCAGCGAGATGCTGGAACTGCTGCTGAACCGTGGCGCCGACCTGAACGCCCGTGACGCCGCCGGCTTCAGCGCCCTGGACGCCGCCCGGCAGATGGGCGCCCAGAACACGGCCGCACGCTTGGCCGAACTGATGGCCGCCGGCACCTCGGCTGCCGAGCGCCACAGCTGAGGCTGCCGGGGGAGAAGGGCGCAGAGGGACCAGGGCTTTCTGGTGTTCCCGGCCTCTCTGCGCCCCGGCGCCCCCGTGCTATCCTGAAACCCCGTGAGCCTAGCTGCCACGGCTTTTTTTATTCCAGTTTGCCTCTCTTGGGCCATCCTGCCTTTCCAGAGCCGCCCTGAGGCCAGAGAAGCCGTGTTCGCCGGTATCATCTCCATTTTCTTCTCCCTACCGCTTCTTTCCGGAAGGAGTTCAGCATGAAATACATCTTCGTTACCGGCGGCGTGGTCAGCAGCCTGGGCAAGGGCATCGCCAGCGCCAGCCTGGGCGCGCTGCTGCGGGCCCGTGGTTACAAAGTCACCGCTGTCAAAATCGACCCTTACATCAACATCGACGCCGGCACCATGCGCCCTTATGAGCACGGCGAGTGCTTTGTGACCGCTTCGGGCGCCGAAACGGACCTGGACATCGGCAACTACGAGCGCTTCCTTGACCTGGATATCCCCCAGGGCAGCAACATCACCACCGGGCAGGTGTACCAGGAAGTCATCCGCAAGGAGCGGGCCGGCGATTACCTCTCGCAGACCGTGCAGGTGATTCCGCACGTGACCGACGAGATCAAGCGCCGGATTCGCACCGCCGGTGAAACGGCCGGCGCCGAAATCGTGCTGGTGGAAGTGGGCGGCACGGTGGGTGACATCGAATCGCTGCCGTTCCTGGAAGCCATCCGGCAGTTCCGCTTTGACGAGGGCGACGAGAATGTCCTGTTCCTGCATCTGACGCTGGTGCCGTACCTGGGCACCTCCAACGAGTTCAAGACCAAGCCCACCCAGCACTCGGTGGCGGCGCTGCGTAGCTACGGCATCAGCCCCGACATCGTGATGGTGCGCTCCAAGGAAAAACTGCCGGATGACATCACCCGCAAGATCGCCGCCTTTACCAGCGTGCGTGAAAACCGGGTGTTCAGCAGCTACGACGTGCCGCACATCTACGAGGTGCCGCTGGCGCTGGAAGAACAGGGCCTGGGCAAGGCGGTGGAGGACCTGCTGGGTCTGGAACGCACCCACCCCAACCTGAATGTCTGGACCAACGCCGTCAAGACCCTCAAGACCCCGGAAAACGAGGTCACCATCGCCATTGCGGGCAAGTACACCGCCATGCCCGACGCTTACCTCAGCCTGCTGGAATCGCTGACCCATGCCGGCATCGCCAACGACGCCCGCGTCAACATCAAGTGGGTCAACGCCGAGGAACTTTCCGAAAGCGGCGAAAACATCGAAGCCCTGCTGGGCGATGCCGACGGCATTCTGGTGCCGGGCGGCTTCGGCATTCGCGGCATCGAGGGCAAGATTCGCGCCGCCCAGTACGCCCGCGAGCGTGGCGTGCCTTATCTGGGCGTCTGCCTGGGCATGCAGGTGGCCGTCATCGAGTACGCCCGGCACCAGGCCGGTATCAAGGACGCCAACTCCTCCGAGTTCGACCCCTACGCCGAGGACAAGGTGATTGACCTGATGCCCGAGCAGCTGGAAGTGGAAGGTCTGGGCGGCACCATGCGACTGGGTGACTGGCCCATGCAGCTGGCCCCCGGCACCCGCGTGGCCGAGATGTACGGCGTGCCGCAGGGCGGCGTGGTGACCGAGCGCCACCGCCACCGCTACGAGGTGAACCCCCGTTATGTGCCGCAGCTGCAAGACGCCGGTCTGGTCATCAGCGGCGTGACGCCCGGCATGAACGGCCGCGGCGCCGGCCTGGTGGAAACCATCGAGCTGCCCCGCAATGTCCACCCCTACTACGTGGCGCTGCAGGCGCACCCCGAGTTCAAGAGCCGCCCGATGCGCCCCAGCCCGCCTTTTGCCGGTCTGGTCGAAGCGGCGCTGGAACGTCAGCGGCAGGCCCAGGCTTCTTCCCAGGCCTAAGGTCGGGGTCACGGCTGCTGGCTCCCCTCCACCTTTAGAAGGATGCGGGAGCCGGGGCCGGCCGTTAAGCTAGGAGCATGAAAAGAGATCCCCTGCCCGAGCGTCCGGCAACCGAATTCCGCCGCGACGAAAGCCGCAAGATGCTGGCCGGCGTGGTGGCCGGATTGCAACGCCGTTACCTGCCTCAGACCGACTTGACCCTGCTGCGGGTTCTGGTGGTGCTGCTCGGCATCATGACTGGCGCCGCTCCCTTTCTCATGGTGGCTTACGTGCTGCTGTGGATTCTGGCTCCGGCAGCCTGACGCCAGGGGACGCAGACCCAGCAAAAACCCCCAGCCTGGAGTGATTCCCGGCTGGGGGTTCTGTTTGGAGTGCGCGCCAGTTGGAGTGCGCGCCGGGCCAGAGCTTACAGCCCGCCGGCCAGTTCGGCGTCGGCGGCGCGGCGGAACGGCAGATATTCCGGCGTCCACTGATGCTCGCGGATAAAGGCCGTCAGCTCCTCGTCGCTCATGTTGCGAATCCGGCGCTCGGCGCTCACGCCTTCAGCGATGGCCCGCCGGGCCACCCGCACCGCCACCTGCTCACTGACCGCCCGCAGCTGATCGATGGCGGGAAAGACCGCTTCCTCACCGGCATATTCGGCTGTCCAGTCGGCCAGGGTCTGCGCCGCTTCCATCACCATGCCGTCGGTGATCTCGCGGGCGCGGCTCATCACGGCGCCGAAACCCAGGCCCGGGAAGATAAAGGCGTTGTTGCCCTGCCCGATGCGGTACTCGCGCCCGCCGTGCTCGATAGGGTGAAACGGGCTGCCGGTGGCGATAATCGCCTGGCCGTCGGTCCAGCGCAGCAGGTCGGCCGGGTGCGCCTCGATATGGCTGGTGGGGTTCGACAGCGGAAAGACGATCGGGCGCGGGGTGTGTTCCAGCATGGCATTTACCACGTCCTCGCTGAACAGACCCGGCGAGCCGGTCAGGCCCAGCACGGCGGTGGCGCGCGCACTCCGGACCGTTTCCAGCAGCGTGGGCTGCTCGCCGGCCAGCGTCCAGCCTTCCACGGCGCTGCGCGGTTGGATAAACACCTGCTGAAAGGCGTCTTTCTCGTAGCCCAGCCCTTCCACCATCAGCCCGGTGCGGCCCACCACGTACAGCCGCTGGCGAATCTGCTCCTCGTCCAGGCCCTCACGCCGCAGGCCCTCGCGGATCATGTCGGCTACCCCGATGCCGCCGGCGCCGTTGCCCACCACCACGAACACCTGATCCGAGAGCGTTTCGCCTTTGATCCGCGCCGCGCTGATCAGGCCCGCCACGGCCATCGCGCCGGTGCCCTGAATGTCGTCGTTGAAGCTGGGAATGACCCGGCGGTAGCGTTCCAGTACCCGGAAAGCCGTGCCCCGCGCAAAATCTTCCCACTGAATAATGGCCTGCGGGTAGCGCTCGGCCACCGCTTCCACGAACCGGTCCAGGAATTCGTCGTACTGCCGGCCGGTCAGTCGGCGGTGGTGCTGCCCCAGATAGAGGGGGTCGTCCAGCAGGTCCTTGCGGTCGGTGCCCACGTCCAGTTCCACCGGCAGGGTCTTGTCCAGCCCCAGGCCGCCGCCGGCCACGTACAGGCTCAGCTTCCCGATAGAAATCGCCATGCCGCCAAAGCCCTGATCCCCGATGCCCAGAATGGCGCTGGAATCGGTCGCCACGATCATCCGCACGTCGTTCAGCGGCACGTTGTCCAGCACCTCTTCCACGTGCTCGATGTCGTCGGTGCTGACGGCCAGCCCGCGCGGATAGCGGTAGATGTCCGAGAAGTTCTTGACCGCTTCGCCCACCGTGGGGGTGTAGAGAATCGGTAGCATCTCTTCGAGGTGGTCCAGCAGCAGCGCGTAGAACAGCACCTCGTTGCGGTCCTGCAGCGCCCGCAGGAATTCGTGGCGCTCGAAATCGCTGGTCTGCTTGCGGTAGGAGTTGTAGGTGCGGGTCTTTTGCTCCTGCAGGCTGCTGGTATGCGGCGGCACCAATCCTTCGATGTTCAGCGCCCGGCGTTCCTCGCGGGAAAAGCCGGTGGATTTGTTCAGCAGCGGAATTTGCAGCAGCGGAAAGCCGGTCACGTGGACTTCCACGTAGCGCTGCCCATTCGCGTCGCGCTTCACATCGTAGTAGCGGGTCAATTGATTAGGACTGGGCATACCAGACAGCATAATTGAGATCTGACCGTTTGTCATAGGGCGGTGGTCGTCGGCCGCAGCTGCCGCTCAGCCTTTCAGCCGTTAAAAGTGCTCCCGGTGTCTTGGTGGCTGCACGGGGCAGGGGCGAGTTCCCGCAGCAAGCGGGCCCTCCCCCGGCAGAACCCTAAACGGCCTGTGAGTGTCTGCGGGCGCCGCGCCGGGGCAGGGGCGATTAGACTGCTAGGCAAGATGCTTTCTGTACCCCAAACTGCTCTGCTGGTGCGCGAGGCGGCCACGTCCTTCGGCAAGGACAACGCGCCGCGCCTGGCCGCCGCCCTGACCTACTTCACCATCTTCGCGCTGGTGCCGCTGCTGATTCTGGCCATCACCTTTCTGACCAGCCTGCTGGCCGACCCCAGCGTGCAGCAACGCATCGTGGACTTTCTGGCCAGCAATTTCGGGGCCGATGTGGGTACGGCGCTGCAAACCATGCTTGACGGCCAGAAGGGCAAAGTGGACTTCAGCGGTGGCATCACCGCCGGCGCCGTGATCGGTCTGCTGACACTGGCCTGGGGGGCCACCAACCTGTTCGTGCAGCTACAGGGCTCGCTCAACGAACTGTGGAACGTGCCGTCCGAGGCCACTGGCGGCTTTGCCGGGCAGCTGAGGACCCGCGGCAAGGGCCTGCTGATGGTGCTGGGCTTCGGGGTGGTGATGCTGCTGTTCTTTGCGCTGAACACCTACATGTCGGCCATCGCGCAGCAGCTGGGCCAGGCCTGGGGCGCCGGCGCTTTTCTGGCGCGGCTGGGCACCCTGATTCTGGGTGCGGTGCTACTGACCGGCGTGTTTGCGGTGATCTACCGCGAGCTACCCAACGTGCGCCTGCAATGGAAGGATGTGCTGGTGGGAGCGGCGATCACGGCGGTGCTGTTCTCCATTCTGCAGGTCGTTATCAGCTGGTACTTTGCCAACTTTGCGCCGACCAGCGCTTTCGGGGCCTACTCCTCGGTGATTCTGCTGCTGCTGTGGATTTACTACAACTCTATGATTCTGTTTTTCGGCGCCGAGCTGACCTACGCCTACGCCAAGCATTTCGGGTCCAGCGAGGCCAGCCTCAGCGCCCAGATCAAGGAAGAAGGCTACCTGACCCCGCGTGAAGCCCGCGCGATTGCCTACGCAGCCGAAACCGGCGGCGCCCTGTCCCCGCAGCAGCGCCAGCGGGCCTGGCAGCGCAGCGCCCGGATGGACCAGCCCCACTCCATGCTGACCATGCAGCAGAGCGCGCCGAAGCCGGTGCTGCCCAGCTTGACCGGTGCTGTGTGGAACGCCGTCTCGGCAGTGCTGGCGGTGCCGGCCCTGCTGCTGGCCAAAGTGCTGGGGCTGGGCGGCAAGAAACAGGTGCTGCAAAAGCGGGTTACCGTGCACAGCGACAAGGGCACCATCTCTACCAAGCGCCGCTGAATACGGCGCTGAGCAGCAAAGGCGGTCCTGCGCGGCCGCTTTTGTGTTGCAGGGATGGCCGCTCGGGGCAGACAGGGGCCTGACGGCCAGCAGCCGGGCGCATGGCAGGATAGACAGCATGACTGCCGAACAGCCCCAACCGCTGCACCCGTCTGCTTCCCCTGACACAGCGGGTGCCCCGGCGCCCCAGCCCGAGCGCCCGCCCCGTTTTCAGCCGGCCGACCCGGGCAAGCCCACCATTCTGGTCGCTAACGACGACGGGATTTTCTCGCCGGGCATCAAGGCGCTGGCGCTGGCCCTGGCGGAACAGGCCAACGTGTTCGTGGTGGCGCCGGACGTGGAGCAGTCGGCGGTGGGCCACGGCATCACCATCCGGCGGCCGCTGCGCTTCAAGCACACGGCGGCGGCCGGCTTCGGAGAGCGGATTCCGGCTTACCGGGTGGACGGTACCCCGGCCGACTGCGTGGTGCTGGGCGTTCACCTGCTGGCCCGGCCGGATCTGGTGGTCAGCGGCATCAACCTCGGCCCCAACCTGGGCGACGACCTGACCCATTCCGGCACGGTGGCGGTCGCCATCGAGGGGCTGGCGCTGGGGGTGCCGTCCATCGCCTTCAGCCAGCAGGCCGGCCCCGATGGCGAGTACGATTTCAGTGCCGGAGCCGCTTACGCCGCCCGCCTGGCTGCCGAGGTGGCGGCGCGTGGCCTGCCGCCGCGCACCCTGCTGAACGTGAATTTCCCTGGCGGCCCCCCGCAGGGCGTGCAGGTGACCGAGGTGGGCATGCACCGCTGGGAAGACCGCATCGATTCGCGCCGCGACCCCGAAGGCCGCGAGTACCATTGGGTGGCCGGCACCAGCACCGCTCCCGCCCACGAGGACGAACGCACCGACTACGGCGCGGTGCAGCGCGGCCTGATCAGCGTGTCGCCGGTGCGGCTGGACCTGACGGCCCGTGACCTGTTGCCGCAGGTGGCCGCCTACCTGCCTGAGCTGTAAGCCGGCGGAGTGGGGGAGGGCCGGCGGGCAGGGGGGAAGCGGGCACCCTTTAACACGCTTCCCACTGTCTGTGGCTAGACTGACACCCGATGAACTTTGCCAAGACCCCCGCGCTGCTGCTCACGGCCCTGCTGGGCATGGGCGCCCTAAGCGCCTGCCAGGAGCAGACCAAGACCACCACCAGCTCGACCACCACTTCCGGCGCCGCCGCTGGGGCCAGCGCTGCGGCCACTGAGGCTTCCGGCGAGGCCGCTTCAGATACGGCGACCGCTTCGGCGGCCAGCACCAGCAGTGCCCCCACCGTGACCGAACCGGGCAAGATTCCGGCCGGTTATACGGCGCTGGACCCCCTCAGCCAGGAGCCGGTGCGCAAGTTCAGCGAGGCGCCCAAGCGCACCCTGCAAGACGGCACCGACTACTACGCCCTGTTCGACACCTCGCGCGGACAGGTCCTGATTGACCTGCTGGAAAACGACACCCCGGTCACGGTGAACAATTTCGTGCACCTGGCCCGCAATCATTTTTATGACGGCACCCGCTTCCACCGCGTGATTGACGGCTTCATGGCGCAGGGCGGCGATCCCCTCAGCGTGGACGAGTCCAAGAAAGCCGAATGGGGCTCCGGCGGCCCCGGCTATCAGTTCCCCGATGAGATTCGCCAGAACCTGACCTTCAACGAGCCGAACCTGCTGGCGATGGCGAACTCCGGTCCCGGCACCAACGGCAGCCAGTTCTTTATCACCTTTGCGCCCACCGACTTTCTGAACGGCCGCCACACCATTTTCGGCAAGGTGGTCAGCGGTCAGGAAACGCTCAGCAGCCTGACCCGCACCGCCACCAGCGACGGTGGCAGTGAAGCGCCCATCGAAGGCGCCGTGCCGGACAAACTGCTCAGCGTGCGGATTCTGACCAAGGCCAAATAAACCCAGCCTGGGCGCCGGGCCGCCGCCCGCTCCGGCTCAGCGCCGGGCCAGGGCGGCTTCGGCAGCGCGGAAGGTGGGTTCCCCGAACAGCACCAGCCGGGCTTCCAGCTCGGGGTGCTGTTCCAGCCCTGCCAGCAGCGCGCTCAGGGCGATGTCCAGGGCGCCTTCCAGCGGGTAGCCGTACACGCCCGCGCTGATCAGCGGAAAGGCCACGCTGTGGGCGCCGGCTTCGGCGGCCAGGTCCAGGCTCTGGCGGTAAGCCCCGGCCAGCTGCCCGGCTTCGCCGCGCCCGCCGCCGTGCCAGACCGGCCCCACCGCGTGAATCACCCAGCGCACGCCCCGCGCTTCCAGCCGGAAAGCCGGCGTGATGACGGCGGTGCCGGTGGGGGTGCCGCCGATGGGCCGCAGCGCCGCCAGCAGCTCGGGGCCGGCAGCGGCGTGAACGGCGCCGTCCACCCCGCCGCCTCCGCGCAGGCCACTGTTGGCGGCAGTGACAATGGCGTCGGCCGGCTGCCGGGTAATGTCGCCCTGCACCAGGCTCAGGCGGGCGCGGGCCGGGGTCATGAGGCCCTCCGGGTGCGCAGATGCTCGGCGGCGCCGGCCAGCTGCTGCTGCTCGGGGGAACGCTGCGCCGCCGGAATCAGGCGGCTGCGCTCGGCCTGCTGAATGCGGTGCAGGTCGGCCACCGCCCGCTCCAGATCGTCGTTGACGACCAGATAGTCGAACATGTCGCTCTGCTGCATCTCGGTGCCGGCGCGGGCCAGCCGCTTTTCAATCTTGTCGGGGCTCTCGGTGCCGCGTTCCACCAGCCGGCGGCGCAGTTCATCCAGGCTGGGCGGCATGATAAAGATCATCACGGCTTCGTTGCCCAGGCGTTCGCGCACCTGCCGTGCGCCTTCCACCTCGATTTCCAGCACCACGTCCTGCCCGCGGGCCAGTGCGTCGCGGATAGGCCCCAGCGGGGTGCCGTAGTGGTTGCCCACGAACTCGGCGTGCTCCAGAAATTCGCCCCGGTCAATGTGCTCGCTGAAGGTATCCCGGTCCACGAACACGTAATCTATGCCGTCGCGCTCGCCTTCACGCGGGGCGCGGGTGGTCCAGGAGGTCGAATAGAACACGTTCTGGTCTTTCAGCCAGCGGGCGCGCAGCGTGCCCTTGCCCACGCCGGACGCTCCGGTCATCACCAGCAGCAGCCCCGGGGCAGTCGCAGGTGGGCTGGATTCGGTGGGCTGGGGTGGGGGAGTTCCATTCATGGCGCCCAGAATACCCCTGGTGTCCCGGCCGGTGCCAGCCGGCAGGCAGAAACAAAAAACCCCGCGCACGGCGGGGAAAGAAGGGGCACCGCGCCGGGGACTTATTTGCGGCTGCGGGTTCCGGTCTTGCGGGTCCGTGACTTGCCCAGCTGCTGGCCCTTTTCGAAGCTGGCCTGCATCTTCTCCTGGGTTTCGCGGGCCAGGGCTTCAAAGTCCACCAGGCCGGCTTCCACAGTTTCCACCGTGGCCTTGATGCTGCCGCCCTTGCGGCTCACAGCCAGTTCGCGGTTCTTCTCGTCGAACCACTGTTCAAATTCGGGGGTGTATTCAAACAGCATTTCCTTGGTGTCTTTTTGGTAGGTGCCGCTTTTGCCGCGCCGGGTGTATTCCTTGGGCAGGGTAAAGCGTTCTCCGGGCAGATAAATGGCCTTCAGTTCACCCTGCCGCACCGCTTCACGAAACTGCCGCACAAAGGTATCGCTGCGCTGGGGGTTGGTCAGTTCAAGGACCTGTTCACTTAGTCTTTTGTAGTTCATCTTTCCTCCGTAGCGGAAGTATAAGAGCAGAAAGCCGCCGAGTAAAGCTTTCTGACTCTCCCCTCAAAAAACGGGGAGGCGTTTCAGGGCACTTGTTCTTCCAACTTGACTCTCTCAAATTCTCTGTGTGCTTCTCTCTGGTCCCCAAATATCAACCTGGTCAGGTTCTCTTTTGACAGGGCTGGGCAGCCAACAGGAACAGCGACTTTTGAGCTAAGAATCCTCATCTTTTTGCTTTTCTCGGCTGCTGGTGGAACTTTTCGCCTGGCCACCACGTACCTGGGGCTATGAACTATACCTGGCAACCCCGCATGACCCAGACCCTCACCACGCCCGGCGCGGCGGTCAGCGTGCTGGTATACACGGCCCAGCCGCTGGAAGAACCGCTCCATGGCTTTCATCAGACCCTGAACCGCCCTGATCCCTACCGGCAGCTGCGGGTCGAACTGAACGGTGGGCACGCCGTACTGGAACCGGGCGCCCTGCAGTGGCTGCGCGGCGACATCAAGCTGGAAGCTTCTGCCTCCGGTGGGTCACAGGGCGGCGGCGGGCTGGGCGGCCTGCTGCGCGGCGCCGTGACTGCAGCCGCCACCGGCGAGACACTGTTCAAGACGGTGTACCGGGGCAGCGGCCAGATCACCACCGAGCCCACCCGGCTGCACTACCTGCTGGGCGAACTGCGCGGCGAGGACCTGATCGTAGACGACGGTGCCTTTGTGGCGGCCGCCGGCCAGATCACGGTGGGCCGGCATGTGAACCGTGGCCTGGCCAACACGCTGGGCAGCGGCGAGGGCCGCGTGCAGCCGCGCCTGAGCGGCAGCGGGGTCTTCTGCCTGCAGAGTCCGGTGTACCACAGCGAATTCGACGTGCTGGAACTGCAGGACGATACCCTCAAGGTGGACGGCAACCTGGTGCTGGCCTATACCGCTGGCCTCCAGTTCAGCGTGGAACGCAGCTCCCGCAGCCTGCTGGGGTCTGGCCGCACCGGCGAGGGCTATCTGCAGGTATACCGCGGCACCGGCCGGGTTTGGCTGGCACCCACCCTGGGCGGCCCAGGCACCTTGGGTCTCGGTGGCGCCGCCGGGGCTGCGGGCGGCAACCTCAGCGAGATTCTGGGCAACTGAATTGGGGGCAGCTGCCGGCGCTGTGGCCGGGGCAAATCCTGGCTCAGCCGGCTTGTGGCAGCCGGGGCAGCGGCGTCGCTGTGTCTGCGGCCGGCCCAGGCGCGGGCGCTGGGGTCGCTGCCAGTGGCACGCCCAGGTCCACCCGTGGCACGTGGCCCAGCAGCCAGGTGCACATCACGTGGTGCAGTTCTTCCAGCAGGGGCTGGGTCGGCCCCTGCGAGAGCAGCCGGGCGCGCAGGCCCTCGCCGTAAGCTGCCAGCCGCTGATGTGCGGCGCGGCCCTGTACGGCGGCCGGGTGGCCGGTGCGCCGCATCAGCAGTTCCTCGTAAGTGACATGCAGATACAGATGGGTCTCCACGAACGACAGAAAGACCCGCACCTCTTCTATTGATAGCGGCGTAAGTTGGCGTCCATAAGCTGACGGGGCAGGTGAATATAGCGGACCCGCTGCCAGGCGGTGACAAGCCTCTTTTTCAGCGCTCTGATGGAGTGGGCACAAAAGTTCCCCAA